>CAMAZK010000021.1 GCA_945863205.1 Akkermansia muciniphila | reverse complement strand
CATCCCGCTAGACACCTTGCGTGACATGAAGGTGCTGCGCTCACAGGAAATGCATGTCGGCATCTACCGCGCCGAGTTTCATCACCAGCCCGATGGCTCCGTCCACTCCGGCTGGATGCCCTGGGTCAATCCGCAGACCGAGAAGCCAGATTTCCATGTGCCTGCGTCGTTTGGCATTCTCACCCTCGCACCGCGATGACTCCATCCATCCCTGAACCATCATTCGAGCAAATCAAAGACTGCCTATTCCAAGGCAACAAGATCGAAGCCATTAAGATTTATCGGCAGTTTGCCGCATCGAGCTTAGCGGATGCCAAAACTGAAGTCGAACGGCTCGAAGATGAACTCCGAGGCGCCACTCCTGAGAAATTCAACGCCCCTGCCAGTTCGAGACACCGGTCGTTTCGTCCAAGCGACTTCGGCATGCGAGACGTGCCTCTTTTGCTCATTTCATTTTTGATCCTCTCCGTGTTCTCAGTGGGTTTCGGTCTGCTGTCAGAACAACTTCCTGAAAGCAGTCGGTTCGCGATTGTCGGATTTGCCGCAGGGATCTGGGTGGGCCTTGCCATCAGTAAATGGCGTTCGTGATCATTGCCTTGAAAGGACTCACTGACGCCGTTCACCCAGGCTGGATGCCCTGTGTGAACCCAAACACAGAACACCCGGAGTTCCTCGTTACCGCCTCGTTTAGTGAGCTGGAAATGGTGGACTGACCTCAGCCAATCAAGGCCCGCACAGGCTGACCACGATCGGTGATGGGAACGGGGCGGTCGCCGTCGTGGAGTTCTTTGGACGGGTCGATGCCGAGCGTGGCGAGAATGGTGGCGAAGAGATCCGGCACGCCGCAGGGATTTTCGACGGGCTTTTTGGCGAGGTCGTCGGTCACGCCCCAGGCGCCGTGATGTTTGAGGCCGCCACCAGCGAGCACGACGCTGAAGGCGCTGCCCTGGTGCCCGCGTCCGCCGCCGCCGTCGAACTCGGACGGGCGGCCGAATTCGGTGTTCACGACGATGAGTGTCTTGTCGAGCAGGCCGTGGGCCTTGAGATCGTTGATGAGCGTGCTCAGCGCCTGATCGAGATCTTCGATGAGCACGTGCTGTTTGATCTGACCCTGGTTGTGCGTGTCCCAGCCTGTGCCATTGACGAAGTTGAGATTGTGCGAGACCTCGATGAATCGCACGCCGCGCTGGATGAGGCGACGCGCAAGCAGGCAGCGCTGGCCGAATTCACTGCCGTAGGCGCTGCGCAGCTCGCCCTTTTCGGATTTCAAATCGAAGACCTCCATGAATTTCGGCCCGGCGAGTTGAAGGCTCTCTTCCAGCGCAGTGTCGTATTCGTTGATCATCGGTCCGGCGCGGAGGTCCTTCGCACTGTGTCGCAAGGTGGAGAGCAGATCCTCGCGGCGACTCTGACGCGGATCGAGGATGTGTTCGGGACGCTTGAGACCGGCAGGACCGGCCTCGGTGTCGAGGAGGTAGAGGAAACCAGCTTTCGCGCCGAGGAAGCCGGGGCCGCGTGAAAAGTTCGGATAACCAATGAGCACATACGAGGGCACGCCTTCAGCGGCGGCACCACGCTTGCTGGCGATCATGGACCCGAGCGAGGGATACACGGTCGTCCCGCTGACATTGCGCCCGGTGTGCATGCGATTCGAGGCGGCAGCGTGTTCGTCGATGACATCGTGATTCACCGTCCGCATCGCCGTGATGTGCTCCATCATCTTCGCGCAGCGCGAGAGATGCTGGGTGACCTTCACGCCGGGCACGGAGGTCTCGATGCTCGGATAATAGCTGCCCGCCTTCTTCGCCTTGGCATCGCCGAGCATCTTCGGGTCCCAAGTGTCCACCTGCGCGGCACCGCCGCCGAGCCAGATGTGAATGCAGTGCTCCGCCTTCCCCATGGGAAAGTGCGCGACATGCGCGGCGTCTTTCGCCATCAAGGCGAGGTCAGCATTCGCGGCGACACCTGCCGCACCGGCGAGTTTGAGAAGGGAACGTCTTTTCATGAGAAGAACGGAACAGGATTTGTTGCAGATACTACGGCATTCAATCCAGGAACTTCGCGCTCTATGGCACAAGCATCACAACTTGCGGCTTGGTGGACATTCGATAGATCTTCGCTCCCGTCCCGCCATCACGCGCATCACGGTGTCGAGCACGCTCTCCAGTTCCTTCCCGAGATCATCCGCTAGGAAGCGCAGCACGAGGTAGCCGTGCGTTTGCAGCAGCGCGTCCTTCCTCCTGTCACGACGATATGCGGCGGCATCTCCGAGATGCTGACCGCCATCAATCTCGATGACCAGCTTCGCCTTTTCACTCAGCAGATCCACCTCCATCTGGCCGCGATCATCAAAGGGGATCGGCAGCAGCGCATTGAGGCGGAACTGGCCCTTCAAAGTCGGCAGTGTTTCGAAGCGGCGGAAAATGAAGGCTTCGCTGGCACTGCGAGCGCGCCCGGCACCCACGGCATCATCTGCTGGAGGTCGTGTCGCATGCACAAAGAGCTGCGCGAGCGGCGTGTCCACCCCGTCACGGATCAAGCGGCGCACACTTGCGGCGTAGTCGGCCTTCCATTGCGGATCGACCGGCAGCGGCACCTCCTGCGGCCAGCCGGGCAGCGCACTTGCGGGCAGCAAAATCGTGTAGCCGACCGCTTCGTAGCCCGCGCAACGCTTGTCGAACATGCGGGAGAGCATCGGCACATCGAGATCGGCATAATCATAGACCTGCACCACCTTTTTGCCCTCGTAGAGCCGGTGAAGCCGCCCCGCATACTGCGCCACCGTGCCGCGCCAGGAGACGGGCATGGTCAAAAACAGCGTGTCCAATCGCGCATCATCGAATCCCTCGCCAACAAAGCGCCCGGTGGCGATGACGACGCGGCCTTCGTCCGCAGGAATGGTCTTCAACTGATCCAGCGCCGCCATGAGCGACTTCTTCCCCATGCCGCCTTGCAGCGTGATGACGTGCGGCAGCACCTCGCGCAGCCCCTTTCCCAGCATCTCCAGATGCTCCGTGCGCTCCGTCAGCACGATGGGCGATCTTCCTGCACGCACGGCTTGCCCGACCTCGGCGATGATCTGCGCATTCCGGCGCTCGGAGCGCATCACCTCATCGCAAAGACGCTGAAACTCCATGCGCTTGTCCTCCTCCGGCTCGCCGCCCGGCACGAAGCCCGTGGGCCGCACCAGCACCTCATGCGTGAAGGGCCGCTCCGCCGCCTGCTGCCGCGCATCCACGCGATGCCGTACCGGCCCGCATTGCATGAAGATGATGGGATGATGCCCGTCCTTCCGCGCCACCGTGGCGGACAAACCGGTGACGTATTTCGCCTTCACCCGACGAGCCACGAGCTCAAAGCTGTGCGCTGAGAGGTGATGACACTCATCCACGATCACATGGCCGTAATCTGCCACTGCATCACTCACCACGCCCTTGCGCACGAAGCTCTGGATCAGCGCCACGTCGATGTTTCCTGTCAGCTTCTTCTTCCCGGCACCCAAGCGGCCGATCTCAGTCGTTTTGAGGCCAAGAAACTGCGAAAGCCGCTCCACCCACTGCTCCATGAGCTGCTGCCGATGCACGAGGATAAGCGTGTTCACACCACGCTGAGCTACCAACCAGGCAGCGAGCACCGTTTTGCCAAAAGCCGTCGTCGCTGCCAAAATCCCGCAATCATGCGCCAGCATCGCCGCGCCTGCTTCTTCCTGCTCAGGCCGCAAAGTGCCGCTGAAGGTCAATTCCAGACGCTTTCCACCGAATCGCTCATCCTTCAGTGTCGTTTTGATTTTCAGCATCTTCAGCAGACTGAGCGCCTCCTCCAAACAACCACGCGGCAGCGAAATGTGCTCCGCATGATCCTCCGCGCATGAGATGATGCGCGGCTTGTCCCACACCGGCATCCGCATCGCCTGCGCCTTGTAAAACTCCGGGTTCTGAAACGCCGCGATGCGAATCAGCGCATTGCGCAACGATGGCGGCAACGCGGACTTCGGCACATAAACTTGGTCCGCCAGCACCAGTTCGAGGCTCGCAGGCATCTCGCCAACTGGCAGCGAGTCACGCCGACGCGATGGCAGCAGCTTCCACGGCTCCGCCGCATCCTCATCATCGGGAACGGCCATCCGCACGCCAATCACACGACCACGTCCCTCCGCCTCGCGCACGATGGTCTCCACTTCGGCCTTCGTCATGCGCCGCACACCCGCCAAGAACGCCCACTGATCTTCAAACGGCTCCAGCTTCTCATTCACAAACACGCTATTGTCGTTCTCCCGCGCCCCTTTCTGCAACGGCAGCGCGATCAAGTTCCCAAAGCCCCCCGCGAGGCAGCGTGTCCTGATTCGGGAAGAAGCGATCATACGACTTCATTCCCGCCTCCGGCCTGCGCTCCATCGTCTCCGTCAGCACATGCGCCCCGAGTTTTCTCGCCAGCGCCGCCGGGATCGCCTCCGCGAAAAACACCCACACATGCCCGCCCTTGCCGCTGCGCGATCTCTCTAGCACCGCAGGCACCTTCAGCCTCTCGCAAGTCTCCAAAAAAGCCCGCGCATCCGCCGCCCAGTCCCCCTCATCAAAATCCACCGCCAGAAAAAAGCACCGCTCATCCAGCAGCATGGGATACACCCCCGCCACGAACGCCTTCCCCCTGTCATCCACCCCCGAAAGATGCCGCCGGATCACCTCATCCGTCACCGGCAGCCATTTCTGTTGCTGACAATCCCCACACTTGATGCGCGGCTTCTCGCAGATGCCACGCACCCACTCATTCCCACAAACCGGCGAATACCCTAATTTCCCCGTCTTCACAGACTCAAACCGTGCCGGATACACCTCCGACCGCCCCCGAAACAGCGAGCGGAAAAGCGCGATCTTGTCCGCCGGGCTGGACTGGTTTGAGACGTGGTTTGAGACAGGCATAAAGATAAAACTGGAGGCTTCATAAAGGATGCAACAGCCAGCGCCAGGCAGGCACCAGCTTCACATCACTCGGAAGGACCGCACCCCGAGGCGGCTGGGTTTCGGCGATGAGGATTTTTTGTGCCTGCGGAAATTCCGTGCCAGCACCGAGCAGGGCGCGGACTTCGCGCTCGAAGGTTTCCGGCTTGCCGAGTTCCGAGGCCACCTGGATGAGCTGTTCATGTCCGTCCTGCGCGGTGGCGAGGAAGTCCACCTCGTGGCCTTGCTGTGTTTTCACATAAGCCAGTGACATGCCGTGACGCATCAGCTCACAGGCGACGAGGTTTTCCAGGTGATGTCCGCGATCCGGACCGCTCGCGGGATTGAAGGCGGCGGAGAGGCTGTGATCAGCCACATAGAGCTTTCTGGGATTCACCTGCTGGCGGCGCTCCGAGCGGCTGGCCACGGGCACGGTGAAGACGAGAAAGGCGTCCTCCAGATGACCAAGCAGGGCCAGTAGCGTTTCTTTGGAGATGCTGATGCCGCGCGAGCGAAAGTCCGCGTGGATTTTCGTGACGCTGAGCAGGCTGGCCGGCTGCCTCAGCAGTTGCCGAACAAAGGCACGCAACGCGGACAGGTTGGCGATGCCATGCCTCTCGGCCACGTCACGAAAGATCACCGTGTCCACATAGCCCTGTAGGAGGCCAATCCGGTGCGGTTTCATGCTCTCCTGGCCGGCCTCGGGAAAGCCGCCGCATTCCAGATACTGGTCAAAACAGGCCAGCCAGGCGGATTGCTGCGCGGCGCTGAGCACCCGACTGGCCTCAGGAACTGTCAACCCGCGTGAGCGGGCGAACTCGCGGAAGCTGAAGGGCGTGATCACTGTCTCCAGCGCCCGTCCGCGCATGGTGGTGGCCACCTCGCGGCTCAACATGCGGGCGGATGAGCCGCTGAGAAAAACTTCGACGTTTTCACTGTCCATCATGCGGCGGACAAATTTTTCCCAGCCAGGGATGATCTGGATTTCATCAAGACACCAGGTCACACATTGAGCCTGACGGAGCGATGGAAACGAGCGGTAATATTCGTCCAGCAGAACGCCAAGATCAGCGGCTTCCAGACCGTCGAGCCGCTCGTCTTCAAAGTTGAAATACACCAGTTGCTCCTTGGGCGTGCCTTGCGCCAGTCGGGCTGCGAGACACTGGTGCAGAAAGGTCGTTTTGCCCGCCCGCCGCATCCCTATCACAGCTCGCGCCTTGCCCGGTATCGCCGAGGTGTCGGCCTCTCGCGCCGTGAGAGCTGGAAAAGGACGTGAGGTGGCATCGCCAAGTTTCTCCCGCACCGCTTCTCTGATCAGGTCGTTCATGGCAACCATTATATTCCAAAAGCGGTCTTATGCAAAGACCGCTTTTGGGCAGCCGATGAAGTGATCACGGCAGATGCACGAACTCGGGCGAATTGATCGTGGCCCAGACCATGTCTTCGAGTCGCTCGCGCCAGTCGGCTCGCAGGGCGGTGGTGGGCGGATCGCCTTCGCGGGCGCGTTTTTCCATCTCGATCTTGATGCTGTTGGCACCAGCGGAGAGGTGATTCGACCACGCGACATACTTCAGCGGCGGAAGCTGCACGGGCGGCGGGCGCTGGCCCTCCGGAATGATGCGTTCTTTGAATCCTGGGCTCAGATACTCGGTGAAGGTCGCACGTTCTTCACTCGTCGGATGCCGCGTGAGCAGGCGCAGGAAGACTTGCTCAATGAGTTCGCTCGCGGTCAGCTTCGGCTGCAGAGCGAGCGTGGTGATGCCGCTGTTTTCGCTCAAGGTGCTGACCCAGCGCCCCAGCGACCCGTTCGCCAGGATCGCTGGCTGGCGCACGTTGGCCGCCGTCTCGCGCACGCTCTTCGGTTCCTGTCGCGAGGCACGCCAGCCGAAGTTCTCCAGCACATCGACGATGATCTGAGCCTTCGGAATCGCGAGGCTGGGGCGGTCGCGCTCGTTCGAGAGCGAGGTGAATTCCCACGCGCGACGAGGATGCCCGAGGCTGATCATCGCGCTTTGCGATTGCGTGCCGTCGTTGTCCATCGTCAGTTCTTCGGAGTCGAGATCCTTGCCCATGGCGGCGAAGAGCGAATCCACGACCTGCTCAGCGGTCATGCGCCGCTGCACCGGTGCGGCGAAATCCGCTGCCACGCCGGGCTCGGCAGGCCGCGCCTGGCGCTGATAGGCTTCGGACTTCAAAATGAGACGCTGCAGGTGCTTCATGTCGTAAGCATTGGCCACGAGCTCGCGGGCGAGCCAGGCGAGCAGTTCAGGATGCGCAGGCTTCGACGATTCCCAGTCGTCCACTGGCTCCACAAAGCCACGTCCTATGAGCTGCTTCCAGATGCGATTGACGAGGACCTGCGCGAAGCGCGTGTTCTCCGGCGCGGTGATGAGCGCGGCGAGCTGCTCGCGGCTGTCGCCCGCCTTGCTGACCGGCGCGGCCTTGTCACCCGGCATGATCTTTTTGGCAAACAACTGCGGCCACGCGGGCTCGATCACGGCACCGGGTTTTAGCGTGATCTCGATGAGCGGCTCGCGTCCGGCGAAGGTGCTCATGGGTACCGACGACGTCGCGGGCAGCGTCAATGGCTTGCGATTGAGCATGGCGGCCATCTCGAAAAGATCACGCTGCTTCGACTGATGATACGGCGAGTCATGGCAGCGTGCGCAGGTCATCTCCTGCCCGAGGAAGGCGGTGCTGAGGATGTGCGCCTTTGCGGCCATGGGCACGTCATTCTGCGCCGCCATGCCGAAGCCGGCCGGCGCTCCGGCGGCGATGTCGCCCTCCATCATGATCAGTTCGGTGACAAAGCGGTCCATCGGCAGGTTGTCGCTCAGCGCCTCGTGAATCCAGAAACGGAAGGGGCCTGAATTGTTCAGGCTGGGTTTGAGGATGTTCGGATTCTCCGCCAGCACGTCCTGCCAGTAGGCCGTCCAGTGATCGGCATAACGCGGATCATCGAGCAGTCGGTCGATGGTCTTCGAGCGGCGGTCCGGCGAGTCCTCGGCGAGAAACGCTTCAATTTCCTTCGCACTCGGCACCACGCCCACGGTGTCGAGCGTGACGCGGCGAAGAAACTCGAGATCCTCCGTCAAGCGCGCAGGCTCGATCTTGCGGCCCGCACTCGCAAACGACGCACCCTGCTTGATCCAGTCGGCGAGCAACTGACGGTCGGCTTTGGAAAGCGGATCGCCCTTCGGCGGCATGATGTCCTCGCCGGCATCCGGATGAATCATGCTGATGAGACGGCTCTCCGCGGGTTTGCCGGGAACGATGGCCGGATCGCCGGACTCACCGCCTGCCATCGCCGCTTCGAGCGTGTTGAGGCGCAGGCCGCCCTTCGCCTTCTCCTCGTGGCAGCGGAAGCAGTTCTCGGCGAGGATCGGCTTGATCTGCTTCGCAAAATCAATGCCGCCGGCGACCTGTTGGCCTTCGGCTTTGGCTTTCACCCAGGACGCGGCGAGGAGTGCATCAATGCCCGATTGCGGCGTGGTGGCGACAGTGGCGCGCGCTTTCTCATGACGTGCCGCCCAATACGCGTCCTGCTTCGCCCGCAGGCTCCGGCGCTTCTGCTGATCCAGCGTGGCGTAGTAAGCGAGACGCTCTTTGCGATACGATGCCCAGCCGTCGTCCGTGAGTGGGACGGCACGCGTGGAAGGCGTGAGCAGAATCTGCTGGCCATCGGCGCGGCGGAGGCTCAGGCTGGTTTCTCCGAGCGTCGTGCGTACGCGACCGTTTCCGGCGATCATTTCAAAGACAAACGCATGCGCCTTGCCGTCGCCGGTCACTGGAATGCGCAGTTCGCGATCGCCCGGCCCGAGCAGACGCAATGCAGGACCGCTCGACTCAGCGGCCTCATTCTCCACCTCGTTGTGCGCTCCGCCGCCCGTGCTGCCAAAAGCGATCTCGCCGATGACCTTCCCGTCCATCCAAAGCCGGCCCTGTCCGCGCACGCGCATGAGGATTTCCTGCTTCCCTGCGGGTAGCGTGACACTGGCCATCGCCCGCAGCAGGTAGGGATTGCTGCGCTCGGCACGCACGCCGCTGTCCGTGTACTTTTGCGCAGTCTGGAAGAAGCCGAAGACGTCCTCTTCATACACATCCGCAGGCTCCGGGAACATGCGCGGCCACTTGCCCGTCTTGCCGAGCTTTTCCACGATCTCGACGCGTACTTTGTCCTTCGGCAGGCCGCCTTTCGGCAGTTGCGGCGTGTAAGGCACCACGGGATACCGAGTGGCGATCACCTTCTCCGGAAGCACCTCGCGATAGAGCTTCACCTCGTCCATCAGACCGTCAAAACTCACGCTCGGCTGCTTGCTCATCGACGTGCCCAGCCAGACCTCGTCATCGTCCACCACCGGCGCCTGCTTCGTCGCTCCGCCCATGTCCCACTTCCCGGTCACGTCTTCGCCGTCGATGTAGCCGCGCATCGTCTCCGGTTTGCCGAACACATACGACACCGCCACATGATGCCAGCCGGAGCCCGCGCCGAAGCCGCCCGTCGTCGTCCAGCGATGCCAGTCGCCCGCGTGGTCACCGTCCTTGCGACTGCGAAAGAGAAAGCTCAGGCGCAGGAAGCCGCCGCCCTCCCAGAGGCGCAGACCGTAGTTTTGATTGTCCTTCGCCACGCCCGGATTGCTCGTGCGGCCTTTGCCGAGGATGTAAACATTCCCGCCCTTCGGAGCCGATGCCGGATTCACCCACGCCTCGATGGTGATCGCGTCGCCGTTGTCGAAGTCGAACATGCTCGCCGTGCCCGTGTCCTTCACGCGGACGAAGCCCGCCTTCTCACCGCCGAACAAAGCGGCACGATTCGCCGCCGTGAAATTCGAAAACTGCTTCATCGAAGGGCCTTCCTGACCAAACACGACCCCGCCCTCGGCCTGTCCAATTTCCGCTTTGTCACCATCGAATGACCACTGCGCCACCGGTTCAGCAGCGAAAGTGGCGGAAGCGAAAAGGAAAAGCCCAAAGTGCGATTTCAGAAAAGACATGCGCAAGCATACGGCGCTCCAAGCGCCTTCTTGACGGCAAGCAGTTCCTTTCTGCGCCAGCAAAGTAGCCATCTTGCTCCCGCAAGATGAGCTGAACGCTCACCTCGATGGATGAGGCTTCCTAACTAGGTGACGCCGACGGCTCTTCGCCCGCTCAGCTCCTTTCGCAAAAGCGAGATGGCTACTCTGCTCACGCCGTCTCCGGCATGAAAGTGGGAAACACGATGCCTTTTGCTCCAGCGACAGGCGCAGTCGATTGGGCGACGTGGAGTTCCACGTTGCGAGCACCCCATGCGTAAGCCGTGCGCACGAGTGTGGCGGCGGCGCAGGGAGCGAGGAAGACGAGCGTCTTGCCACGCAGGCCGTCGAGGGCTTTCCAAAGCAAGGCGATGGCGGTTTCTTCATCCGCAGCGACGCCGGGGCCGATCATGGTGCAGGATGGATGCGTGCTCATGCCGAGGAAGCCGTTCACGGTGCCGTCCGCGGCCTCGGAGACGAGCAAACGCCAGGCGCCGACTTCGTTGCGCACAAAAAATGCAAAGTCCTTCTCGCGGCGGATACCTTGCTGCGATTGCTCGAAGTCGGCGATTCGCGGTGCATCGGCCCAAACGGCGTCGCGCACGCGTTCGATGCCGACAGGCGCGGCGGCGTCCAGGCCGGTGTCAGGCACGCTGATGAGCAGATCTTGAAAAATGGCTCCGGGGACAAATCCGAGCCGCGTGTAGAGCGAGAACGAATCGAGATTGAGCAGGCTCGACACAAGCCGTGCCGGTTTGCCCATGCGTTTCGCTTTCTCCAGCACGAGCGACATCATCCGCTTCGCAATGCCACGTCCAGCGGCCTCAGGAGCGGTGGCGACGATGCCGACTGCGACATGCGTTTCACGTTCATGGGAGAAACACACGCCCAAGAGAACACCGTCCTCCGTGCGGGCGGTAACGCACTCGCCGGGATCAAGCGCTTCATACACATCGGGGAAAAGCGTGAAGGGATCAGGGCTGTCGCCAAAGCGGGCACCTTGGCCGAGGCGGCTCTCATACCAGTGAACGAGGGCGCGATGCAGCAGCTGCGCGATGGGTTCGCGGTCTGCGGCGATGAGAGGCGTGAAGTCGATGGTTTCGTTCATGGTTCAGAGAATTTCCCAGCCTTTGCGATAGCTCTCCTTGATGAACGCATCGGCCGCGGGCAGCCCAGTGGCCTTCATCGCGGCGGCGTCCCAGTCGATGGGCTTTTGCGTGCGCAGCGAGAGTAGGCCGAGCAGGGCGATCTCCGTGAGATGCGCGGCATAGGCAAAGGGACTCGTCGCGGGTTCGCCACCTTTACAGGCATCGATCCAGTCGCGGTGGTGGCCGTTGCTGCGTTTCAGCTTCGGCGCGGGCTTTTGATATTCGGCCCGGCGGGCGTCGGGGAAGAGTCGCGGAGCACCGCCGCCGCCATCGCACTGGATGACGCCTTTTTCGCCGATGAAAAGGCAGCCGCGTTTCGGCAGCGGGAAGCGTCCGAGCGCCTCCGGTAACCGTGGCATCATGCCACCGTCATACCAGGTCATGCGGATCTCCGGGCGTGAGCCTGAGGCGGGGAAAGCGTAGTAAATGAGTGCTCCATGCGGGGCGATCTCGCTATCCATCAAACCTGCGGCGTGGGCCTCGATGCGCGATGGAATCGGCAGGTCAAAGGCACGCACGGCGGTGTTCATGTCATGGCAGGCGAAGTCGCCGATGCCCGTGCAGCCGAAGTCCCAAAAATCACGCCATGCCACAGGGAAGTAGGACGGATGAAACGGTCGCTCCTGACGCGGGCCGAGCCACAAGTCCCAGTTCAGCCCCGCAGGCACGGGCGGCGTGTCGGTGGGTTTACCAGTGAGTGCGGGATTCCAGCGCTTCGCGCCCACCCAGACATGGATTTCCTTCACTGCGCCGATCGCACCATCCTGGATGTATTCGATGGTCTCACGCGTGCCGAGCGAGGAATGCCCCTGGCTACCGAGCTGCGTTGCCACACCCGTTTCAGCAGCCACTTTGGCGACGTGACGCGCCTCCCAGATGTTGTGTGTCAGCGGCTTCTCACAGTAAACGTGCTTGCCAGCCCGCATCGCGATCACCGAAGCATAGGCGTGCAAATGATCCGGCGTGGCGATGAGCACCGCGTCGATGCTTTTCTCCTTCTCCAGCATCTCGCGGAAATCGACATAGTCCGCGCAACGATGGTTCGGCGTCTTCGTCGCGTAGTGCTTCTCGATCTCCGCCTTCACCGGCAGCCGTCCGCCCATGCCTTTGAAGTAAAAGTTCTCCAAACTGAACGACTCCGCCGGATCAGCCACGGCGATGATCTGGCAATCATCGAGTGGGAAGAGATTCCGCACATTCGAGCGCCCCTGACCACCTGTGCCGATGATGGCCACGTTCACCTTTTCACTCGGCGGCACAAAGCGCGGCCCGCCCAGCACATGCCGAGGCACGATGTTGAACGTGGTCACTGCTGCTGCGGCAGTTTTGAGAAAGTGTCGGCGTGAGTTGGGTGCGGAAGTCATGCAGTGAGACGATACGCGGGAAGTCCGCCAATCTTCGTGCGCTGCCCGGCTCTTCGTCCTTGAACCCGGATTCCTCAGTTCCGCGGGGCAGGAATGCCCCGATTACGGGGAACTGCGGAATCCGACTGCTTTGGATGAATCGCCGCCAATGTGATGACCTAATGTTGCAGACTTCAAAAACACTTGGACAAACGGGATGCCTGAGAGGTTAAGTCGCACAGAGCAATTGGTGAGCTTTGATTCTATTTCCCTCAATGTGCGCCACGCCAAATCTCCATGAAGCGTTTTTTTAAAATCTACTTCACCTTCTGGTGGCTTCCGCCCTTGGTTTATTTGGGGCTTTTGGCTGCGTTTTCAGGGGTGGCACTTTCTACTTGGAGACCGCTGGTGGTCGCAGCCAATTGTCTCACCGGCATGATGGGAATTGCTCTGTTCGGGGTTCTTGCCGTGTCCATCAGGCATTTCATCAAGAAACAATGGGGCAAAGGCGTCACCGGTCTCTTTCTGATCGTTGGGTGTGGCTTTGCGACAGTGCTAGCCGCTGGCTTTCTGGCATTTGCCACAATGTTTGATCCCGACGGTTTCGCCGATAACCTAAAAATCCCCGAAGGCATCGAGATTGCTGACCCGGAGCAGGATGCGAGCGAAGATAGCGAAGCCGCGGCCCTGGGGGGCACGGACGAACTCCAAGACGCCGTCCGCAAGGCACTGACCATCCCCGGTAACGATAAGGCTGAGATAACGCCCGACATGCCATCTCTTCGCAAGGCAGCAACGGATCGCAACGCCACCTTAATGGAGTATGTCGAAGCCTCGCCAGACTGGCATGTGTTTCTTGAACGCGGGAACCGCTTTGCCTCAAGGAGTTGGAGTTATGGTGGAGAGCCTCGTGACGAACTTCATGGCTACATATCTGATTTAAGCGATACTGCCTGGTTCCAAACCCGGTGCCTCCTATGCCTGGATCGTAAACAGTGGAGCCGCTATTCCGTCCAGCATGTGGAAGAGGGAAAGAACCCGGTATTGCCCGAGATGACCAACGGCAATGAATTGAATGAAAGCCGGCTAATGGTCGAGTGTGGCGGAGTCTGGGTTGAACTTTTCGAGCAATCGAACAACCTCGAACGACGGGTCACCAAAGCCACGATGGATTATTTAGAGAAAGAGTTTGCGGAGTTTCTGGCAAACCCGAAGGCGGCCGTTACAAAGGCCCGTGGTCGATCACGCGAATTGGCAAAGCGCCTGGCAGGCACAAGCACCCATGGCTTTCGGTTACTCACGGGAATGCAGCCTGGCATCTACACTGTGGCTTACTCACTCAATCCCGGGGAAGCTGGCTCTGTGTACCTGAAAGCTTTTGAAGTCACGCAGGGCACACCATTGTCCGCCGCTCCGTTAGAAGAGAAATCAAAGACTCGGATGACTTGGTCCAGCACTCCCGAAGAGCGCTTCGGTGCCAAAGCTGGTTTCACCATTTACGAAGGTGATTGGGGCAAGCCATATGCCGCAAGGTTCGAAGTTTGGTTCGATCCGGACTCAGGTAGTAGCGAGCGCAAACTTGCTGAGCGAGTATTCAAAATTGAAGGTTGGCAGCACTGATATACCTGTCAAAGCTGGGCCAGCTTGAGGTCACGTTTTGCGCATCCGAGGCTGATGAACCACATTGTTGAGCATCGTTTCGGCACTGACTTGAGGAGTGCGGAAGTCATGCAGTGAGACGATACGCGGGAAGTCCGCCAATCTTCGTGCGCTGCCCGGCTCTTCGTCCTTGAACCCGGATTCCGCAGTTCTGCAGGGCAGGAATGGCCCGATTACGGGGAACTGCGGAATCCGGGTTGAAAGGACCGCCGCATCGAATCCGACTGCATTGGATGAATCGCCGCCGACTCCTCGCTTCGCTCGCCGCTTTACCTGCCACTTCAACGTTCGCGGCTGGCACAGGCCGCGAGCTCGACAATCCGTATGCGGCGGTGGATTGGGACACTTGGGAGTGTCTGCACTCGATGTCGCATCAGCATCAAGGCCAGACGGATGCTTCTCGCGATGGCTTTGTGGACATGGGTTACGGCCACTTTGCCTTTAGCAACTACTACCCCTCCGCGCCGACGTATCCGCTGCCTCAGGACTATGCCGCGAAGCATCCACAGCTCATTGCCGCGCCGAATGCAGAGCACCATTCCTACACCGACACGGGCCTGCATGCGAACGCGCTCGGCAGCCTGCTTGCCACGGGTTACGGCAGCAGCGTGAGCGCGGAGGAGTGCGCGGCATCGCCCATCGCGCACCGCTTTGAGGGTTTGAACGTGTTTGATGCGCAGAGCCCTTGGCTAGGTGTGTATCGGTTGGATGTGCGGCTCGCCGCGAAGGCAGGCCAACCGTCTGCCAGCCTCACCATCGAAGGCGCGAACGAGTGCGCATCCCGCAATGGCTTTGCCGACAAAGGCCCCGTGAGTGAACGCAGCCTGCCGCCGGGCAATCACACGCTCTACCTGCGCACCACGGCCGCGAGCATGGAGACCAAGCTCTTGTTTGATGCCGACGCGATCAGCGTGACGCAGTTTCGCCTCATGCAGGGCACGAACCGCCCGTGGCGCGATGTCTTCCGCGAGGCCTTTGAGAAGCTGCAGCATCCCGACGGCGGCGGCATGACGCTCAATCACCCGACGGGCAAGCTCACCGACTACCTGCCGATGCTCGACTTCGATCTGCGCGTGCTTGGCATCGAGGTGTGGAATCAGCTCACGTCTGGCTTTGGCTCCAGCCGAGGCTTCTACGATCACAGCGGCGAGCCTAACATGCACTTCTACCAGCTCTGGGATGACATCCTCCGCACAGGCCGACGCTGCTGGGGATTCTTCGTCAAAGATCACAACACCTACGGTCGGGGTCGCAACGTGCTGCTCATGCCCAAGCTCGATGCCATGACCGCCACCGAGCGCGAGGCAGCAGCTTTGCGTGCTTACCGCCGTGGCACCTTCTTTGGTTCCGTCGCCTCACTCGCCGCCAGCGAGACCGGTGAAGTCATCGCGCCGTATGATCGCAGCAGCTTTCGCTTTAGCCGCATCATTGTGAAAGATGATGCCTTGCACGTCTCCATCTCCGGCAGCGACTCGAAACGCCCCAATGTGCAGATCCGCTTCATCACCGATCAAGGCCTCGCCAGCATCGTGGATGCCGCCGAGGCCGCGTTTCCGCTAAAACGCGATGCGAATGGCCGACTTCAGGCTGCCTTTGTGCGCGTGGAAGCCTTCGCCTATCCGCAGACGCATCAGCGCGGCCAGCCGCTCACTGCTGAAAAGCTGCGCGGCATGAACGTGCATGACATCTCGCAGCTTCACGATCAAAAAGCCCTGCGCGGCCCCGCCTTTGCCAGCACCGATCCCGCCCTGCGCATCCCGATCCCCATCGTGGACATGATTTTCTCGCAGCCACTGCGGCGCGTGTGATCTACTTTGCTGACGCACGCTCGATGATTCTTGTGACATCTTCATCGAGCAGAAAGCCCTCCGCGCGGAGCTTCTTCGCGGCTTCGGTGAGGCGCGAGAGATACTCGGCATGCGTCGGATAGCGTTCTTCGAGGGAGAGACGTGGGTCGCCGTTCTTCTCACGCTCAGCCTTGGTCTTTGCGAACGGGATGAACAGGCCATCGAGTGGCGAGAGCATGGTTTCGGCACCGACTTGAGCGGAGCGGAGGTTCCAGCCGGTGTAGGTGCCGAGCGGCACGGCGACTTCGGGGAGCACGATGCCGCTGGTTTCATTGCCGTCGGCATTCACGGCGGGCAGAAGCGTCTGGAAGGGCTTTCCGGCCTTCGGCGGGATGATGTCGGCGATGCCTTCGCTTTGGAAACGTGGGCCGAAATCTAGGCGCGGAGGCTGATAGGCATGAGTGGGCAAGTTGAGGCCAGGAATCTTAGGGAATTGCGATCTCCATGTGTCGAAGGTCACGAGGACTTGATCGGCGAGACGCGGGTGACGGCTTGGCGGCGGTGTTTTGTCATGCTGCACCCATGCGACGAGATGCATGAGCATCGCACGCAGCACGGGACCGCGATCATCGAGTGTGTTGCGCGGTTGCTGGCAGATACCGGGCGTGCCATCGCTCTTGCCGAGATGCTGCGCACCGGCCACGAGATACACACGCACGTCGTCGGGCAAGGTGAGGTCGGTTTTGCCCTCCACATCGGTGTGCAACAGCGAGGCGGCGCGGCTCCAGTATTCGGTGGAGGTTTGTGTGAAGAGCACGCGCGGCGTGTGGCCGGATTTCCGCGAACGGGCGAGCGAGTCACCTGATTCGCTGGTGACGGGATCGGTTTGCGGCAGCGGAGCGAGCGGGAAGAACTCGCTGCCGGAAAGGTGGCCCTCGTGCTGCGTGCCATACTCCGTGCTCATGCGGAAGCGATGGTTGAACATGCCTTTGCCGGAGCCTGCGACGTGGATCAAGGCACCGTCGAAGACGATGCGGCCCTGCTCATCGCCATTCAGGCCTTCATAGAGGAAGTGATGAATGACGCGACCGGACTGCGAGATGCCGAAGACGCAGGCTTTCTGCACCGCGCCGGCCAGCGGATTCGTTTTGGCATCGCCGTGACGAAAGAACGCCACACAGTCGCGCATCGCGGTGAGGCCTAGACCGGTCACGCGAGGCTCTTTGGCCATGTAAACAAGGTCGTAGAGCCAACCGGGCCGCAAACCGGCCTTCACAAAGACATGCGTGGCATCGGGAATGAGTTTCGCATTCTCCCAACGTCCAAACGTCCACTCCGCACGGGGCACCTCAACGCCATCCGCGCCGCGATTTGGCCGCATCGTGAGCGTCGCGTCGGCATTGTCGAGACTCACCGATGGAAACGCCGCGCCGATGCCCCACGGGCTCCACGAGAAGGCACGGCTGAAGACTTTTTCGGTGCTCGTGATCTCCACATGCGCCTTGCCGGTGATCGTCGTGCCATTCTCCGTCGCGATGGGCAGACCGCACAGCAGGCGCTGCGTGTCATCCGCCTGCACCTCCCCATTCCAACCGCACCACAGCACGGAGAAACCATGTTTCATGAGAAAGCCATGCCCGGCATGCACCGCTGACTTCGGATCATTCGTGCGCTCGCCATCATTGAAGGTCCAAAGCGCGAGCATGTTGCCGCGATTGTTCACGTCGTAGAGCAGCACGCCGTTGCCCTTGGTCGCATCGACCGGCTTCAGCAGAAAGAAGTCCGTCCAGCTCTCGACCATGCCGCGTGCATTGCGCGGAGCCCGCTGGAGGTCGCTGATGCGTTCGTTGGCTTCGTTTGCGGGATCGGTCTCGATGAACATCCGGCCTTTGAGACGTTCGTAGGCTCCCGCCGGGCCAAAAGCCTTGCCTGCGGCAAACGACGATCGCTCACTGATCTCGATGCGCACGACTTCCGCCTGCGCCAGGGCGCTCAAACAAGCGGCGACGATGAGATGACGAAAGTGAAAGATCATTGGGCGGTGTGAACACGTTGCAGCATCTCCAGCGCCCTCGCCGTGATCTTCACGGAGGCTTCGCGTTCGACGCGATTCGTACCGAGCCAGGTTTCGTAGCCGCCGAGGTCGTGATGCTTTGGCGTGGGCAGGTAGCCTTGACTGCCGTTGGCGAGTTCGATGGTGAAGGTGTCTGCAAAGGGGCTGCGAGCTTTGATCTCGAGACCGATCTCCGTGAAGACCTCAAACGGGATCGACGCGATGCCGAGATCGCCGATGCGGAAGGCCTGGATGACGGCCTGCACGGTGTCCGGCTTCGCATCGCGTGCGGCGAGCGTGCGCTCGGCATAGGGCTGCTCCAGGCGATGCGTGGGCGTGGCGTCTTTCGGTTTGGCGAGCACGCTTTCTGCCCACGCGATCATCTCCGGAGTGGGACGACGCACAGCGAGTTCCAAATCGCTCGCGGCGGCTTTGAGCGGCACCCAATCTTGATGCTTCAGTGTTTCGCGAACACGCAGCACTTCTTGCGCGAGGTCGCCAGCGACGAGTTTGATCTTCTCGTAGGGCTCGCGCTTCACACTCGGTGTCTTGCCGCTGTAGTCGTTGTTGTTCACGTCGCCGCAGGGACCATTCGCCAGGATGCCGACGCAGGGTGCGCCGGCCTTTTCTTCGATGAGGCGGCAAAATTCGCCGAAGTAATCTGCGGAGAGATCTTCTTTGTTCACGCCGCCGACATAGTGCAGCCAATAGTTGGCCATTATGGCTATCTGGCGTCCGTCGGTGGCCTGCACGGACACACAATACACCTCGGGATTCGTCGGTCCGGCAGGTCCGGCGAGTCGTGAGCGCAGCAGGCTGCTCGGATTCATCACCGCGCGATCTTTGCCGCCAAAGGGGTTGTCATTGGTGACGCCTTCTTGGAGCAACCAACGGCGATTAAACACATGCTGCGGTAGCTTTCCTGATCCCCAGGCGATGCGGGCAGGCTCCAGATTGTTCAGCGCACGCCGCACGCCATCGACCACTCGGGAGATGATGAAGCTGCGGTAGTCGAGCGAGGGATCTTTGTTGGTGATGGCCGACACACTCGAGTGCGTGTGCGTGCCGGAGAACATCATGTTTGCCGTCGGGATGCCCGTGGCGGCTTCGAGCTTCTTCTTCGCCTCGTCCCAAACATCGCGCCCGAGCGAAATCGTGTCTGCCACGGCAAAAGCGAGCTTTGTAGTGCCATCATCGAGCACGAGGCAGCGCACATGCAGCTCATCATGCACATGCTTCGCGATGGGTCGCGGCGCGAAGTTTCCCACGATCTCCATGCCCAGCGGCGGCGTGATATTGCTGGTGGCGGCACCGGCTTTGAAGGCGGGCTGAGCCTGCGCAGCGGCAAGGAGGTGAATCAGGGCGAGGCAGACGAAGAGCGGCGTTTTCATGTGGAGCCAAAGAAACGCCAGCGACGGATGAACTTCATCACCTCATCACTTTTCGCTCACCATTCCAGCTTTCTCATCCGGCTTAGCGATGAAAACCTGTGCAGTATGGCCCTTGCCCTTCACTGGGGTGTTTTGCGCGATGAGAAAACGACCGCCACTGATCGGCGCGATGCCGACGGAAGCGTTGAACTCCCATTTGCTGGTGAATTGAAGCTTGTTGTCGGCCCGCAAGAGCACGGTGGGTTTGCCGTAGCAGCCGAACCACCACGTTCCATCAGCCTGCGCGACGGTTTGAATGCCCATGAGCGTGTAGCCGCTGGCGATGACGTGGCGCTTCACGAAATTGAAGCTCTCGTCATACTCATAGGCATAGTTTTCGTTCACGCCGGGCGGCAAACCTCCGACGATGATGAATTTGCCATCATGCCAGGCCATGCCTCCCGCGCCATGGACCAACTCGGGCACGCGATGTTTCGCGAGTTCTACAAGTGTATCGCCATCATAGACATAAACCCACGAATCGGCCTCACCAGCCGGACGGTTGAACTTCGCGAGGTTGGTGGCGACATAGACGCGTCCGGCATGAAAGCAGAGGTCGCCATGATGATTCGCCACCGGCACCTTTTTCAGCACTCGGCCCTCGGTGTCGGTTTTGACGAGGAAATCCGTCCAGCACCAATAAATGGCGTCTTTGTCGTTGGTGCAGATGCCTTGGAGATGTCGCGGATAGATGCCTTCGCACGCAGTCGCGTGAAAATCGGCCGCGCGGAGGGATTGAAGCGCGAGGAAAGCGAGAATGAGGAGGCGCATGGAAGTGAGGGCTACTTGGCTTCGCCGTGGGCGAGCTTGTTGTTCGCGAAGCTGTTGTCTTCGCCGCCTTCGATGCGCAGTGACGGCGCAGGTTGGCGGTCTTGGCGACGATCGGCGATGAGGCAGCTGGTGACGAGGCTGTGGCGGGTGTTTTGCAGCAGCAGGCCAGCGCCGTCGCTGTCGAGGATGGTGCAGCCGGAGATGTTGAAGGTGTCACCATTGACGATCTGCACAGCGGCGGGATGCGTGCGCACGCCGTCGATATGCAGGCCAGTGAGCGTGATGTCGCGACAGTCACGGAAGACGAGGCCGCCTTTCGCGGCCTCGGCCTTGCCTCGATAGTAGGGTGGATTGCGGTCAAAGGTGTTCGGGCCGATGGCGAGATTGCTGCACCCCACGGCGAGCAAATCATGCTCGAAGCCGACGCCGAAGGTGTTGCCGGTGATGACGGCTCCGCGCACATGCTGGAGGTTGATGTTGACCTCCACGTCGCTCAGCACGTTGTCGCAGATGCTCAGGTGGCCCCAGCGGGCGGTTTCGTCGTTGCCGTAGGGTTTGCCTTTGCCGATGTAGCGCACGTTCGCTGCGCCAGGCGAGGGATTGTGCTGGATGGTGCAGCCGACGATGGTGACCTCCGCTGTCGAGCCGTCGGTGCAGTCGATGAGCACGTTGGCGGTCGGCGGAGCCTCTGGGGTCATGTTGCTCTCGATGTCGCAAGTGCCGATGTGAAGATTTCTCACGCCACCGCCGCGCGTCACCACACCGCCACCCGCGTTGTAGCTGATGTGGCTGCCGATGATGTTTGACTGATGCAGATCGACATGATCGTAAAACACGCCGATGCCGCTGTTGTGATACAAATGGCAGTCGCTGATGATCACATTGCGATTCCGCACGCTGAGCCGCACGCCATGCCGCGCCTCGTGCACCGAAACACGCGTGATCGTGAGCTGCATCGTGCCCGTGGCCTCGATGCCATCCGCCTCGGCATGAGCGCCGACGATTTCGATGCCATCCACCATCGGCGTGCGCTGCCGGGCGAAGATTTCCGGCTTGAGGCTCGTGGGATCAGCGGTACCGCCGTGCGTGCCTTTGAAATGAAACGCCGGTCCCGCGCCCTCCATCACGAAACGCGCCACGCCATCGCCGTTGAGTGAGATGAAGCCCGTTTTGTCGAGATCGATGACGATGCTCTTGGTGAGACGATAGGTGCCGCGTGGGAAACGCACCGCGCCACCGGCATCGACCATTGTTTGCACCGCTGCCGTGTCGTCAGCCTTGCCATCGCCGATGGGCTGGGCGTGAGAGTGCTGAGTGAAGGTAATCAGCGTCAGGAGAATCAGGCGTAAAAACATGTCATGGACTCATACGCACTTCATGGCGAAATTTGAGCCTGCCCGGCTCAACATTGAACGCACAGAAAGATTGCCGAAGCGGGTTGTCTGTTGAAAAATCAACACATGAGTCTTGACGCGTGCCTTATGTGCTGATATTTCAACACATCTATGTGGGATAACGATGCTTCCAAAAACGTCAGCCGGCGTGAGCGCCAGGTGCTGGAAATCGTCATGCGGCGTGGCACGGCCACCGCCCGCGAAATCGAGGAGGACATGCCGGCCGCGCCGACGTATTCCGCCGTGCGGTCAATTCTACGGCTGCTCATCGAGAAAGAGCTGCTCGTGAAATCGCTCAACGGTCGCACGGACGAGTATTCGCTGCCGATGCCTGCCGAGAAGGCCCGGGTGAAGGCGCTGCACCAGATGGTGCGGGATTTCTTCTCCAATTCCGTCGGCGCGGCGGCCATGGCGCTGCTCGGGGATCGCAAATCGAAGCTTTCCAAAGAAGACGCCGACCAGCTCATGAAACTCATCCAGGAGGCCCGCGAAAAATGAATGCATTCCTCACGCTTGTGAATTCCTGGCTGCTCGGCGGCCTGACTTATCCGGCGCTGACCTTTCTGATCACCGCCGCGATGAAGAGCACGGCCATCGTGCTCCTCGCGTGGTCCGTTTCGACGTTTATGCGTCGGAAACCGGCCCTGATGCGGCTTTGGCTCTGGCGTGGATGCAGCGTGGCTTTGCTTGGCGTGCTGCTTTGGGCGCTGGCACCCGGTTTCATGGATCCTTGGCGCGTCAGACTCACTGTGTCTTCCAATCCGATGCTGTCGGAAATGGTCCAGCAGGCCCAGCAGCTCGATCTGTTGAGCCGCGAGAATGCTCCGTCAGCTCCGCAGATGCAGGCCGTGGCACCGCTGGTGGCTTACACGACCAGCGCGGAGGCCGCAGTTCCGTTGAATGCGATGCGGATGCCTTGGTTGGAGCGTGTCGAGGGCGTGGTGTTTCATGCTTGGTGGGCCATCGCGTTGCTCTTAATCGTATGGCGAGTCATTCGAGCGGTGTGCGGACATTTTTGGCTGCGCAGGCAAAGCAGGGGCGTTTTGAGCAGCACGGAGCACAAGCTCGTTCGTGATTTGACCTCGCCGGTGGTCACGGGATGGCGCAATGCATGCATCTGGTTGCCGGAGGAGGCTGCGCAGTGGCCGGAGGCAAAGGTGCGCGCGGTTTGCCTGCACGAGATGGCGCATCATGCACGGCACGATGGCGCGTGGCAGTGGCTGGGATGGCTCACGGCGTCGGTTTGGTGGTGGAATCCGCTGGCGTGGCTGTCGCTGCGTCGTCTCACGGCTGAGGCGGAATTGAGCGCGGATGAGAGCGCGCTTTCGCAGCAGATCGCGGCCACGGATTATGCGCAGATGCTGGTCGAAATCGCCGCGGGAGGTGATCTGAGCACGCCCGCGACCGGAGTGGCCATGCTGGGACGCAGCGGCATCGAAAATCGCGTGAAGGCTCTCTTAAGCGGTGCGGGGCAAAACGGCGTGTTTGAGCGCAAAACGCGTCTGGTGCTCATTTTGAGCGCGGTGGCTGCGGTCATGGCCGCGGGCGTGGAAGTGCGTCATGCCATGCATTATCAAAAACCGGGCAAACCGCTCTCAGAGGCCGAAAAGGCCCTGGCGAAGCGCGCTTTGACGGTGCTGGAGGTCCAGCTCGAAAAACTTCAGCGCGCGCATGTCAAGATGACGGAGACATGGACCATGGAGGGCGTTTCGAGTCCTCGTCCGAGCATCATCGAGGCCTGGGTGGATGAGGCGGCGAAGCAGTTGCGCATCGACTTCCGTCCGAGAGTAAGCCGTTGGACCAACGGCTCGGCACCTTGGTTTATCCGTGACTCCACGAAGGCTGCGGATGGCACTCGGGAGTGGAGTTTCGAGGGCAGTGAACTAACCGATGAGAATGATTTGACCGTGAGTGAAATTGACCCGCACAACTTCCTGTTTGATGTCTGTCTGTATCGCCCCAAAGCGAGGGATCTCGTCCGAGATTTGAAGCAGATCTTGGATGGAAACTACTTCACTCATGCTCAGCCAGCTCTGTTTGAGAAAGACGAACGAATCATCATCGAGCTACGGGGGGCTGGTGAAAGCAGTCTGGAGAGATGGGAAGTCGATTTGAAACACCGAGGGCTCGCGCTCTATCGACGGAGTTACCCGAAGAGCTCCGAGCCATTCAGCGTGCAATGGTCAGTTGAGAAATGGGCGCAGTTTCCCGACGGCACCGGTTATCCGGCTCGCATGGACTGGAAGTTCTCTTCTGGCGGTGCAATCGACGGCTACTCCTATGAGGTGCAGTCCTTGGAGACGATTGCCAGTGTTCCGGCGGCCTTGCTCGCTCCGCCGCAAAAGAAGGCATCGCCGTATGTCGCGACAGATGGCGTGGCGCGGCATGGAGAGTGGCTGGAGACGCGTTTTGTGCATGCACTGACCGGAAAACCGGTGCCGGAGGTGAAGCTGCATTTTGGGATGAATGGCGGAGAGCGCACGGAGCTCATCAGCGATGCGCAGGGCGTGCTGCGCATCCCATTGCCCAAGGAGGAAGTGAAATCCCTGCGCTATTGGGGCATGAAGCCGGGCTTTGTGATGCAGCGGGTGACTTGGAGCCGACGCGGCGATCCGCTGAAGCTTCCCGATGTCTATGAAACGAAGCTGTATCCGGCCGGGAAGCCGATTGGCGGCACCATCGTGGATGCGGCAGGCAAACCGGTGGTAGATGCGAAGGTCGAGATCACTCACACGGGCGGAGCAACGCGCTGGGATGTGTTTTCCGACGTGCATGACCACGGCAATGGCACCGTGAAAACGAATGCGGAGGGCAAGTGGTCGATGCGTGGCTTTGCAGAGGATTTGAGCGGCCTCGTCATTCGTGTGGAGCATCCGAAGTTCAAACGCGTGGCGATCGGCTATGAAATGGCGAGCGGTCAGCCGCTGGCGTCGTTGCGCGATGGCTCCGGGCGTATTGTTCTGAAATCAGAAGGCCTCGAAGTGAGCGGTATGATCTCAGACACGAGCGGCGAGCCTGTGCAAAACTGCTCGGTGACACTCACGGAAGACAAAAATGGCCGGTTTGATGAACCGAACGCGAAAACTGACGCAAATGGCCGCTTCTCGGTGCTACTTCACAAGGCTGGGAAAGAGTGGTTCACCTTTGAGGCGGCTGGTTTTGCGCCGCAGATGGTCGAACTCGATCTGAATGCCGAATCGGCCAAAAAGCTCATCGTGGTGAATCTTCGGCCGGGCGCGGTTTTCAAAGCCCAGGTGCTCGATGAGACCGGAAAGCCGCTTCCTGGCGTGCGGATGATCTCGGATCGTTGGCAGGAGAAGCGCACGCTTTGGTATGAAGGCGTGACGGACGCCGAGGGCCGACTGGAATGGCACGGAGCACCGGCGGATGCGGTGAAGTGGACGTTTTTGAGCCGTGACCGCGTGCTGCGTGATCTGCCGCTGAATGCGGATGGCACCGAGCAGGTGGTGGTGCTGCGTCCGGCCCTGCGTTTCACCGGCACGGTGGTGGATGCACAGACAGGTCTGCCGCTGAAGAACTTCCAAATCACTCCCGGCGACACGCGACGCTCGGCTGCCGACATTTATTGGCAGGAAGACCGCACCCAGACCTTCCATGATGGCGAGTTCATCATTGAAGAAGAGGGCATGCGCTTCGAGCACAAGCTGCGCATCACCGCAGAGGGCTACGAGCCGAATGAGACGGCTCTATTCACGCCAAAGCAGCAAACCGAGACGCTGACGGTGAAGCTTGAGCCGCGGAAGTGAGTTTCGGGCATGATGACCGCTTAGAATCGAACTTGAAGTTTGCAAGCCAGGGGCATTTGCTACTTCGTCCAGCGTGTTATTGAAATGAAAAGCCGGTCTCGCCCCCCTGTCACAAATCGAGCCACCGACAAACATCAAAGTCGCTAGATTGCCAGATCCGCAGTTGAGGCGCTCGAATGCGCGAAGGTCGTAGCTTAGCCTTTCTAGGCTGAGCTGTTTCACACCCGACACAGGCTAGAAAGCCTATGCTACTTTTCCGCAAAATACGCCTCGAAGGCTTTTGTGAGCCCTTCGCCGAAGGTTAGCCAGTGTTTGCCGAGCGCGGGCTCTTTCAGTCCGGCGATGTCGTTGCAGTTGAACTCCAAAATGGCGGCATCAATGCCGAAGCGGGTGAAGAAACCTTCGCCGAGTGAGCCGGGGTTGTGAAAGCTGGGTTTCGTGGAGCCTTCGACGAACCAGGTGTGCTCGCGGAGGCATTTTTCGAAGGATAGCATGCGGGCGAGATGCTTCTCACCCTCGGGACCTTCGGGGCGGCTGAGGTGCAGCAGGCCGCTGCCGTCGTTGTGGAAATCGAGCGCCAGGGTGGGCCTGCGACCGGCCTTGATCTCTACTGCAAGCCACGCTTCGAGTGCCGCGTTTTCAGGCGCGAATTGCGGATCAGCTGGTTGGTCCCACTTCCGGTTCAAATCCCAGCCGCCGAGATTGAAACGCGTGCCGCCGCGCTCGACGCCGTCCTTGTTCGCCATGGGCATGATGCACACGCTGTAGCTTGCGAGGCACTTTTCAGCCTCGGCATCTTCTTGGAGCAAGCGACGCACGAGACCCTCGACCACCCAGTTCCCCGCAGGCTCCCAGGGATGCGCCCGCGCACGCAAGAAGACGCGATTCGGTGCTTCCGCACGACCGACGCGGATGATTTCGAGTTCGCGACCCTGCACGGTTTTGCCGATGGGTTCGATCTTAACCAGCGGACTCGATTGGATCTCGCTGATGAAGCGATTCAGGTCCGAAAGCCGGTAAGGCTCGGCCCGTGCGACAAACAAAGCCTCCGCTGGCATTTCGAGCGTCACACGGACACGACCCGGCTCCGGGGATTCGGTGCGCACGGGCGTCCACGTCTTGCCATCGAGCGAGGTGACGACCTGTAGGATTTCCTTCGCCACAGAGCCCGGTTTGCCATTCCAGACGTTGTCGAGGTTCTTGAACTCCAGCGTGAGCTTGCGGCCCTTCGGAGCCTGAATGCGGAAGTGAAAATGCCCCGCCGCACGGTTCGGCGAGTTCCTCTCATGGTCGTAGTTCAGGTTCACCATCACCGTGCCATCCGCCGCGAACTCATACCAAAGCGGCGAGGCATTTTCGAAGCTCGTGTCGATGAAATCGAGCGGTGGATCGGCTGCCATGCAGGAAGCAGCGACGAAGAGAAAGAGGAGTCGTTTCATGGGGCAGCAGGATCAGGCCTTGGCTGAGAGCAGGTTCTTGATGGCCTGCATGAGCACCTTTTCCACCGCAGGGCTCACGCGGGAAACACGGTCCTCGACCTCGTAGCCACCCTGGGTGTAGGCGATCTCGGTGCCGATGTAGCTGGGGGCGTTGTCGCCGTAGGCGGCCATGGCGATGAAGTCATCCGGGCGCATCTGCTGGGCGGCGATCTGGTATTCGACGAACAGCTCCGCAGGCATGTGAAGCAGATGTGCGGACCCGATGCGCAGGCTGCTGAGCGGGATGGTGCCGCCTGCGGCCATGCGGCGGATGAAAACGATGTCACGCGCGGCAAAGGCACGCTGCGCGAAGGGCTTCTTGGCATCGGCGAGCGTGGCGAGCAGGCGCGGCTCGCCATCGGGATGACGCACAGGCAGAGCGACGGGCTTCACGCGCCATTCGAGATCGGCGGCGGTGACGGTTTGCTTCTTCTGCGCATCCCACGCGGCCTTCATGCCTGCAAACACGCGCTCAGCGAGCACGGGGCGGTTTTCCGGGCTGCCGTCGTTGTATTTGCCAGCGGTGATGTTGCCGCCTGCGCCGTTGAAATGGATGAAGCGCACGCCAGGCACGGCCTTTTCCATCAGCGCACGCGCTCCGCCGATGAAGTCCCAGTTCACGCCGCCTTTGCCATAGTAGCTCATGGGATGCGTGGCGTAGTAGCTGAGCGCGGCAAGGGGCTTCTCGCCCTGCCAAAAGGTCACCATGCGCAGGAGTGGATCAATCGTGCCTTCTGGTGCGCTGGCGGCCTGCGGATGCTTCGAGGCGCTCATGCGAGTGAAAGCCACTTTGCCATTCGGACCGAGCACGCGTCGGTTGGATGCCACCTTCTCGATCTTTCCCGAACCAAAGCCGACCTGCGTGACGCTCTCCGCCTGGGTCATGCTATCTCGCGCCGCATCGGCGATGGCCTGAAACAGGCGTTGGTCGAGTTGTGCATTGGAAAAGCGCCCGCCGAGGCCGTGCTCGGCGAGGAGTTGCTCGGTATCGAGATCACTGCCCGGTGCATCGTGCTGATGCACGGTGTGCACCGCTACACGATCAGGGGTGGTGCCGACAGCCTTCGCGATGGTTTCGCGGATGCTTACGTTGCTCGCATTCGCCAATGCGACCCAATCCATTGCACACAGTACGATAGGCTGCCCGGAGTCGAGGATGACTAAACCCCGCGCCAGCAGTGGCGTGAGGATCTGCTTCACCGGCATCACATTCCCATGACACAGCGGCGACTCCAGTGGCGGTGTGACATCGAGCTCAAACGTGGCGATGCGCAAACCTCCCTCCGCCGCATGAAGATGGAGCAAAGGCGCGGCGAGAAGGCTTTGAGTGAAGAGTCGGCGTTTCATGGGTGCGTGATGTGATGGCTACTTGCTCGGCTTTTGCGCAGCCTGGGCTTGGATTTCTGCGTCTGTTAGCACGCGATGGTGGATTTGCAGATCATGAAGCTGGCCATTGAAGGGGCCGTTCATGCCGGTGCCGAGGCGCAGGGGCGCGGTGCTATCGAGATTCCATTTGGCGGCATCGAATCCAGTGCTGTCGGCGACTTGCTTGCCATCCACATGCAGCGCGAGACGATCTGCGGTCTTCACGGCGGCGATGTGATGCCAGCCGGAGGGCAGCGAGTGATCCCAGGAGACCTGACGACCATGCCGCGCGGCCCAGACTTTGCCGGAAGGCAGCGTGGCGCAGAAGATCTCGCCCGCGTGCTCGGCCATGGTCCAGGCTCGGCGGTATTTCACATCGGGCGTGTGATCGAGACGCTGCCAGAGCGTCCATTTGCCATCGCCATCGTAGGCGTGGACTTCGGCGAGCGGCAGCGTGCCGCCGATGAAGCGACCGTTGTGGACCATCATGCCCATGACCTCCAGTTCCTGGCCGAGACGCCCGATGTCCGTCCAGTGGGCCACGTCTTCAAAACGATACACGCGAGCACTCGGCCACATGGCGACATGCAGTCGGCCTTCGTAACTGGTGAAGGCATAGGTCTGCGTGTCATCGCCGATCTGTCCGCAGTCCGTCCACGATTTGCCATCGAAGCGATAGACGCGACCGCCATCGTAGCTGGTGGCGTAAAGCAGCCCCTCATGCACGGTGAGCGCCTCGACCCGCTTCGGCCCCAGCTCGCCCGTCTTCAGGTCCGGCCCGATGGCATCCGGTAGCCGTGTCCATTGCGTGCCGCCTTCGTAGCGGAAAAAACCCGCCGGCTTGTAGAGTGACGAGGCATAGAGCCGTCCCTGAAACACCACGAGCCCGCCGACGGCCTCCGTGTCTGGCAACTGCCCACAGTCCACCCACTTCGAGCCGCCTTCATAACGAAAGACACGACCGCCGGGCGTGGTGTTTGGTGACTCCGGCAGACTTGAGCCCGCCACGCGATACTTGCCCGTGCCAGCGTAGAGTGCGCCCTCGAAAGCCGCAAGCGCGGTGACGGAGTTGCTGCCGTCGAGGCGGCCACAGTCGATCCATGTTTCGCCACCTGCGTAGCGATAGACCCTGCCCATCGCCCCTGCATCCGGCTCGCAAGTGCCTGCATAGAGCGCTCCCTCATGCGTGGCCATGGCAAAGGCGAACAAGGCCTGTCCAGGACGTCCGCAGTCACGCCACTCGCTGGGTTTGTCGTCATCCACGCCGAACTGCAAATGCCGCCAATTCGCCACGCTGGAGGTCACGCCTGGATTGCTCTTGAGCGTGAGATGAAAGCCACGCTTTTTCTTCAGATCGTATTGGCTCACCAGATCGCCAGTGATGCGGTCCGTGGCATCCGCCCTGGCCCACACGGAGATGGAAAAGCCGCCACTTCCCAGCTTAGGGGCTTGCCCGGCGGGAATGACAAGGGGTTGATCCACTTGTTGCCAGCTTTGCACAGCAGGCTCGGCGGCGCGGAGGCCGGGCAAAACAAAAAGAAGGATGAGGATTGCTTTCATGAATGACGGGAGGCGAGCTCTGGGATCGGGCGGCCATTGTTCACGATGTGGACGGGGCGGCCGTTGAAGTCGTTGAGCGTGGTCTTGGCGGAATCGATGCCGAGGTGCTGATAGATAGTGGCGAGGAAATCATGCGCGCTGCACGGGCGCTCAATGACGTCTTCACCGCGTTTGTCGGTGGCACCGATGACGCCGCCGGTCTGAATGCCGCCACCGGCCCAGAGATTGGAAAAGGCACGCGGCCAGTGGTCGCGACCAGGCTGCAAGGTGCCTGCGGGCCCGCTGGCATCGCCAGCGCCGGTGCTGCGATCAAAGGTGATGCGCGGCGTGCGGCCAAACTCGCCGGTGACGACGACGAGCACCTTCTTGTCGAGGCCACGCGCGTAGATGTCCTCGATCAAGGCGGACACAGCCTGGTCGTAGTAGCCCATGCGAAAACGCAGCGCCTCAAAGATGTGATGATCGACGGCGTGATCGTCCCACACCTGCGTGCGACCGCACAGCGGACCATGCAGGCTGCTGGTGATGATCTCCACGCCGGACTCGACGAGGCGACGCGCGAGGAGGAGCTGCTGGCCCCAGCGATTGCGGCCATAGCGGTCGCGCGTTTGGGCATCCTCTTTGCCTAGATCAAAGGCATCGCGTGCCTCCGGCGCAGTGAGCAGCGATGCGGCCTGCGCCTCAAACTCATCCAGTGCCGACAGCTCGTGCTGACGGTCAAACGCACGCTCCATGCGGTCGAGACTTTTGCGCAGCGCCAAGCGGTCGCTGAGCCGTCGCGTCTCCGCTTCGTCGGCGAGCCCGATGTTGGGCACTTCGAACTGCGGTCGGTTCGGGTCCTCGGTGACGGAAAAAGCCGCGAAGGCATCGCCGAGATATGCGGGGCCGCAGTAGGAGCTATTGATGGGTTGGATGCTGGTGTAGTTCGGCAGCGGATTTGCGCGGCTGCCTCCTTTGGAGCGCAGATGATGCGCCACTGACATCCAGTCCGGCAGACGCGGGGCGGGTTTGTCACGCGTATCGGGATCACCGGAGAGGATCTGCATCGTGCCGGCGGGATGTCCGCCTGCGGTTTGATACATGGAGCGCAGCACGGTGAACTTGTCCGCGATCTTTGCCTGCATGGGCATCAGTTCGGTGAAGTGCAGTCCCGGCACCTTCGTGGGGATCGTCTTGAATGGGCCTCGATACTCGCTGCTCGCGTCCGGCTTCGGATCGTAGGTGTCGATGTGCGACTGCCCACCGGGCAGGAAGACGAAAATGACCGCCGTGCGTTCCGACTTCGGCTTCAGTGCATTCTCAGCACGAAGCCGCATCAATCCCGGCCAGCTTAGCGACGCCATGCCACTGAGTCCGATCTGCATGAAGCTCCTGCGAGAGGTCAGCGGACCTGCGCAGCGAAGGCGTGATGGCTGTTGATTCGAACTCATGATGGGAGCTATCTACGCGTGCTGTTCTCCGACTTGTTCGCTCGCTGCACCTCATGGGAGGAGTTTGCCGAACTCTTCACGGACGATGCCCGCGATCAGACTGATCCGTTCACGCCAGCACCGCCTTCACCACATGCCCATGCACATCGGTGAGGCGGCGATCCACGCCGTTCGTGCGGACGGTGAGCTTTTCGTGGTCGATGCCGAG
>CAMAZK010000020.1 GCA_945863205.1 Akkermansia muciniphila | reverse complement strand
AGAAGTCAGCCGCGACGACTTTCCCAGCGGTCTCCGCGTTCGGCGGCTGGGTGATGTCGAGGATCGCCCAGTCGGGCAGCTTGGGATTCTGCAGGGAGTTCGTCCGATCATGCGCCTCGCGGAAGGTGAGGCCGGAATTGATCACCACCTCGAAACCTGCTGACTTCAGGCAGGGATAGGTCAGCAGGGGCACATGACTGGCGGCATCAAAGGAGGCCTGCGACTTCATGCCGACCTTTTTCGCATCCCAGACCACGGGCAGACGCCCAAGCACGGCCTTGATGCAGGAATTCGATTCCGGAGTGCCCCACAGAATCAAACTCTGCGTCTTCCCTTCCTCGAAAACGTCCTTCACATCGTGCGCATTGACCACGCGCACGTCCCCGCGCATCAAGCCGCGCCAGCGCCGCAGGAAGTGCTGCGACTCCGCCTGCACCCAGGCATCGACGGCGGGCGCGGAGGACTTCCCGTCCGGTAGGACGACGAGGAAGCGCTTCTGGAAGGACGTGTCCATCAGACCCGGATGGGAGGACGGCTTGCCGCCCTCCGGTCCTTCGTGCTCAAAGGGCTGCGCATTGCCAAAGTCACGCCAGCCGCCGTTCTGCTTGATCAAGCGGCACATCGAATTCGGCACGCGTGGCCCCGGACTCTTGAAAGTCTCGAACCGTGGCAGTTCCGGACCCACGGCGAGTTCCAGCTTCTCTCCATCAATCGTCACCTGAAGCTTTCCGCCACCTTTCCGCGCCTGTGGAGGCGGGTAGAAGACGATGCGTGACACGTTGCTCGTTTTGATCTCGATGCTTTTGCCGTCGATCACCTTCGCGTCGAGGCGGGCTTCCTTCCAGCTCTCCTCCAGGCCGTGGAGGTTCATCCATTTCATGCCTCCGTAAAACGCCGTCTTCGTCTGGATGTGGACTTCGTCGGGAAACAGGTCGCGCCCCTTCGCCACCGCCTTCTCGATCCACGCCTGCACTTCCTTGATCACCTCCGGGTGATACTTGTGTCCCATGCCGGGGCCGATGAGATGCGGCGGCTTGAGCCCCTCCTTCGCCAGCACTTCCATCATGTACTCCGCGCTGTCGCGCTGGGCATCCTGCTCTCCGCTGTAGCTGATCAGCGGGACGTTGAGAAAATTCCGCGCGTAGTCCGGCACGTCATAGACACCCCACAGCGTCTGCTCATACCACACGGGATACTTGTCCGGCGTGAGCTTCTGGTAGCGTTTCACGTCCGCAAAGCCGGCACCGGTGTGCACGCAAGCCCACTGATCCGCGTAGTGCGCGCCGAGGTGCCACGCACCCGCACCGCCCATGCTGAAGCCCGCCAGCGCGATCCGGTTCGGGTCGATGTTGAAGCGTTTCATAGCATCGTCGCGGCTTTCGAACACATCCGTCTCACCGGCGCTCTTCCAGCCGTTGCAGTAGCGGCCGAAGGGGTGAATCACGATCGTCCCCGCTGGCGTGAACTGCCCCGGCTTGCTGGCATTCAGCTTGCCATACACGAAATGCAGGTCCGTGGCCGTGTCTCCGCGACCATGCAGCCAGATCCACATCGGCGTCTTCTTCACCGCGTAGTCGAGTCCTTCCGGGATTTCCACGCCGTAGGGCTGCGGGGAGTCGTCAATCTTCGAGTAAAAACCCAGCACCTTCTGCCCCGCGCCTTCCATCCAGGGCGTCTTGTTTTTCTTCAGCGCCGCGATGCGCAGTTCCGCTTCATCGAGGAGCGCATTCGCCTTCTTCATGCCGTCTTCGGGCTTCTTGTCATACCATTCGTCGAAGTCGAGCGCGTAGCGCACCGCCTTGAGAAAGATGTCCGCGTCCGCCGCCCGCGCATGCTTCTTCACCGCCTGAAAGTCCTGCGTCAGGCTCTTCAGCCGCGCGTCGATGGCTCCCTCCTGCTCCGCGGACAGAGCGGCGACCGGCTTCGGCGGCAGACTGCCTTTGAAGGAAGCCGTGGCGCCGTTGGGGCTGAGTTGTGCGGAGGCGGCTGACGCGCCGGCCAGCGTGACGAGGGAGCAAAGGAGGAATCGGTTCATGAGGCGGGAGACCATAACGCCGCTGCAGGCCGTTTATTCCGCCGGCGCATCCCGGCGTGGCAAGATGCGTGTTTCTCGTCATGATTCAGGTCGTCCATGCTCCCTCCGCACACCCTTTTCATCGTCGGCCCGACCGCCTCCGGCAAGTCGACGCTGGCGCTCGCCGTGGCGGAGAAAATCGGCGGCGAGATCGTGAATGCGGACGCCTTCCAGCTCTACGCGGGCATGGACCTCCTCACCGCCAAGCCGCCGCCTGCGGACCTCGCCCGAGTGCCGCACCACCTCTACGGCGTGCTGCCGCTCTCCGAATCCTGCGATGCCCAGCGCTACCACGGCCTCGCCATGCCCGTCATTGAGGACATCGCCGCGCGGGGACGCGTGCCCGTCGTCGTCGGCGGTTCCGGCCTCTACATCAAGGCGCTCACCCACGGCCTCTCTCCCCTGCCCGCCGCATCGCCGGGACTGCGGGAGCGCTTTCAGCACCTCACCAGCGCGGAAAAAATCGCCTGGCTCATCCTCCGCGATCCCGAGGCCGAAACGACCGTGAACCTGCGCAATCCGCGCTACGTCGAGCGTGCGCTGGAGATCTGCCTGCTCACCGGCCAGCCCCAGTCCGAGCTGCGGCACTCCTTCGTCCAAAACGAACCGCAGGTGAACGGCGTCATCCTCAGTTGGAACCGCGAGACCCTCTACGACCGCATCAACCAACGCACGCTGGCCATGTTCGAGGCCGGTTTGACCTCCGAAGTCGCCGCGCTGGAGGATCTCTCCCCCACCGCTGAAAAGGCCATCGGCATTCGCGAGGTCCGCGAGCATCTGGCGGGCCGAGTTTCACTCCCGGAAACCATCGCCGCCATCCAGCAGGCCACCCGCCGCTACGCGAAGCGCCAAATCACCTGGTTCCGCCGCGAACGCTGTTTCCAAACGATTTGCCTCGATTCCCTTCCAACGGCACAGTTCGCGCTCGACACGGTTCTCGCCGCCTGCCGCGTTCCTCACTCGTCATTCTGATTTCGTCATTCCAAGATGCCCCCGCCCGTCCAGCCCGTCCGCCCCGTCTTTGTCAATCTCGGCCCCCGCAGCTACCTCGTGCAGGTCGGGCGTGACCTGCTGAAGACGCTGGGCGAGGAAGTGAACAAAAAGCTGCCTGACCGCGTGAAGTGCGCCGTCGTCACCGACTCGAACGTCGGCCCGCTCTACGCCGAAACCGTCCTCGAAAGCCTGCGCTCCGCTGGCAAGGAGCCGCACCTCATCACCGTGCCTGCCGGGGAGTCCTCCAAATCACTCTCCTGGAGCGAGTCCGTGCTCGGTGAGATGGTCCGCGCCGGTCTCGACCGTAAGAGCTTCGTCGTCGCCCTCGGCGGCGGCGTCATCGGCGATCTCGGCGGCTTTTGCGCCGCCGTTTACCAGCGCGGCATCCCCTACGTCCAGGTGCCCACCACCGTGCTTTCCCAAGTGGACAGCTCCGTCGGCGGAAAGACCGGCGTGAACCTGCCGGCCGCCAAGAACATGGTCGGCTGCTTCCACCAGCCCGTGCACGTCGTCGCCGATGTCGATACGCTGGACTCGCTGCCGAAGCGGGAATGGAACGAGGGCTTTGCCGAAATCATCAAGCATGCCGCCATCCGTGATGCCTCCATGTTCGACGCGATCAAAAACATCGCCGACGGCAAGGGCGATCTCGTGGCCCTCATCCGCCGCAACATCTCCATCAAAGCCGCCATCGTCGAAGCCGACGAATTCGAAACCATCGGCACCCGCGCCCTGCTGAACTTCGGCCACACCCTCGGCCATGCCATCGAGGCCGCCGCCGGCTACGGCAAGCTCCTGCATGGCGAGGCCATCAGCCTCGGCCTGCGGGCCGCCTCATGGCTCTCCGCCCAGATCTCCGACCTCACCGCCGAGGACCACGACAAGATCGTCTCCCTGCTCAAGCGTTTCGACCTGCCCGTGAGGCTCTCCGACGACTTCGACACGGAAGAGCTCATGCGCATCGCCCGCATGGACAAGAAATTCGAAAACGGCAAGATCCGCTTCGTCCTCCTCCGCAAGCCCGGCGACGCCTACGTCTGCAAAGACGTGATCGAAGGCCACCTGAAGCAGGCGCTCGAAGAGTTGAGGAAATGACGAATGCAGAAGGAACGAATGACGAATTCTCCTCCAGACTCGCAGTCCCTCAGACTTGATCGCATTCGCCATTCATCATTCGTCATTCATCATTCCTGATGCGCTTCCTCGCCCCCAGCTACCTCCACCTCGCCTGGCTCGCGCTCATCCCGCTGGCGCTGTGGTTGTTCCGTCGGCAGGCGAAGCGCGTCCCGGTCTCCACGCTGCTCTTTTTCAAGTCGCTCGCCCGGGAGCACCAGGAGTCCGCCTGGCTGCGCCGCATCAAAAAGTGGCTCTCCCTGCTGCTCACGCTCCTCGTCCTGATCTTCGCCATCCTCGCCCTCGCCCGGCCCAGCAGCGATGTCACCGCCGACTCGCCCGGTGCCGTCGTCATCGTCGTGGATCGCTCCGCTTCGACCTCCGCCCGCAGTCCGCAGGGCCGCACCCGCCTCGATGAAGCGAAGCAGTTGGTGAGAGAACGCGTCCGCACCCTGCCGGATCAGGTCGTCCTCTCCCTCATCAGTTTCGATTCCCGCCCGCAGGTCCTGCTCTCCCGCAGCCGCAACCGCCGCGAGTGCCTGCGCCTGCTCGATGAAATCACCCCCCTTCCGATGGAAGGGAAGCCGCAGTCCGCCCTTCACGTCGCCCGCCGTCTCGCCGACCTCGAATCCCGCTCCAGCATCTGGCTGGCCAGCGATGCCGGCCCTGCGGAAGACGGCGTGGACTGGCTTTCCACCGCGCTTCCCGAAGCGCTGAACTGCGGCATCACCGCCTTCCAGATCCGCCACAGCCCGCTCGCCCGCGACCGTTACGAGGCCTTTGTCAAAGTCACCGCCTCCGCCGGCAATGCCGCGAAGACCACCTCCACGCTCGAACTCACCCTCGCCGGTCGCATCGCCCAGCTTCGCGAGCTCGAACTCGCGCCTGGCGAATCCACCGCTCTCATCCTGCCCCTGGAGGGCCTGCGCGGTCAGCTCCTCGAGCTGCGGCTCACCACCGCCGGCGACTGCTTCGGCTGGGACGACGGCCTCGCCGCGCCGCTGCCAAAATCACGCCCGCTCCAGGTCGCCTACTTCAGCGAGAAACCCGACCCTTTCACCGAACTCGCCCTGTCCTCCCTCATCGAATCCGGCCGCATCGAGATCCAGAAGGGCGCCCCCTCCGCTTGGCCGCCCCCGGCAGCGCCTGACGTGCTCATTTTCGAAAACTGGCTGCCGAAAGAATGGCCCGCCGGCACGCCCGTCATCGCCCTGACCCCTCAGCAGGGCTCCGGCCCCGTCCGCAGCCGCCCCATGCGCGGGCTCCCACATGACGGCGTCCGCAGCCTGCAGCCGGACCACCCCGTGCTCTTTCGCGCCTCCAGCAGCCGCATCGCCCTGACCCAGACCGCCGTGCTCGATCTTCCCGCCTCGATCGAGCCGCTCTGGATCGCCGGGAACGAACCCGTGCTCTCCTCCGGGGAATTCGACGGCCAGCGCCTCGTCGTCACCGCCTTCTCCCCCGCCCAGTCCGAGCAGCTCGCCCTCCTGCCCTCCTTTCCGCTCATCCTCGGCAACGCCCTCTACTGGTGCGCTGAAGAAAGCGACGCGCTCTCCGACCTCCGCACCCTGCACACAGGCGAGATGCTCAAGGCGGACGGACTCGTGCAATGGCACGCCTGGGACGGCAGCCAGTTCATCGACGTCGCCGACGATCCCGCCAGCGGCCACCTCATGCTCAACCGCATCGGCACTTGGGAAATCGGCGGTGACCGCGCCGGCCTCTGCGCCCTCATCTCCGAAACCGAAACCAACCTCGCCAAACGCGAGCCGGATGCCCTCACCGCCCCGCCACCCGCCTCCCCGATCATCACCGCCTCCGCCTTCAGCACCTGGCCAAAGCGCCTCATCTGGCTAGCCCTCGCCCTCCTGCTAGCAGAGAGCTTCCTCTTCCACCGCAAAGCAGTGTACTGACCGCCCGCCTCACGCCTCACGCCTCACGCCTCACGCCTCACGCCTCACGCCTCACGCCTCACGCCTCACGATTCGCCATTCGGGCATCACGCATCACGATTCGCCATTCGGGCATCACCCCGCCCGCCAAAAAGGTTCGTGGCATCGGCTTCCTCCAGAAAGTGTTTCAGCTCTTCCGACACCTTCTTGTCTTCGACTCATTGAAAAGACAGGGAGAGTGGCGTTCACCTGAAGGTCTCAGGCATCTATTATCTCGCGCACCTTGAGGGCCAGAGAGGCCTGAGTATGGGGCTTCGGAAGAAAATCCATATCTGTTTCAAGCACTCCGTGGCTTACAATCGTATCTTCGGTGTATCCGGAAGTGAAGAGGACTTTGATTTCGGGATAGCTCATCTTGAGACACTCCACCATCAGCCTACCACCAATCAGTGGCATGATCACGTCCGTGACGACCAGCTGGATCGGTGGGCCCTGATGTGTGCGAGCTTTGTTGAGTCCATCCTTGCCGTTGACGGCCGAAAGCACGTTGTAGCCTTGGGTTTGCAATACCTCCACCGCGAACTGGCGCATGGCGGGATCATCCTCCACCAACAGCAATGTTTCAGTGCCGCGCGGCAGCGGTCTGCTAGCTGCCGCACGTACCGCAAGATCAAGCGGCTGCTCAACGCAGGGGAAGAGCATCTGAAAAGTCGTGCCTTTGCCGAGCTCGCTGGTGACACTCATGCAGCCGCCAGATTGGTCCATGATGTTCTTACAAGTGGCCAGCCCCAGACCTGTGCCCTTTCCCAGGGGTTTTGTTGTGAAAAAAGCCTCAAAGATGCGTGCTTTCACTTCCTCACTCATGCCGGTGCCGGTGTCACTGACACTGAGCAAGATGTAGTCTCCGGGCAGAGAACCGGGATAGCCATGTGTGGAATGTTCATCAAATGTGACCCTGGTGGTGGCGATAGTGAGGCTGCCGCCGTCAGGCATGGCATCGCGGGCATTGACGGCCATATTCATCAGCACCTGACCGATGTAGCCGGGGTCCGCGAGGATGTTGCCGGTGTGAGTTCCGGGGGAAAGTGTGAGTATGACATTTTCGTGAATGAGCCTCTCCAGCATTTGTTCCAGGTCACGCATCACAACATTGAGGTCCATGACGACGGGTTTAACGGTTTGCTTGCGACTATAGGTCAGGAGCTGCATCGTCAGGCCCGCGCCACGTTCTGAGGCGCGCCGGATTTCTTCGGCATAATTGCGCAATGAGTCAGCGGTGGACAGTTTGGCGAGCAGGATATCACTGTAGCCCATGGTGACACCGAGGATGTTGTTGAAATCATGAGCAATGCCGGAGGCGAGCTGGCCAAGACCCTCCATTTTTTGCGCCTCAATGCACTGGGCCTTCAGCAGCCGGCGTTCGGTGCGATCCGCGACTTCCTGCATGGCGCGGCGCAGCGCAGGGACGAGGCGTAGCGGTTGGTCCTTCAGGATATAATCAGTGGCGCCGCTTCTGAGGGATTCGACGGCAAACTGCTCTCCAACGGTGTCGGTTACAAGGATGACAGGGAGATCGGGCCAATTCTCACGAACAATGGCGATGGCGGACTGTCTGTCGGAGGATGGCAGCGAATAGTCCGAAAGAACGAGGTCAAAGCACCCTCGACCGAGTTGCGCCTTAAAATCGCCACGGTTTTGCACCCAGGTGGTCACGCAGGCGATGTCACCAGCCTCCAAGGTGGCGTTGATGCGCCTAGCATCGGCGGTATTCTCTTCAAAATGCAGAACTCTCAGTGGTATGCTCATTCTTCGATTTCCTTCCGGGGTAGATGACTTCGTTGATTTGCGCTAACCGCCAGTTCGAGGTGCTATCATGGTGCTGCTGATCTCCTGCAGTTTCGCGCCGCAGCGGCTAAACCTAATGTTCCACAAGGGGTGGCAAGCACGCAAATGCCACAGGCTTGCGGAGTGGTGGTGGCCATGGAGTAGCCCACGAGACCTGCGCTAAGTTCATCCATGATCTTTGGAAGTGGTTTAAATTCGGACTCGCTTTGCGGACTCTGTATTCTTAAATTTATGTTCGTCGCCCCACATTATTTGACAAGTCGGTCAGAACCTCAAACTGGTGTCAGCAATGGTTTCGAGGCTTGTCAGGTGTTTGACTTACATATGGATTCAGACACATGCTGACGTGCCGCTGATTTGATGAATGACACGTCCAGTTAATCAACCAGCGCGTGCTTCAGAGCATAGCGGGTCAGTGCCACGTTGGTGGTCAGGCCCATCTTCTTTGAAATCCGGTTGCGGTAGGTGCCCACGGTTTTATCACTCAGCGCCAACTCCGCACCGATTTCCTTGATCGCTTTCCCTTTAGCGATCATCTGCAATACCTGGAGTTCACGGCTGGAGAGTGCCTCATGTGGTGCATGTCGCACGTCTCTCCAGAGGGTGGAAGCCAGTCTTTCGGCGAGCGTTGCGCTCACGTACTTTCCACCGGCTAAGACCTTCTTGACCGCCGCAATCACCTCTACCGAAGTCTGGCTTTTGTTGAGAAAACCCGAAGCACCCAGCTTGAGTGAACGAATGGCGAACTCCTCCTCCGAATAGGCTGTCAAGACGAGCACCGGAGTATGAGGATACAGCCGTTTCATTTCCTCCAGAAACGCCAGCCCGCTTTGGCCTGGAATGTTGATGTCTAGGAGGAGGATGCTCCACTTCTGCGTCAGGATCAGTTCCATGGCCTCTCGTGAGTTGGCGGCTTCACCTATGACCACTTTCGGAAACGTCACAGCGAAGATTTCCCTCAGGCCCCGCCGCAGAATCTCGTGGTCATCCACGATCAATATTCGGGTCATACGTGGCACCTTCGGGCGTCAAGACTGAGTGCCTTTGCGCTGACGTTCCCAGCACCTTGCGGATTCCCGCCCCTCATCAACGGCATCATGAAAACCACTTCGACGTCACGTGGCTCACCTTCCATCAGCGCGATCTTTTTGAGGTTGGACATGACTTTGGTTTGTCCGGCTTGGGCGCTCTCAAAGTCATAAATTTTGTCCATGGGTGATTTGAGTTATGGTTCGGCAAGAAGTCCGTTGGTTAACCCATTTTATGTTCACCCAGCACGCATCATCGAGCCAGTCGGTTAAAGCCTTGGATCTTTGTAAGCAATGACCTTGCGTGCTGTCAGCAGATCACCTGACAGTCACTGTGGAGAATGGGCAACAAGCAGAACCAAACAGTGCGTGCTTCGGTCAATCAATCCACAAGCCGATGCTTTAGAGCATAGCGGGTCAAAGCCACGTTTGTGGACAGATCCATCTTGGTCGCAATGCGGCTGCGATAGGTGCCCACCGTTTTTTCACTCAGCGCCAGCTCTGCGGCGATCTCCTTGATCGCTTTCCCTTTGGCGATCATCTGCAAAACTTGGAGTTCGCGGCTGGAGAGCGCTTCGTGTGGAGCGCGCACCGTGCTACCTCCGAGGTTGAAAGCCAGTTTTTCCGCCAGCGCTGGGGTTACATATTTCCCACCGGACATGACCTTCTTTGCAGCTGCCACCACCTCATCCGAAGTCTGGCTTTTGTTGAGAAAACCCGAAGCGCCCAACTTGAGCGAACGGATGGCGAACTCCTCCTCCGAATAGGAGCTCAAGACCAGCACCGGAATGTGCGGGCGCAGACGTTTCATTTCCTCCAGCACCATCAGCCCGCCATGTCCTGGAATGCTGATATCCAGAAGGATGAGGTCCCATTCGTGGGCCATGATGAGTTCCAAAGCCTCCCGTGAATTGGTGGCTTCACCGGCCTCCATCTTCGGAAACGCGTCCGCAAAGATTTCCTTCAGACCGCGCCGCACGGTTTCGTGGTCATCCACGATCATCACACGTTTCATACGAGGGACTCTTTCGAGGTGGGATGGCGTGGATTGGGATGCTTACGGTGACGACGGTGCCTTGGTCATCGTCACGGGTGATGGTGATCTTTCCGCCCAGCAAAGCAGCGCGCTCTTTCATGCCGAGCAGGCCCAGCGACACGGGGCCCGCGAGTTCTGCTGCGGTGATGCCCCGACCGTTGTCCTGCACGCAGAGTGTCACCCATCCGTCTTCCGTCTTCAGCTCTACTTTGACCTCGGAAGCTTGAGAGTGACGCGTGATGTTGGTGAGGCACTCTTGAAAAATGCGGAAGAGCGCGGTTGATAGTTCCGGTGGCATTTCCTGTTCTTTTTCCGGCAGGCGCACCTGGCAGGAAATGCTGGTGCGTTCATGCAAACGTCTGGCTTCATATTGCAAGGCGGTGCCCAGTCCCAGTTTGTCCAGCACCACAGGGCGAAGCTCCGCCGCTATCACTTGCACGGAGGTGGTGATGGCATCGACCATTTTTGGCGTGTCAGAGAACCGCTGCAAGATGGCGTTGACTGCGGAAGAACCTGGCAGCTCACTGAGCTTCCGCGCCGTCCAGATCAGATCCATCTTGAGTCCGGTCAACTGCTGCCCCAGCTCATCGTGAATCTCCCGGGCGATGCGTGTGGCCTCGTCCTCACGCACGGTTTGCAGCCGCGCAAGCAGGGCGCGCAAATGCGCGTGCGAGGTCTTGAGAGCGTCCTCAGCCTGTTTTCGGATGGTGATGTCGCGGATGTTGCACTGGATCACATTGAGGTCTCCGGCGGAGTACACGTTGCTGACAAACTCCACCGCGATCATGCGGCCATCCTTCGTTAAGAGAGGCAGGTTTTCATAACGGACATATCCATTTATTTGCAGCTGCATCAGCTTCTCCTGATTCGTGAGAATGTCCTCAAATGGGCTGATCTCCCACACAAACTTGCCAACCACTTCTTCGTAGGTGAAGCCCAGCAGTTTTAGCAGAAATGGATTCACCTCGTTGATGCGGCCAGTGTCAGCTTCCAGAATCAAGATTCCATCCTGCGCTGTTTCGAAAAGCTTCCGATACTTTAATTCGGAGGCGCGGATCGCCTCCTCACCCTGCGCCACGGACTGTTCCCTTTGCCTGCGCTCCGTGATGTCATGGAAGTTGCATTGGATGAGGCGTTGTTGGCCTAGCAAGTAAGAGTTGCTGATGAACTCGACATCGATCATCCGACCACCCTTTGTCTCAAGGGACAGTCCCTCGTAGTGGATGATGTCTGTGTGCTGCAATTCAGCGAAGGTGGCCTTCGCAGCCGCCTCGTCTTTAAAGGGCCCGATTTCCCAAAGTTTTTTTCCCAGAAACTCCTCCTGGGAGTAGCCGAGCAATCGCTTCATGAACGGGTTGGCATCCATCACCTGGGCGGTGTCAGCATCTAAAATGAGGATGCCATGCTGTGTCGTTTCAAACAGACGCCGGTAACGCTGTTCCGAGACAAGGATCACCTCCTCATAATGCCCATCCGCTTCTGCTCTGCGGATCGCAGTTCGTTCAATACGTGCGCCATGGCTGGGCTCTTCTGCCCTTGGCTCCTCTCTAAATTCGGCAGTGTTACGTGTCACGAGGTGATGGGAATCCTCTGTGGCGGGTTGAAGATTCGTATTTATTCATGGCGCGGAAGCTTGCCCACTGAATCTGCTGTTGCTTCAAGGCAATAGATACATAATTCATGGAAATGTGAGATGCGGTGCTCGATTTATTCGGAATATGGAGCAATCATAGCAGCACGACGTCGATTCAGCCTTGGGGTCTTCACCCCGCGTCGTTGCTCATTGCACCAGCGAACTGAGGTGGGCTCCGAAACTCAGGACAGCAGTGAAATTATGCGATCATGGTGGTTACGGGTGAAACGTGATCAGGTTCGACTGGCTGACGAAACGTGCGCATTCATGAGTTCGTGGCATCGGCTTCCTCCAGAAAGTGTTTCAGCTCTTCCGACACCTTCTTGAGCGCAGACTTCCCGTGAAGACGCCTCAACTGCTGGCTCACATTCGCCGCCAGCCCCCCCCGCGATACCACCGTCCGCCGGCACAGCAGGAACGGGTCAGCGGGTAATGGCACTGAATTATGTCCGTTTTAGGACGAGGGACGCTTTCGATTTTCAGCCCAAATGAGCCTTAGCTCAGTGCCATTCCGGTCCGTCACTTTATCGCGGTCCCGGACAGGCCCGCCTGTGCCCTGCGGAGACAGACAGGAGTGTCTGTTTCACTCACTTGCGCAAAGCCGCTTCTATCGAACTGGCCACCTGCTGGCCCATCAGGGCGTAGCCTTTGGCGTTGTAGTGTACGTCCTGCGGATTGGCGATATCTTCGAGCTGGGGAGCGAGGAAACCGTGGAGGTCGTCGATGGCGACGCCGTGCTGCTTCATCACGCGGAGGGCGATTTCATTTTTCTCGGCGATCTGGGTGACGAGTTCGGGGCCGTCCTTCGTGTCCGGCGGGACGGGCGTGGTGGTGGCGAAGACGAGCTTCGCGCCGGTCTGCTTCATGCGGGCGATCAGCGTCTCAAGCCGTTGCTCATAATCAGCCGCAGGCGTTTTGCGGTCGTGGATGCCGAAGTTGAAGTGGATCACGTCCCATTGGCCGTCGCCGAGCCAGATCTCGATCTTCTTCACGCCATTGGCGGTCGGGCCGCAGTTCTCGGGTGCGCGATGCACGTTCGCCTTGCCGGCGAGCGCCTTGCGCGTGTCGAGCGTGTAGCCACGGGAAATGGAATCGCCGATGAGGAGCACGCGAGGGAGCTTTGGATCGTCCTGGACGAAGTCCCAGGCGTTCGAGCGCCCGGTGATCTTCTCTTTCTTGTGAATCGGCAGGTAGAAGCCTCCGAGGCACTGCTCCAGCACGGTTTCCCAGGCCTGCTGATCGGCTGGAAGCGCGGCCTTCCACGCTTGATACTTTTCATCGACGGCCCGATCCGCAGCCGCTTTTTTCGCGGTGGCCTCGGCGGCGTTGGTGGGTTCGTTTTGCGATTTGACCTGGGCGCCAAGCAGCGAGACGGAGGCGAGGAGGAAGATGAGCGGCTTCATTTTTTCGGCAGGTACTCTGTGATCACGGCGGCGACCTTTTCCGCGAGGTAACGCGAGCCTTCCGGCGTGTAGTGGACGTTCGCGGGGAGTTGCGCGTCCGGCTTGGCGGCGGCGTGGGCGTGCAGATCGTCGGTGGGAATGCCGGCGGCCTTCATGACGCGGGCGGCGGCTTCGTTGTACTTGAGTTCGTCGCCCATGATGCGGCCATCGGAGCCTTCCGGCACCGGCGTGGTGCTGCACCAGATCAGCTTCGCGCCGGTGCCCTGCATGATTTTGACGAGTTCGGTCAGGTTCTTCTCATAATCCGCCAGCGCCACCTGCAGATGCGAGCCTTCGGCCTTCGGATCGGCGCGCTTTGACGGATCATCCTGGATGTATTTCAAATCATGCAGGCCCCAGTTGAAGTGGATCACGTCCCACTTCGAGTCGCCGAGCCATTCCTTGATGCCTTTGAGGCCATTCGTCGTCGGTCCGCCGTTGGCGGGGATGCGGTGGACGTTGGCCTTGCCCGCGAGCAGCTCGCGCACGGTGAGGGTGTAGCCGATGGAGATGGAGTCGCCGATGAGCAGCACGCGCGGCAGCCCGGCCACGTCCTCGATTTTGGCCAGCGCCGGATTGGGGGCGCGTTTCTTCGGTGCGGGAGCTTTTTGAGCCATGGCGCTGGTGGAAACAGCGATGAGGAGGAGCAGATGGCGGAGTTTCATGGGCGGATAAAACGCAGGGGAGCAGGAGGAATATCGTCCGAACGAAAAAGATGATGGCATGGCCGTGATCTCGACGTTTGATGCACCCCGAACTGACCACCACCCCACCCATGCGCACCCTCCTTTCGCTCCTTGCACTCGCATCGTTCGCCGCTGCTGCGGAACCCGTCTATCTGACCCTGGCAGACTTCACCGACACGAAGGGCGCTGCGCCATCCGGCGGCTGGAGCACCGAGGGTGACAACATGATCCACCTCACCGGCAAAGGCGGCGGCAGTTTGATCTCGAAAAACGAGTACACGAACTTCGAACTCGAATGGGAGTGGAAGCTCAATGCCAAGGGCAACAACGGCATCAAGTACTGGGTCACCCAGATCGGCGGCAAGGAATGGCTCGGCATCGAATACCAGATGATCGACGACAGCGGCCATCCGGACGGCCTGCGCGGCGGCTCGCACACCACCGCTTCCATTTACGACATCAAGGAATGCGTGAAGGACAAGGCGGTGAAACCCGCCGGCGAGTGGAACACGAGCAAGATCGTCGTTCAGGACGGCAAAGTTCAGCACTGGCTCAATGGCGCCTTGGCCGCCGAGGCGGACACCACGACGCCGGAGTGGAAGGAAATGATCGCGAAGAGCAAGTTCAAGAACAAGGAAGGCTTCGCCCCCGGCCACGGCAAGATCATGCTGACCGAGCACGGCGACGAAACCTGGTTCCGCAACCTCAAGCTGACCGCGAAGTAAAGTTGTCCAGTTCCTGCGGAACTGGAGCATCGAAAACTGTTCCGCAGGAACAGGGCTACTTTTCCTTCCCGTCCAGGAAGCGGGGGGACAAACTTCCTCGCATGGGAGCGCGGCGAAGAAAAACGGGGCAAAAACGCGCGAGTTGACCGCAGAGGTGCAAAGAGGCGGGGGACGCAGAGGATTCTGGTTCGTAGTTCGGGCTTCAGCCCGTCCCCCGTCCCCAAAGAGCGCGTGTGTGTCGCAGACCACTCGCCTGGTTTTTGGGAGGAAGGCTGCGCTGGGTGACAGACGGGGCGAGGACGCCCTCGCTCCTTGGGCTTTGCCCTCCCAAGTCACAGGCTGGCAGCCTGTTTCACCCTTGGGCTTTGCCCTCCCAGGTCACAGGCTGGCAGCCGGTTTCACGAGGGGAACCACGCCTTGGCGGGCGCGGCTAGGGACGCGGGCCTTTGAGGAGGTCGAAGACGGTGACCATGCCGAGGAGGCGGTGGTCGGCATCGACGACGACGGCTTTGCTCACGCCGGTGCGCATCAGGGTCTGGATGAGTTCGGGGACCAGCGTGTTCCCACGCACGCAGAAGGGTGTGGTCAGCGGCAGATCTTTCAATCCGTCCCGGCAGGTGAGGCCGTGATTTTTGAGCCAGTCGTAGGCCACGGAGCGCCGCAGCAGGCCGATGACCTTTCCGTCTTCGGTGACGGGATAGGTGCTGTGCGGACGGCGCTGAAACTCCTCCACGGCGTCCTGCACGCAGATGCTCGCGTCCAGCGCGGCCACGTCCTGGGTCATCACATCCGCCGCAGTCGCCAGGCGGGTGGATTCCGAGATCGCATCAACCGTGCGCTGAATCTCCTCCGGCAGGTGATACTGCTGCGCGGTGGATTTGAAGAGCGCCTCGAGGGAGCCGATGCTTTTCACCAGGGTCTTGAAAGTGCCGCCGTCGATGGCGACGAGCTCGCTGGGCTCCTTCGCCGTGGCGTCGAAGCGCCAGATGCCATCGCCCATCAGCGCACGCTCGCCGAAGTGCTCCCCGGTGCCTGCGGACTTCACGAGTTGACCGTTTGCGTCGGTGATTTCGACGCAGCCTTTTTTCACCGCGTAGAGCGACTGGGCGGGCTCGCCGCAGCGGAAGAGCGAGTCACCGGCCTCCAGATGCATCTCCCCGAGCGGCGAAGAGAAGCTCGGGGTGAGCAGGTTGATGTCACGCGGGAAGAACATCTCGAAGGTCCACTCGGCCATGACGCGCAGTTTGCGGTCGAGGCCCGGGAGCTTCATGAGATAAACGCTGCGCCACATGAACCAGGCCAGCAGGCCGGAGAAGCGCAGGCCCATAACCATGGCGACGGCCTTGCGATGGCCGATGGTCGCCAGCTCGCCGAGGCCGGTGAAGGTGAAGGGCTTCAGCGGCTTCTCCCGCAGGCTGGCCACGATGTTGTCGCCGATGAGCGCCCCCTGCCGCATGGCGAACTGGGCGGTCTCCGGGCAGCAGCCGCCATCGGACTTTGGAAACATGGCGCAATCACCTGCGGACCACACTTTTTCGAGCCCCTTCACCCGCCCTGTGGCCTCCACCACCAGCTTGCCGCGCTCCAGCGGCACGGCACCGGTCGCGCCCAGCTCCTTGATGAGCGGATGCGGGGCGTTGCCGACGGTGCAGACGACGAGATGGGACGTGATCATGGTGCCGTCGTTGAGCTGCACCGTGCGCGCGGTCACGGCCCGCACGCGCTTGTTGAAGACGAGGTTGACGCCCATTTTCGCCAGGCAGGCGCCGGTGTAGTTGCCAAGCTTTTCGCCGAGCATGCCGAGCAGGCGGTCGCCGCTGTGGATGAGCGTCACCGTGGCCTCGCCTTCGTCGATGTTGTCGTAGTAGCGGCGGACGCCGGCAATGAGGTCCTGGATCTGTCCGGCCGTCTCCACGCCGGAGTAGCCGCCGCCGACGACGAAAAAGGAGAGCATGTCCTTCCGCTGCTGCGCCTTGTTGATCAGATTCGCCTCCTCCATGCGGCTGATGATGGCGGCGCGGAGTTTCATGGCATCGCCGACCGTGCGCATGAGGTAGGCGTGCTCGGACATGCCGGGAATGCGGCTCAAATCCACGCCCGCACCCGGCGCCAGCATGAGGTGATCGAAGGACACGCTCACGTTCGAGGAGAAGCGTCCGCCATCGAGGGTGAGCACGCGGTTTCCGAGATCGAGCGTCGTCACGGCGCCCTTGAGCACGTCAGCCCCTTTGCAGATCATGCGGATGGGATTGACCACATGCTGGGGAGAGAGCGAGCCGCCGACCACTTCCGGCAGCATGGGCTGAAAGACCATGTGGTTCTCGCTGGCGATCACGCCCACACGCAAGTGGGTGGGCCCGAGCCGCTTCAGCACCTGCTGGGCACAAGAGACGCCCGCGAAGCCTCCGCCGATGATGGCAATGTCGAAATGGCGGGAGGAAGTCTCTGACATGGCTGATCTGATAAGAACCCAATGCAGCGCATGCAGCGGGCCATGATTCGGGAAAAGTGCCCTGCCCAGCGCCACCAGGCACAGCGGGTCAAGCAGCCGTAAAACGTTGACGACAAGTCCCAGCCGCCGCCCACACTGCGCCCCGCATGAAACGCCCCTTTGTCCGCCCTCTCGTGCTGCTGGCCTGCCTGGCAGCCTTTTCGCCCATCACCGCTCAGCAGGCCGCCCCCGCTGGAGCTCCGGCGCAACCCACCCGCGAGCAGGAGGAGGCGGAGATGAAGGAGGTGTACGCCGAAATCGAAACCTACGGCTGGACACGCCAGGGATCCGGCAAGCTGGGCGACAAAGCGGAGATCTTCATCCCCCGGGGCTACCGCTTTGCCGATGGTGAGGGCGCCCGCAAGCTGAAGCACCTCTTCGGGAACCCGCCCTCCGACCTCGAGCTGGGCGTGCTGACCACCGAGGAGATCGGCCACTGGATTCTCTTTGAATTCGACGAGTCAGGCTACGTGAAGGACGACGAAAAGGACCAGATCGACGCCGATGCCCTGCTGGAAACGATGAGTCAAAGTCAGGAGGCGGCCAACGCCCGCCGCAAGGAGATGGGCATGAACGAACTGGTGCTGGACGGCTGGGCCGTGCCTCCGCGTTACAACACCAAGACCAACAACCTCGAATGGGCACTGCGCGTGAAATCCGTCCCCGATGGTGACGTCTCGGTGAACTACAACACCAAGCTCCTCGGCCGGAAAGGCGTGATGAGCGTGAAGCTGATCTGCGATCCTGAACAGCTGCAGTCGCTGCTGCCGCAGTATGAAGAAATCATCGACGGCTACAGCTACATCGAAGGCGAGCGATACGCCGAGTTCCGCGAGGGTGACAAGGTGGCGAAGTACGGCCTCACCGCGCTGATCGCCGGCACGGGAGCCTTTGCAGCGGCAAAGATGGGACTGTTCGGGAAGCTCGGCGTCTTTTTCGCCAAGCTCGGCAAGGGGGCCATCCTCCTCGTGATCGCAGCGATCGCCGGATTGAAAAAACTCTTCGGTTCCCGTCAGCAGCCACCCGGCGCCTAGCCCATGACCGATGGCCAGTCGCTCTTCGCGGTCTTCGCACTGCTGTACCTCGCCGAATGCCTGCGGCTGGTGCCCTCGGCGTCGTGGATGGCCGCAGGGACCGAGGGCTCGCCATGGACGGTGATCCGCCCATGGTCACGTTTTCAGATCGCGGGGGGCTCGCCGCTGCTGCTCTCCGCGCTTCCGCCCACGAGTGCGCATGCGCAGGGGCAGGAATGGCTTTTCGTGCCGGGGCGGGATGCGCTGGACCTGCGCGTGGCGGACGGCATGCGCCTAGCCGTGCCTTGGCAGACTCTCACTCCGCACGCGGAAGACAGCACGCTGCACCTGGGCGCTGGCGTCCGCGTGCGACTCGCATCTCCAGCGCATGCGCAGATGTGGGCATGCAGGCTCGCCGAATGGCGTGACCTGCCCGCCGAACAACGCCGCAGCGCCTTCCTCCATCATGCCCGTGCGTCTTTGGACACCGCAAGCGCTGGGCGGGCCGCCATTCATGCAGCCCGCCTCACACGACCCTTGCGGCTGCAGGCCACGCTGGTGTTTGTCTGGTGCTTTGGCGTCATCAGCATCGTCTATCGTCACTATGGAGACAGCCTCGCCGTCCTCGCTGCGGCGGGCGTCCTGCTGCTCATGCAGATCCTCCAGGCCTGGCTCTTTCTACGAGTCACGCGTGACCTGAAAGCCCTCATTCCGCACCGCTTCTGGCGGGCGCTGGGCATCGCGCTGCTGCCCCAGCTCGCGATGCGGGCCGCCGATGCGCCCGGTCTCGCAGGCCCGGAAGAGCTGCCCCATCCCCTCGCCTGGCGGAGCCTCCTGAAGCACGACGCCTGGCTGCGCACCGCCCGGCAATTTTGGCGCGAGGCCCGCTACGTGCCCGGCTGGTCGCAAAGCACCCCCCTCCCGCCCGCTGCCGAGGCGCTGCGCATCTTTTTTGAAGCTGAAGGCATCGCCGAAGAAGAATACGACCCGCCCTGCCCATCCCCGCAGCCCGTTTGTCCGCGCTGCGGTGCCGGGTATCAGGACGGCATCGCCACCTGCTCCAGTTGCGGCGGCGTGGAGCTGCGCCAAGCTGCGGCGGCGGAGCTTGCCCGAGTGTGAGCGGCCCGCTACCGCAGCGCCACGAAGACACCCTCGAACTCCACGCACACCCGATCTTCCTCGACGATGGCGACCTGCAAAGTCAGCCGCGCTCTTCCGTTCGCGGAAAACTGCGCCTGAAACGCCCGCCACGCCTCATCGCCAGGATGCCTGCACAGCGCCCGCAGCTCTCCCCGCACGGGATGCCGATAACGAATCGAGCTGTCCCGGATCACGATGTGCGCCTCGCGGTCTCCGAGCAGCAGCCAGAGCAGGCTGTAGCCCGCGAGTGTGACCAGAGCGCTCAAACTCCCGCCAAAAGCCGTGCCGAGATGATTGTGATTCGGCTCAAGCGGTGCCGTGAGGCAAAGCTCCCGCCCGTCCCAACTCTGCACCTCCACCCCCATCGCCCGCGTCAGCGGGATCTGATCGTGGAGGAAGGCCGTGGCATCAGTCAGCAAGGCATCATTCATGGGGGGATGCTGGCTTATCGGAGCATCAAGCGCATCTCAATTCATCTCCCACGCGCCAGCCAGACGCCGGTCACCGCCACGGCCATGCCGATCAGCGACAAGCCTGTCAAAATCTCCCCAAAGATGCCCCAGGCCAGCAGCGCCGTCACAGCGGGAACGGTGTAAAACAGGCTCGCCACATTCACCGCCGTGCCGCTGCGGATGAGGTGATTGAGGAGGCTGATCGCCCCGATCGACAGCACCAGCGCCACCCACAGCAGGGCAAAGACAAACTGACCGCTCCAGTCCACCTGCATCGTCTCCGTGGTGAATGCGAGAAGCGCCGTCACCACCAAGCTGGCCGCATACTGCACCACCGTGCTCGTGCGCAGGTCGAAGCTCGGGCAATGCCGCTTCTGCCACATCGTGCCCGCCGTGATGCCGATCAGTGACAGGATGGCGGGCAGCGTCATGGCAAAAGTCAGCCCGCTGCCCGTTTTGTGCGCCACCACCAGGGCCGTGCCGAGGAAACCCAGCACCAAACCCGCCCACTGTCGCGGCAGCACCCTCTCACCCAGCGCCACACCTGCAAACGCCGCCGTGAACAGCGGCTGCATCGACACGATCAAACTCAAAATCCCCGCCGGCAGCCCCAGCCGCAGCGACCACACACAGCCGCTCAGATACAACGCATGAATCAGCAAGCCCGCAAAGGCCACATGCAGCATCTGCCCCCTGCCCTTCGGCCACGGTGCCCGCGTGATCAGCGCAATCGGCACCAGAATCACCAGCACGATGCAGTACCGCAGCATCAAAAACGTGAAGGGTTCCGCATACGGAACCCCCAGCTTCGATCCGATGAATCCGCTGCTCCATAGCAGCACAAAGAGCCACGGGACGGCGGCATTCCAGCGCGCTGACCGGGCTTGTGCACTCATCCAAAGGTGTTCTGAATCACCACCTCGTCATACGGAAGCTGCCCCGGCTTCGGCCAGGCTGGCTGGGTGCCTTTGCCGACGGCGATCATGAAGCTGATGATGTGATCTTCCGGGAGTTTGATGATCTTGGCGACGGCGTCGAAGTCGAAGCCGTCCATGGGGCAGGAGTCATAGCCCATCGCTTTGGCGGCGAGCATGATCGTCATGCCCGCGAGGCCGCAGGAGCGCATGCATTCGTCGCGCTGCACCTGGTCGCGCCCTGCATAGTACTGGCCGATGGCGGGAACGAGGAAGTCCTGCACGGGCTGTGGCGCGTCTTTCCAGTAGCGGGCGGCGTCTTTTTGCCATGCGTCTTTGTCGGCACAAAGCACGATGAGCAATGAGGCGTCCGTGACCTGCGCCTGATCCCAAGCGACGGCGCGGATCTGCTTCCTCAATTCAGGATCGATCACGGTGACAAAGCGCCAGTGCTGGATGTTGAAGGCGGTGGGGGCCTGCATGGCGGCTTCAAGTAGCTGGTGGATTTCCGCGTCGGTCATGACGTGGGCAGGATCGTAGTGCTTGATAGCGCGGCGGGCGGTGATGGCGTCGAGGGTGTTCATGATGGGAGTGGTGGAGTGGTGGAGGGTTTAGGCGATCAAGGCGGGGTAGTCGGTGTAACCGGCAGGACCGGGCGTGTAGAATTTTGAAGCGTCGGGCGCATTGAGCGGGGCTTTGGCGGCGATGCGGGCGGGCAGATCGGGATTCGCGAGGAAGCTGGTGCCGAAGGCCACGGCGTCAAGTTTACCCTCGGTGATGGCTTGTTCGGCTTCGTCGGCGGTGTAGCCCATGTTGCTGATGAGCACGCCTTGGAAATGCTGTCGCGCAGGCGTGACAACATCGCCCTGCTGCGCCTGGAAGAAGTCGCTGCGCATGACGTGGAGGTAGGCGATTCGGCGGGCGCTGGCTTGTTCGGCGATGTAGGTCGTGATGGCGACGGGATCGCTGTCGATCATGCTGTTGTAGCTATTCAGCGGCGAGATGCGCAAGCCCACGCGATCAGCGCCCCAGACGCTGATGGCGGCATCGAGCACTTCGAGCATCAAACGGGCGCGATTTTCGATGGAGCCGCCGTAGGGGCCACTGCGCTTGTTGGCGCCATCGCGAAGGAATTCATCGAGAAGGTAGCCATTGGCTCCGTGGACCTCGACGCCGTCAAAACCGGCCACTTTGGCGTTTTCGGCGGCTTTTTTGAATCCGGCGACGATGCCGGGGATCTCGTCGTCGCGGAGTTCACGCGGCGTGACGTAGGGTTTCTTGCCTTCCGGCGTGTGAACTTCATCGCCAGTGATCGGAATGGCACTCGGAGCCACCGGCTGCGCACCGCCATTGAGCAGCGGATGGCAGGCACGACCGCCGTGCCAGAGCTGGAGCACAATCTTGCCGCCTTTGGCATGCACGGCATCGGTGACGGCTTTCCAGCCTTTGACTTGAGCATCGGAGTAGATGCCGGGCTCCATCCAGAAGGAAGAATTGCCTTCCATGACCATCGTGGCCTCGGCGATGATCAAACCGGCGCTGGCACGCTGCGCGTAGTATTCGGCCATGAGCGGCGTGGGATTGTGATCAGCATCGGCACGGCAACGCGTGAGTGGGGCCATGAGGACGCGGTTTGGCAGATTTAGAGTGCCGACTTGAAGAGAGGAGAGGAGCTTCATGGGTTGGTGATGTATAATTTTTGATTATGGAAGGCAATGAACAGAAATCTAATGGGTTAACTAGCCTTATACGATGACAGTGAATTTGTTGTGGCTGTTACTGCTAGATGTCTCGTTGTATTTCGCCTCTAGTTTTATTTGCCGGATCACTCGTCCTCGTAGGTTGTTTTCAACGTCCCGCGCCGCTCATTTTGCCGCCACCGACGGTGATGGCTGCAGCTCCGCTTGTGCGGGATGTGCCGGTGCTGGCGGAGGTTGTGGCGCATACGGAGGCGACGGCGAATGTGGAGGTGAAGGCTCGTGTGGAGACGACGGTGGAGAAGATTCTCTTCGTCGAAGGCTCGGAGGTGAAGGAGGGCGATCCCTTGTTCGTGCTTTCTCGCGCCCCCATCGAGCAGCGGCTGGCTTCGGCAAAGGGTAGCCTGGGGCAGCAGCAGGCGGCCTTGGACAAGGCAAATCAAGACGTGGAGCGGATCACACCGCTGGCGAAGTCGGGGGCGATGCCACAGAAAGATCTGGATAATGCACTGGCGCAGCAGCAGCAGGCCAAAGCGGCGCTGGAGACGGGCAAGGCGCAGGTGGCCTCGGCGGAGCTGGATCTGAGCTACACGCAGGTAGCGGCACCGGTGAGCGGGATCATCGGGGAGACGCAAGCGAATGTGGGTGCGCTGGTGGGCAAAGGTTCACCTTCGACGCTGGCGACGATTTCTACGCTAGACCCGATTTACGCCACGGTGGAGGCCAGTGAGGTGGCCTATCTGGACATCGCGGAACGCATGAAGCACAAGGACCCGCAGTTTCTGGCCTCGTTTGCTCTGGTGTTGGCAAACGGGCAGTTGCATCCGCACCTGGGACGCTTGGCCTTCATTGATCGAGCGGTGAATGCGACGACGGGCACGATAAAGTTCCGCGTGGAGTTCCCGAATCTCGACAAAATCCTGCGTCCGGGTCAATTCGGTCGCGTGCGGGTGATGGCGCGGACTTTACCCGGTGCGCTACTGCTGCCACAGCGTGCGGTGCAGGAGATACAGGGACAACACAATGTCTATGTCGTCACGACGGAGGGCGGCGTGAGCAAAGTGGCCTTTAAGCGAGTGAAAATGGGCCGCCGAGTGGGAAACCTGTGGGTGGTAGAGTCAGGACTCACTGCGACGGACCAAGTCGTGATGGAGGGCATCATCAAACTGCGAGACGGCATCGAAGTGAAGGTGGAGGACGCCCATGTCGATGAGTCCTCTTTCACCGAACTGCTGGCCACCGTGCCAGGAGCCGCAACCGCCAAGAAGTAACCGCTTTACAGATCATGGCCGACTTCTTTATCCGACGCCCCATTGTGGCGATGGTTCTTTCCATCCTCATGGTCATCGTGGGGCTGTTCACGCTCACGGGATTGCCCATTTCAGAATATCCTGACGTCTCGCCACCAGTGGTGAACGTCACCACGAATTACCGAGGCGCCACCTCTGAGGCCGTGGAGGCTTCCGTGGCCACGCCGCTCGAAGCACAGATCAATGGCGTGGAGAACATGCTCTACCTGAAGTCCGTGAACGCAGCCGATGGCTCGCTGAACATGAGCGCCACTTTCGACATCGGCACCAATCCGAGTTTGAACCAGGTCAACGTGCAGAACCGAGCCAGCCTCGCCTTTCCACGGCTGCCGGAATCGGTGAACAAAGAAGGCGTGACCGTGAAGCGCTCCAGCCCGGACATTTTGATGGTCATCGGCCTCGTGTCGCCGAAGGGCACGTATGATGCGATGTTCCTTTCGAACTACGCCACGATCAATATCACCGATGCGCTGGCTCGTATCCCCGGCGTCGGTGAGGTGAAAAATTTCACGGCTCAGGACTACGCCATGCGCATCTGGGTGAACCCGGATCGCCTCGCTTCATTGGGCCTCACGGCATCCGATGTGATCTCCGCGATTCGTGAGCAGAATGTGCAGGCCGCAGCTGGCATCGTTGGTGCAGAGCCAGCTCGGAAAGGACAGGAGTTTCAATACAACATCGTCGCCAGTGGCCTGCTGGAGGAGCCGGAGGAGTTTGAAAACATCATCATCCGCTCAGCGTCGGATGGTTCGCAGATCAAGGTCAAGGATGTGGCCCGCATCGAGTTCGGTTCACAGAACTACAAGAGCACAGCCAGCCTCAATGGGGCACCCGCATCGGCTTTGGGCATTTATTTGGCTCCAGGAGCCAATGCGCTCGCCACGGCGGGGGAGATCAAAAAGCAGCTCACCGCGCTGGAGGCCAGATTTCCGCCGGACATGGAGTCGCAGATCGTTTTGGACTCCACGTTGCCTATCACGGCGTCCATGGAGTCCATCGTGCACACGCTGTTTGAGGCTGTGGTGCTCGTGATCCTCGTGGTGTTCCTGTTTTTGCAGAGTTTCCGCGCCACGCTCATTCCCATGCTCACCGTGCCGGTGGCCTTGCTCGGCACTTTTATGGTTTTCCCGCTGCTGGGCTTCACGGTGAATACGCTCACGCTTTTCGGCCTCGTGCTGGCCATCGGCATCGTGGTGGATGATGCCATCGTCGTCGTCGAGGCCGTCATGCACCACCTGGAGCACGGACACTCGCCCGCGGAGGCCACACGCAAGGCCATGAAGGAAGTGAGCGGCCCGGTGGTCGCCATCGCTCTCATCCTTTGCGCGGTGTTCGTGCCTGTCGCGTTCATGCCGGGACTCACCGGCACGCTTTATCAGCAGTTCGCCATCACCATCGCTGCTTCAGTTATTTTCTCCGCCATCAATGCGCTCACGCTCAGTCCTGCGCTGGCCGCTTTGTTGCTCCGGCCACCGCAGCCCGCGAAAGGCGTGCTCGGCAAGGCCTTCGGTCTCTTCAACCGTGCATTCGATGCCATGACGGCAGGTTACACGGGTGTGGTCGGTTATTTGGTTCGACGCTCCGCTCGGACAATGCTCATCCTGGTGGCGGCGGTGGCAGGCATCGTGGCCTTGGGCAAGATCGTGCCCTCCGGGTTCATCCCCGATGAGGACAAAGGCTATTTCTTCATCGCGGCGGAGTTGCCCGATGCCGCCTCGCTGCAACGCTCTGACGCCGTGAGCCGCCAGATCGAGGCCGTTTTGAACCAAACGGAAGGCATCCACTCCTACCTGAACATCACTGGCTTCAACACGCTGACCGGCGTCAGCTCCTCGAACGCCATCACCTTCTTTGTCAGCCTCAAAGAATGGAAAGAACGCACCACTCGCATGACACACGTGCGCGGTATCATGCGTCAAATCATGGAGAAGTGTCACCCGATCCCCGAGGTCCGCGTCGTGCCCTTTGGCCCGCCCGCGCTGCCTGGATACGGCAATGCCTCCGGCTTCACCGTCATGCTCCAAGATCGCTCGGGTGGCAGCGTGGATGATCTCGCAGCGATGACAAAGACCTTCATCGCCGAAGCCCAGAAGCGGCCTGAGCTTTCCCGCATCTTCACCGGTTTCCGCCCACAAGTGCCGCAGGTCAAGGTGGACCTCGATCGCGAAAAATGCCGCGTCCTCGGTGTGACCATCACGGATGTGTATTCAACGCTCCAGGCCTGCCTCGGCGGCGCCTACGTGAACGACTTCAACCGCTTTGGCCGTGGATACCGCGTCTTCCTGCAAGCCGAAGCCGACTTCACTGCGAAGCCCGAAGACATCTCCCGCCTCTATGTGCGCAACAGCGATGGAAAAATGATCCCGCTGGACACGCTCATCACCATCCGTCCCACCAGCGGCCCCGCCTTCACCACGCGCTACAATCTCTTCCGTGCCGCCGAAATCAGCGGCGCCCCCGGACTCGGCTACAGCTCGGCCGATGCCGTTGCGGCCATCGAAGACGTAGCCAAGCAAGTGCTCACACCCGGCTTTGCCATCGAGTGGACCGGCCTCACCTATCAGGAAAAGAAGGCCGAGGGCCAAGCCGTCTTCATCTTCGGTCTGGCGATGATCTTCGTCTTCCTGCTGCTCGCCGCGCAGTATGAGAGCTGGTCGCTGCCCTTCAGTGTGCTGCTCGCCACACCACTCGTCGTGCTGGGCACCTTCATCGGCCTGCTAACGCGGGGCTTTGCCAACAATCTGTATGCTCAGATCGGCATCATCATGCTCATCGGCCTGGCCGCCAAGAACGCCATCCTCATCGTCGAATTCGCCAAGATGGAGCACGAAAAAGGCATGCCATGGATGCAAGCCGCCATCGAAGGTGCCCGCCTGCGTCTGCGGCCGATTTTGATGACCTCACTCGCTTTCATCCTCGGTGCCGTGCCCCTCGCCATGGCCACCGGCTCCGGCGCCGAGTCCCGCAAAGTCATGGGCACCGCCGTCGTCTTCGGCATGACCCTCGCCACCGTCATCGGCGTCTTCCTCATCCCCGCCTGCTACGCCTTCGTGATGCGCCTGAGCTCACGGGAGAAGAAGGCCACCACCGCTTAAATCATCGCATGTTCATGCCCTCGCGTCCTTTTATCGTCACCGCTCTCGTCGCCACCACGCTCGCCAGTTGCAAGGTGGGTCCACGTTACATGCCGCCGGAAACTGCAACACCTTCGAGCTTCCGCTTTGAAGGAAGGCACTCGAAATACAGCGGCACCAGCCTGGGCGATCTCGAATGGCGCACCGTTTTCCGCGACGCGACGCTGCGCTCGCTCATTGACGACGCTTTGGCCGCCAATCAGGACCTGCAAGCCGCCGCTGCCCGCGTGCTCCAGGCCCAAGAGCAGTTTCAGGCCACCAAAGCGCGCCTCTGGCCGAGCATCGGCGCGAGTTTTGATGAACAAGTCACCGACATCTCACGATCCACCGCTGGCGGTGCCCGTCTGCCCTTGCCTACCGAAATCAGCCATCGCAGCGCGGGAATGGGCCTTTCCCTGTTGAGCTACGAAGTTGACTTCTGGGGCAAAATTCGCAGTGCTACCGATGCCGCACGCGCACAGCATCTTGCCAGCCAAGAAGCGCAGCGTCAGGTCCAGATCGGACTCATCGCCGGCATCGCCACGGGCTACCTCACCCTACGTGAACTCGACGCCGAACTCGCCATAGCCCGTCGCACGTTGGACGCACGGAACAAATCCCTCGAACTCGTCAACACACGCAAAAATGGCGGCCAAGCGGCCCTTACCGATGTGAAACAGGCCGAGGTGCTCGTCGCCGAAACCGAAGCCACCATCACCCAAATTCAAAAAGGCATCGGCCAGCTCGAAAATCAGCTCAGTGCCCTCCTAGGACGCGCCCCAGGCTCCGTTCGGCGCGGAGCAGGCCTGAGTCCGTCCCTTGTCGCTCAGGCGCCTGCTGGTCTGCCCTCGGACATCCTTCGCCGTCGCCCCGATCTCGTCGCTGCGGAGCAAAACCTCATCGCCGCCACCGCAAACATAGGCGTCGCCAAAGCGCAGCTTTTTCCAACTTTCAGCCTCACTGCAAGCGCTGGACTGCGGAGCAAAGAATTCAGCAATCTCTTCCAAAATCCCTCTCGCCTCTGGCAGGTCGGCCCCAGCGTGAGCGTGCCCATTTTCACCGGAGGCCGCCTCATGGCCGCTCTGCGCGGCAGCAAAGCAGCCCATGCCGAAGCCGTCGCCCAGTACCGCCAAGCCGTGCTCAATGGCTTGCGAGACGTATCCAATGCGCTGATCGACAAAGAAACGAGCGGCTCCTACGTCGCCGCTCAGAACAAAGTCGTCACCGCCCGTCGCGAGGCCCTGGCCCTCATCCGCCAGAACTATGAAAACGGCACCACCAGCTACCTGGAAGTGCTCTACAACGACCAGCAGCTCTTCGCAGCCGAACTCGCAGCCATGCGTGCCCAACTCGACCTCCTCACCGCCCAAGTCGATCTCTACCGCAGCCTCGGTGGCGGCTGGAAATGATGTAGAAGATCGAATGGGCGATCCACAGCCTCTGCGCCGCAATTTTCACTTCACCAGTCCGAACCAAGCCTTGCGCTCCGAGAGAAGCAGGAAGGCGGAGAGGCCGCAGATGACGAGGATGGGCGGATCGGTGAGGCCGGCGCCTTTGGTGAGGAAGATGTGGAAGGCGAGGATGTTCACGATGATGGGCCCGAGCACCAGAAGGCCGATGTTACGCGTTTTTGGCAAAGCGACGAGCAGGCCGCCGAGGACCTCCAGCACCTTCACGAAGGCCAGGTAGCCCGTGGGGAACATCGCGGCCATGAAGAGCTTGTGCGGCGCATCCGCTGGCGATGGATCAGCGGGCATCGGGATGAAGTTGAGGAAGAAGTTCGCGCCGAAGGTGATGAAGGCGAGACCGAGGAGGACGGAGGCAAGGGTGGAGAGGAGTTTCATGGGAGTTTGCGGTGGTTGGGATGCGTTAAGCGAGGTCGAAGAGGAGGGCCTCCGCGTCTGCGCTGGCGGTGAGGGTGAAGATGCCAGCGTCGTCGGTGCTGGCGGCGTCGCCGGGATTCAGCGGGGTGCCATTCACACTGACGCTGCCTTTGATGAGCTGGAGCCAAGCACCGCGACCGGCGCGGACTTCGTGCGAGGTGGATTTTCCTGCGCCAAGACGCACGCGGTAGATGTCGGCATCCTGATGGATGGTGGCGCTGCCTTCGCGGCCATCGCTGGAAATGACAAGCACCTTCTCGGCTGTTTCATGCTCGGGTTTCGGGTGCCACTCGGTGTAGCTGGGTTTCAGGCCGTTCTGACGCGGGCGAATCCAGATTTGCAGCAGGCTGCCAGGCTCGGTTTTCGACGGATTGAATTCGCTGTGCGTCACGCCGCTGCCGGCGCTCATCAGCTGGATCTGGCCGGGCTTGAGCACGCGACCGTTTCCCATGCTGTCTTTGTGCTCCAGCGCCCCGTAGAGGATGTAGCTGAAGATTTCCATGTCGCGATGCGGATGCGTGGGAAAGCCTGCGCCAGCGGCGATGACGTCCTGATTGATGACCCGCAGGCTGCGGAAGCCCATGTGCGCCGGATCGTAGTAGTCGGCAAAGCTGAAGGTGTGATAGCTGTCGAGCCAGCCGTGGTCGGCGTGGCCGCGTTCGTTGGATTTGCGGAGTTTGAGTTTCATCGGAGTGGAGTTTGAAGTTGGGACGCTGTGGCAGCCCGCCGCCGGGAGCAGGAGGCCTGCGTTGAAGAGAAGCTGTCTGCGATTCATGACACTGCGATACTGCGGCATCGGGGTCCATTCCGCCAATGCCGGTTGCTTCACAAGTTCATGCCGGGAGGTAATCAAAGAAGCGGGCGCAACGCGTCAGACGCGGGCCAAAGGCCCGCAGGACTCAGCCCAGGACGCCAGTCCTGAGTTTTCAGGCCAAGCGCCGCATTTCCCCAAGGTCGCGCCCTGAATGGGCGCGGGAGCATGTGCATCTGCGGGATCGTTCCCGCGCTCCTTCAGAGCGCTCCCTTCATGCGCATTGTTTGTCGATGCAAACCCAGGGCTTGCGCCCTGGGCTGGACTCCTGCGGCCCTTCGGGCCGCTTTGAGGTAGAGTTCACTTGCTGCCTTTGACAGTCTTCACTAGCGGACGGTAGCCGTATTCGTTCAGCAAGGCGATGGCACCTCGGTCACTGGAGTCGCGTGCCACGTCGGAGTAGGAATTGAGCGAGTTGTAAACGGACTCCATCGCGGCTTCGAGGGATTCTGCGCGGGTGGCGGGATCGTGGGATTTATAGAGGGACTCGATGGCGCTGATGAAATGGAAGGTGAACTCCAGACGCTTCGCGTTGTAGAGCGTGAAGCTGCGCGAGCCTTCGCGGGCGCGGGTGTTGGCGCGATACATCTCGTTCATCGCGGTGGTGTAGAGCGTTTTGACCTCGGTGAGCCAAGCGGGCGGTGCCCCCTTCGAGTTCAAATGACGCAGCAGCATGTCCGGCGCTGGCACGCCGAGTTTGGGATCGTTTTTTGCGATGAGCTGCGCGGCTTTGTCGATGGCCTGGAAGCCAAGCCACATGCGCTCGGCCACGCCTTCGCCACACATTGGCGTGACGAGGTCACTGAGGGCTTTTTCGTCGCGGAAGTCGTTTTTCGGAAGCACCGAGGCCTCCACCGGCTCGGCTGTGACGATCTCAAAACCGAGCTTCGCGGCTTTTTCACGGAAACGGTCAGTGATGGCGGCCACCTCGGGATTTTCGAAGGTTTTCGCGCCTCGGAAGGCTTTGCGACCACCAGTGTCGCCATCGACGCGAATCGGCGTGAAGGGCGCGACGGCCTTCGGAATCGCGATGGTGGTGTAGCCGAGCTTTTTAAGTTGTTGGAGGCGCATTTCCAGCTCGCCCTCGCTCCATGACTCCTGGCCCATCGCGTTGCCGGTGTAGCCATTCCAGACGCGGGAGCCGCTGACAGGCTGCGAGGTGATCTCTATCGTGGTGGACATCGCTGCGTTCTCCGCCAGCACGGCCTTCGAGCCGCCTGCGGCCACGCAGAAGAGATTTTCACGGGTGCGCACATAAAGCCGGCCGTCAGCGATGCTCGGTGTGGCGATGATCTCCTCGCCGATGTCATTTTTTGCGAGCACTTTCAATTCCGGGCCATCCTCCAGCACGACGACGAAGCCGTTCTTGCCTGCGATGAACACCTTGCCATCCGCAGCGACGGGCGAGGCGAAGTAATCGCCGAAATTGCCGAGGCGAGTGCGATCCCACAGCGTCTTGCCATCCTTCGCCTCGTAGCAGCTCGACATGCCCCCGCCTTTCACGAGGTAGAGACGGTCGTTGTAGAACAACGGCGAGGAAAGGTTCGAGGGCGACTTGTGATCGAGATTCCAGAGCACATGCGTCTTGGTCACATCGCCGCTGCCACCTCCTTTGATGGCCTGGATGATGTTTCCGCCGGCGGCCATGTTGTCGGGGCTTTGGAAGGCGGTGTCGATCTCATCGGCATCAATGAGGCCGTTCTTGTTCTTGTCGGACGCGTCGAATCGTTCGTGAAATTCTTTCGGTGTCTCGTCGCGGGCGAGGATTCTGTCCTGGTTCGTGTCCAGCCACTCGAGCAGTGCGTGTTTCAGCGTGCGCGTGGCATCGCCATAGCTCTGCACGGCGATGTAAATGACGCCGTCATGAACGACGGGCGAGGTCATGATGGTGCGCAGCAGCGTGTTGCAGGTCCAGAGTTCCTTGCCGGTGGCGGGATCGTAGCCCTTCATCTTGCCACTGCCGGCGACAACGAGATCGGTGCGGCCATTCGCCTCGCACAACACGGGCAGCGCATAACCGGCGAGCATGTCCTTGCGCAGTGTCTTCCACTTTTCTTTGCCCGTCTTGGCATCGACGGCGACGAGGAAGGGCGCGAGGTCGTCGTCCTGGCAGAAGATGACCAGGCCCTCACGCACGATGGGCGACGCGGCCGCGCCCCAGTCCATCAAATAAGCCGGACGCGGCATCGAGTAGCGCCAGACTTCCTTTCCAGTCGCTGAATCGAAAGCGAGCAGGCCGATGGTGCTGAAATGCAGATACACACGCTCGCCATCCGTGGCCGGAGTGGAGGCCGCATGGCTGTTCGGTGGCGTGATGCGTGGCAGCGTGCCGGTGTCGAACTCCGACTTCCACTTTGGCGCTCCAGTGGCCGCGTCAAAGGCCTGCACCGCGACTTTGGCATCGCCCGCCATGCCGGTGGCATAGACGACACCGTTTTTCACAATGGCGGAGCCGACACCGTCACCGAGCCGTGCTTTCCATGCGATGTTTGTGTCGGCTGAGAATTCGAGCGGAATGTTTTTCGAGGCGGAGACGCCGCTGCCGTTGTTGCCCCGGAATTGTGCCCAGTCCTCCGCTTGAATCGTGATGACGAGCAGGACGAGGATGAGAAGAGTTTTCATGCGGCCTGAACCATACGCACCGGAAGGAAGCCACATATCACCACCGCTTTTCATGCCAAGAAGCCCCTTGGCGGCAGGCCGGTGCTGTGGCAAAATGCCGCCATGTCAGCCGCCGCCGCTTTTGCCTACCTCGACTCGCGCACCGAACGCACGGGAGATGAGGTGTCTGCGGACCGCTTCCGGCTGATCGCGGACAAGATCGAAGCTGATCCGTCACTGCTGAGCATCCCGCTGGCGAACATCGAGAGGTGGCTGGCTCAAGGACATCGTAGTGTCAAGCGGTTGGAAGGCTGGCGAGCGATGCTACTATTGAGACTCGTAAAATAAGGAGACAGTGAGGATTTGGCATGTCAAACTGAATGCATGGCAGCCAAACGTGATCACAAAGAGATGGAGAAGCGCAGGCTTCGCGGATGCAGGATGCTCGACAAAGGCTATGGCTGTGCGGAAGTGTCC
>CAMAZK010000019.1 GCA_945863205.1 Akkermansia muciniphila | reverse complement strand
GCTCCTTGTAACCGAGGCCCTTGAGGATGCGCTTGGCCTTGGCCTCCGCCTGGGGATCCTGGAGGGCGTCGTGCTTCGCATGCGCCTCGAAATACTCGGGGCTGGAGACGTCGCCGGCGGTCTCGAAGGCGGCCAGTTGCTTCTCCAGCGCCTCGATCTCTCCCGCCTTGCCGGTGGCGATGTCCATGACGCTCTCGTCGCCGGCGGGCTCGCTCTCCTGCGGGAGGAAGCCGACGGTGGTCCACTCATCGCGGACGATTTCGCCCGAGTCGGGCGTGTCCTGCTTGAGAATGAGCGACACGAGGGTGGACTTCCCGGCGCCGTTCGGCCCGACCAGCGCCACGCGCTCGGCGTAGTTGACGGTCATCGACGCACCGCTGAAGAGCGTGCGTGCATTGAAGGTTTTCGTGACGTTCCTGATCGTGAGCATTGGCTCTGCGTATCACCGCGCAGCCATGACTGCACGCGGTTTGTGCTCGGTGAGGATTTTTGACATCGGCACTTCCACGGCATTTTCGCGGCCGAGGAACTCCAGAAGCACGCGGACGCGGTCCGCGCCGGTGAGCATGGCGTTCACGATGCCCTTGAGCCCGCGCATGGGCCCCTCGGTCAGCTCGACGGTGTCCCCCACCTTCACGCCCACGTGCACCTCCTTCACGTCCACGTCCTCCATTTCGGCCTTCAGTTCCGCGATGACCCGGTCCGGCACGGAAGTCAGATTCCCGCCGAAATCGACCACCTTGATCACGCTCTGGGAGTATTTCACAGCGCGGAGGGACTCCGCCGGGGTGAAGTGTGCAAAGAAGTAGCTCGGGAACAGCGCCTCCACGAACCAGACTTTCCCGCGGCGGGTGCTCTTCTGAAAACGGATGCGCGGGCAGTACACCTCGACACCGGGCAGGCCCACCATCAGTCCTGCGGCGATGTGCTCGCACTTCGGACGGGTGTGGACGACGTACCAGGCGGGGATCAGATCTTGTTTTTTCATCAGTGGATGGGCGTGGGATGGTGTCGTCTCGTTGCAGCCCCGCAACCTCAATCCTGCGGGCGGAACATCGCGTTTGCGCTTTCCTGGTGCCTGCGCCACCAGTGCGCCCGTTTTTTCCAGGCCCCCCAGCATGTTCGGAGACCTCTACGACTACCTTTACCACCAGAGCCCCACCGGCGGCATTCCCCTGAAGGGGACAGGCATCGTCGTGGCCCTCATGCTCATCGTCAGCCACGTCTGGGCCTTGAAGAATTCCGCCAAAACCCAGGCCTTCCTCAAGGCCTTCCCCCGCGCTTATCACTGGGGCGCCATCCTTCTCACGATCGACATGCTGTGGAGCGTCTTCGCCCTGGCCAACATGGACATGGGCGAGTTCTTCGACAAGCGCAGGCTCTTCATCATGATCACCATCGGCGGCTATGTGGCGGTGCTCATGTATGTGAAGGAATTCCTCGCCGTGCGTGCCCTCGGGGCGCTCATGCTGCTCGTCGCCAGCCCGGTGCTGACGGCCGCTTTCCTCCAGCCGCAGACCAGCCGGCTGCTGCTGCCGATCCTGGCCTACGTCTGGATCATTGCCGGGATGTACTTCATCGGCATGCCCTTCCTGATGCGTGACGGGGTGGACTGGCTGATCGCGAAGCCGCAGCGCTGGAATCTGGCAGTCTGGTCCGGCATCGCCTACGGAGCCGTCCTGCTCGCAGCGGCCATCCTCTTCTACTGATGAAGCCACCGCCCCGCGTCCTCGTCATTCGTGGCGGTGCGATTGGCGATTTCATCCTCACGCTGCCGGCCATCCGCCTGCTGCGCGAAACCATCGCCGGCTGCCACCTCGAAGTCATCGGCTACCCGGCCATCGCGGAACTCGCCCGCAGCGCAGGCCTGGCGGATTCCGTGCGCAGCCTGGACCACCGGACCATGGCACCGCTCTTCGCCAAAACCGCGCCCATCGACGAGGCGCTGGCGGAGCACTTGCGCAGCTTCAATCTCGTGGTCAGCTTCCTCTACGATCCGGACGGGCTCTTCCGCGCCACCATGGAGCGTGTCGGCGTCAAAACGCTCATCGAGTGCTTCCCTCGCGTGCAGGGCGACGGCGTGCATGCTTCACGGCAGCTCGCCAAGGGGCTGGAAAAGATCGCCATGTATCTGGACGACGAGCATCTGCAGCGGACGCATTTTGAGCGCCGGTTCGATGGCACGGGGCCCGTGGCCATCCACCCCGGCAGCGGCTCGGAAAAGAAAAACTGGCCGGTGGAGAACTGGCTGCGTCTGGCGGATGAACTCGGCGGCCGGGACATCGTTTTCATCACCGGGGAGGCCGAGGAGGCCCGGGGCGTGACAGCCTGCGGCTTCGGTCCGCACGCCGCGCACTGGCACGCGCTGCCGCTCACCGAACTGGCCGCACGCCTCACCACCTGCCGCGCTTTTCTCGGCCATGACAGCGGCATCTCCCACCTCGCGGCAGGGTGCGGCGTGCCTTCGCTGCTGCTCTTCGGCCCCACCGATCCCGCCGTCTGGGCGCCGCCGCAGCCCTGGGTGAGTGTCCTGCGGGAGGAAAGCGGCGACCTCGCGCGGCTGGACTTTGAGCGCGTGAAATCCGCTTCCGCGCAAGTTGTTGCGAAATCGTAACGTGCTAGCCTGCTCCATAAACTCATGTCCGACGCCCCCAAACCCGCACGTTTCCGCACCTTTCTCATCCTCGGCGCCCCAGGCAGCGGCAAAGGCACGCAGGGCAAAGTGCTGGGAGCCATCCCGCGCTTTCATCATCTGGCCTGCGGCGACGTTTTTCGGTCCCTGGACACGCGGACGGCGCTCGGGCAGAAATTTGTCGAGTACTCCAGCCGCGGCGAACTCGTGCCGGACGATGTGACCGTGGAACTCTGGCGCGAGAACATCAAGCAGCGCGTCGATTCCCACATGTTCAAGCCGGAGATCGACTTCCTCGTGCTGGACGGCATCCCGCGCAACGTGGAGCAGGCCGAGTACATGGAGCAGGACATCGAAGTGCTGCGCGTCTTCCACCTTTCCTGCCCCGACCGCACCGAACTGGCCCGCCGCCTGCGCAAACGCGCCCTGAAGGACAACCGCTTCGACGACGCCAACGAGGCCGTCATCCAAAACCGTTTCGCCACCTACGAGGCGGAGACGAAACCCATCCTCGAGCACTATGGCGAAGATCGCGTCATCCAGATCGATGCCAGCCAGGCCCCGGCCAAGGTGCTCTACGACATCCTCGGCGGCATCATGACGCTCGAGGCCTGGAAAGAGCTGGAGAAGATGAAGATCTAGCCGCCTGCGATGCGCGTCCTCTTCATCGGCACTGGCGATATCGGCCTTCCTTCCCTGGAATGGCTGCTCAACACGCCCAAACACGAAATCGTCGGCGTCGTCACGCAGCCGGACAAACCCGTCGGCCGCAAGCAGGTGCTTACGCCTCCGCAGGTCAAAGTCCGGGCGCTCGCTGCGGGCATCCAGGTCATCCAACCACCGAAAATCCGCCACGCCGTGGAGGAACTGAAGGCTTTCGATGCCGACGTCGCCGTCGTCGTCGCCTACGGCCAGATTTTGTCACGCGCCGTGCTCGACGTGCCGAAGTTCGGCTGCCTGAACATCCACGCCTCACTGCTGCCGCGTCATCGCGGCGCCGCGCCCATCCAGGCCGCGATCCGCGATGGCGATGCGGAAACCGGCGTGACCATCATGTTCATGGATGAGGGGCTCGACACCGGCGACATCCTCCTGATGAAGCGCCTGCCCATCACCACTGACGACACCGGTGGCGGCCTGCACGACAAGCTCGCGCTTCAAGCCCCAGCCGCGCTCGAGGAAGCGCTCGACCTTCTGGTCGCCGGACATCCGCCGCGCGAAAAACAGGACGACGCGCAGGCCACGCACGTCCGCAAACTCACCCGCCAGGACGGCCGCATCGACTGGACGCGGCCAGCGATCGAGCTGGACCGCCTCGTCCGCGCCTTCACGCCCTGGCCCGGCACCTCCTGCATGTTTGGCGACGCGCAGATGAAAATTCACCGCGCTCAGTTGATTCCAAACGCCGACGCCTGCCCCGCCCCAGGCACCATCGTCAGCGCGGATGAGCAAGGCATCGTCGTCAGTTGCAGCAGCGGTTTGTTGAACCTCCTCGAAGTTCAAATCGAAGGCGGCAAGCGCCTGCCCGCCGCCGACTTTCTCCGCGGGCATCCTCTTCAGGCAGGCGATGCGCTGAGTTGAACGCAAGGAATGCAGGAGCAGAAAAGATAGACAAACTTCGCGGCCTCATCCGTCCCTTTCGTGATGCCGCACGCCTCCCAGCTCGAACGCCTTTACGATGCCCATGCGGCGGGGGTGTTTCACTATCTCAATGGGATCGTGAAGTCCGAGGCGGATGCCAAGGACCTGCTGCAGGACTTCTTCATCAAGCTCGCCGATGTCTCCCTGCCGGCGCATCTCGACAACGAGCGTGCCTACCTGCTGCGCATCGCGCATCGGCTGGCGATCGACTGGCTGCGGCGGCATGCGTCGCGTGAGAAGGCCGAATCAGTGCATCCGCAGGCCGTTTTTGCATCGCAGGAGGATCCGGACGCGGACCACTTCGCGCGTCGGGTGGAATCCGCGCTGCATCAGCTTCCCGCCGATCAGCGCAGCATCGCGGAGCTGAAGCTGTGGCACGGGCTCACCTTTGACCAGATCGCGGAGGTGCAGCGCATACCACTGAACACCGCCGCCAGCCGCTACCGCTATGCGATTGAAAAACTCCGCTGCCTCCTGAGGCCGCTCTACGACGACATCCAGCCATGAAAACGCCCTTCGACTCCTTCGAGAACGATTTGCAGCAGCTAGATCTGCGAGAACTCCCCGCGCACTGGAAGGACGAAATTCTCGCAAAGGCTCACAGCGCCCCGCGTCGGCGCTTCGCTCCCCCCAGGCCACTCGCAATCGCCCTGGCGGCGGCGTGGGCCGTGATCCTCACGCTGGCTCTTCTCACGCCTTCGCCCCGGGATGCCGCCGTCGCTCAAAAGCCGCCCGTTTTCGCACCCGATAGTCTTTTCGCTCTGAACCAACAGCTCACCCGCTCCCTGCCATGAAACGCTTCCTCAAACTCCGCTATCTGCTCTGGACACTCGTCAGCCTCGTCACGCTCTACTTTCTTCTGATCGCCTTGGAGAACTGGACGGGGGCGCGTGCGCTTGCGGCGGCACGGGCACGGATCGAAGCGGCGGGTGAGACGCTTGAGTTCAAGCGACTGCTGCCGGCCCCGATTCCTGATTCCGTCAACTTCTGTGCGCTGGAGCCGCTGGCAGGCATCACCGATCCCAAACACCAGCCTGCGACAAGCCTCACCGCGCTTGATTGGAGAAAGCACCACCCGAAGGCTAAAGAACCGCCGCGTTTCTCATCCATCTCTCTTGGCAAGCCCGCCGATCTCAAACCGTGGCTCGCCTACCTCGCGGAAATCGCTGTGGCGAAGGCGGACGCCACTCCCGTCGATGCCTTGCGGGCGCTGGATGAGGCCTTTCCGGTGCTCGTGGCATTGAGCGACGCGGCTCCGGGCAGGAAGTCGGCGCTGTTCACGCCGCCTTTCGGCGAGGGACAGCAAGGAGGCCCCATGACGATCCAGCTTCCGCATTACGCCCTCATCCGCCCGCTTGCGAAGGCGCTCACCCTGCGTGCTCAACTGGCGACCGCCGCCGGTGATGCCGCCGGGTCGATCCATTCCATTCAGGCCTGCCTGCGACTCGTCGAAGCGGCGTTCGCCGAACCCGTGATGATCGGCCTGCTCGTTGGCGAATCCATGCACCTTCCCGCTCAGGAGGCGGTGTGGTCATTGCTGCACGCCCGACTGGCCACCGATGCGCAACTTGCCGAACTGCAGGCCGATCTGGCCCGGCTCGACCACCATGCCGCCGCCCTTCAGGCCATGCGCGGGGAACTGGCCGCGATCACCGACACGCTGCTTTCATCGCCGGATGTTTTCGGGCTGGTCATGAACGCGGAAGGAGCGCCGTCGCAGGGGCTTGCCGGCAGGATGCGCCGACTGTTGCTGCCAGCGGGATTCATCGACCACTCCGCGGCCAACATCATCAACGTGGAATACGAGCACCTCGTCGCTCCGCTGAAGACCGGCAGAACGAGCGCGGCACTGGATGCCGTCGAGCGAGTCGGCCCGATCCTGATGGAGAAGCGCGGCTGGACAAACCCGCACTGGATTCTCGCGTCGATAGCGGTCCCGGTGACACCGAACATTCTGCGCTCGGTGTGTTTCAACGACGCGATCAACCGCCAGGCGCTCATCGCTCTCGCCATCGAGCGCCATCGCCTCGCGACAGGCAGGTTACCCTCAAAGCTCGAAGAACTGGTCCCGACCTATCTAGAATCTGTGCCGACTGACCCCGTGAACGACCAACCCATGCGTTACAGCCATCAGGACGGCTCGTATCGTTTGTGGTCCGTGGCCATGGATCGTCAGGACGACGGCGGACAGCAGTCACCAGACTCGGATCTCAAGAAGCTCCGGGACAAAGACTACCACGGCGACTGGGTGTGGAAAAACTGAGCGCGAGGCTGGTCAAAACGGGGCCGGGGTGCTTGAATCACCGGCATGACGACAGTTTTCACGGATCAGGACTCCACGCGTGTTGGTTTTGCCAGGAACATCCTCGAGTCCGCGGGGATCGCCTGCTTCGTGCGGAATGAAAACACGCAGACGCTCGGGGTTAGCCTGCTCGGCTATTCGCACGCGGCGATTCTGGATCCGGCCTTGTGCGTGGTGGATGACGGAAGTGTGGAGGAGGCGCGGGCGCTTTTGCGGGAGCATTTCGGGCCGGAAGTCGAAAAGGCCGAGTGGACCTGCCCGGCCTGCAAAGAATCGAATCCGGCCTCGTTTGACCTGTGCTGGAACTGCCAGACCGCCCAACCCGAATGATTCCGACCATGAACAAGCATGCTGTTTTTCTGCTGGCGGCCCTGATGCCGGCATTCGTGACGGCGGAGGCCCCGAAGGCCAAAAAATCGGCGATGCCGGAGGGTTTTCACGAGCTGAAGATTGGCGATGCAGCGCCGGACTTTGAGCTGATCGGCATCGACGAGGAAATGCACAAGCTGCAGGACTATGCGGAAGCGGACCTGCTCATGATCGCCTTTCTCAGCAATCACTGCCCGACTTCGCAAGCGGTCGAAGGCCGCATCAAGCGGCTGGTGAAGGACTACAAGGGCAAGGGCCTGAAGCTGGTGGCGATCAATCCGAACGACCCCGCCGCGCTGCGCCCGGACGAACTCGGCTACTCGAAGTACAACGACAGCTTTCCTGAGATGAAGCGGCACGCGAAGGAGCAGGATTTCAACTTTGACTACCTCTACGACGGCGACACGCAGAAGACCGCGCTGGCCTACGGCTGCCTGGCCACGCCGCACGTGATGATCTTCGACAAGGAGCGGAAGCTCCGCTACCAGGGTCGGCTGGATGATTCACGCTACGCCGATGACGCCACGGCGACCGCGCCGGACGCACGGAATGCCATCGAAGCGCTACTAGCCGGACAACCGGTGCCCGTGGAGGTGACAAAGCCGCACGGCTGCTCGACGAAGTGGATCGCCAAACGTCAGCAGGTGACCGCTGACAACGAAAAGTGGGAAAACGGCGAGGTGGAGGTCGAATTGATCGACGCGAAGGGCGTGGCCGCGCTGCGGAAGAACGACACGAAGAAGGTCCGGCTCTTCAACGTGTGGGCCACCTGGTGCGGGCCGTGCGTGAAGGAGTTTCCCGAACTGGTGGCCACCTCGCGCAAGTTCGGCCTGCGCGATTTCGAGTTCATCAGCATCAGCATGGACGATCCGAAGGAGTTGCCGGCGGTGAAGGCCTTTTTGGAAAAATACAACGCCATCGTGCCGGACAAGCTGAAGCCCTCACTCAAGGCCGAGGGTCGCAAGGGCAACGCTCACGTCTTCAATGAAGCGAGCAGCGATGCGCTGATCGAAGCGCTGGATCCCGAGTGGCCCGGCCCCATTCCGCACACGCTCGTCGTGGCTCCGGGAGGCGAGGTCATCTTCCGTCACAACGGCGAGATCGACGGCGATGAACTGCGTGGGAAGATCCTGGAAGCGATGGGCCGGTTTTACGTGCCGGAGCCGGAAGTGAAGCCGTGATCAAAACCAGCCGCAGACCAGCTTCACGAAGCGGAGGCCTTCCGCCGTGAGTTTTCCCGTGCTGCCGCTGCCGGTGACAATGCTGCGGGTGTAGGTGTAGTGCGGGATGCCGGAGTCCTTCACCCAGGTGACCACGGGCTGTGAGACGACCATGTCCGATGCTTTGACCGCGAGTGGCAGGCCCCAGCGGCTGAAGGTCACCTCCCAGCTCGCAGGCCTGTCCGCAGGGCGAGGGTCATCGAGCAGCCAGGGGTAGTTCTTCACGATCTCCATGTCCGCATCCCCCGGCACGGCTACGCGGTAGCCGCTTTCCGTTGATCGCACGGCTCCGGCGGCGGTGACGGCGGGATTTTTCTGCTGCGCGAGATAGAGCGCCTGGAGATCAAGTCCGATGAGGTTGAGTCCGTTGAACACGCCGTGGTGGTTCGGCGTGGTGAAGTTCGCTCCATGCCATGACTCAAAGCGGCTGGAGAGAAACAGGTTCAGCTCCACATGAACGTGTGCGCGACGCTGGTCGATTCCTGCTCCGGTGTAGCCGAGGATGCCCAGCGGCGTGCCGGCCTGCACGCGCTGACCGCTGGAGACGCCGGCGGAGGCCAGATGGGCATAAAGGGAGTAAAACGGGCTGCCACCCCAGTCATGCCGAATCACGACGTAGCGCCCGTAGTTGCTCTGATTCGATGCGGCGGTGACATACGCGACGGTTCCGTCGGCAATCGCTCGCACCTCGTCCTGTGGATTGCCGCGTGGGTCGCGATGGACCGGCTTGATGTCGAGCCCCTCGTGAAATCGCGCGTAGGCGATGCTGCGACCGATGCGCCGCGGATCGCGCACGAAACCGAACTGCCCGCCTTCCCACGGCGTGCTCTTCTCCCCCTCGAAGTTGCGGTCCACGAACTGGAAAAACTGCGGCGGCGCGTCAAAGAGCGAGCGGTTGTCCGTAGGCAACGCCAGCGTCTGCGCCGGGGCTGACAGCGCGGACGTGAGCAGGATGGCGAGGGTGGGAATGAAGCGGTGCATCAGGTGCCGGGCAGTTCGTAGCCTTCGAGCGGGATGTCCTTGGTCTTGGGTCCGCGGAAGAAGCCGCGATCCTTGTCACGGGCGGCTTTTTTCTCGGCAGCTTCAGCCTCTTTGGCGACGCGGCGAGCCTTGAACTTTTCCTGATCCGTCGAAGGCGTCATTTCCATCCAGCGGGAGGAGGACCCCATGCGGCTGATGCGGGGATAGAACTTGTCCATGTCCGCGATGCTCTCGTCGGAGAGTCCGCGCCAGATCGTGAACAGGCCGTCGCTGATGGGCTGGTCGAGGCGCACCATGTCCACCGGCATTCCGTTGACCATGGTCAGCATGATCATGCCCTGATTCAGCCGGGAAGCGACTTCGAGGTAGTTTTTGCCCTTGGCATCGAGTTTCAGGAGGACGCCGTTTCCCTGCCCGTTCTCCGCCGGAAAAGATTCAAAAGCGGCGATGCTGCGCTGACTGAACTCCGGCACCTTTTTGAAGGTCATCTGCTGTCCTCCGATGGGAATCCGCATGATCTCACTGGGATGCTCGACCTGGTTCGACTGGACGTGGCAGGTGATGAAGACTTTTTTCTCCCGGAACGTTTCGCAACCGGTCGTCAAGGCGCAGGCGAGCGTGATCCACAGGACACGGAGGGGGTGTTTCATGAGCGCATCAAACCAAAGCCGCGCCGTGTTTGCAACCTCCGCATCCGCCGATTTGACAAGGGGGTGAATCACCGGACTTTCGGCAGACACCTTTTCACCATGCCAGACAATGAACGCCCCCTCATGACCAAGGATGACATGGATGATGGCATCCGGGGCTTGGCGGAGGGCATCGTGGCGGCGAATGAAGGTGAAGAAAACATCGCCCTGGCCGGCATCTTCACCCGCGGTGTGCCGCTGGCGAGGCGGATCGCCGCCAAAATCGCGAGCCTCGGCGGGCCGAAGGTGCTCGTCGGCACGATCGACATCACGCAGTATCGCGATGACCTGAGCACCTTCCGAATGGTGCCCAAGCTGGAAGGCTCCGACATCCCCTTCGACATCGACGGCCTCAACGTCGTGCTCTGCGACGAAGTCATCTTCACCGGCCGCAGCGTGCGCGCCGCGCTCGACGAACTGCTGAATTTTGGCCGGCCGAAACGCGTGCAGCTCGCCGTCCTGGTGGACCGCGGCGGACGTGAGTTCCCTGTGCAGCCGGATTTCGCCGCGCTGAAAGTGACCCTGGCTCCCGGCGAGCGGGTGGCGGTGCGCTTTGAAGAAGTGGACGGCCAGGACACCTGCACCGTGCAAACCCAAGCCTCTCCAAGATGACCCCGCGCAAAGACCTCCTCGACATCGCCTCGCTCACGGATGAGGAAATCGCGTTCGTGCTCGACAACGCAGGCCCCTTCAAAGACCTCTTCAAACGCAGCGTGAAGAAGGTGCCCCCGCTGAAGGGCCAGACGATGCTCACGCTCTTCTACGAGCCCTCCACCCGCACGCGCTCCAGCTTTGAAGTGGCCGCCAACCGGCTCAGTGCCGACGTCACGAATTTCGACATCGAATCATCGAGCGTCGTGAAGGGTGAGTCGGTTCTCGACACGGTCGAAACGCTGGAGGCCATGCGCGTCGATTATATCGTGGTGAGGCACAAGCAGGCCGGCATCCCGAGCCTCATCGCCAAAAACACCCGCGCTAGCGTCATCAATGCCGGTGACGGCTGGCACGCCCATCCCACCCAGGCGCTGCTGGATGCGTTCACCCTGCGGGAGATTCACAAAGATCTGCGCGGCTGCCGGGCGCTGATTGTCGGCGACATCCAGCACTCCCGCGTGGCCCGCAGCACCAGCCTGATCTTCCGCCGCCTCGGCATGAGCGTCGCCTATCTGGCGCCGGGGTCCATGATGCCACGGGAGGTGCCGCCGGAGATCCGGCAGTTCGGGAACTGGCGTGACGCCTTCGAATGGAAGCCGGATGTGATCTACCTCCTGCGGGTGCAGAGCGAGCGGCTCGATGAACCCTTCTTCCCTTCTGCGGCGGAGTATCACCGCAACTACGGCCTCACCGACGAGCGGGTGGAGATCCTGCGCGAGCGCGGCCTCCACCTCATGCATCCTGGTCCGGTGAACCGCGGGGTGGAGATCACCGACGCCGGCATGAACTACGAGAAGTGCCTGATCAATCAGCAGGTGGAAAACGGCATCGCCGTGCGCATGAGCGTGCTCTACTGGCTGCGGCCTGGTGCCATCGAGGGCTGAAAAGGCCGCGTCCGGCGGCGATTCCGCCGAAAAACGCGTCTGACATTTTCCTTACAACCTGCTCACAAGCGCCTGACTCATGATTTCAGAAAGGGTGCAGACTAGCATCAGATCGAAGAACAAGGGCGGGCTGCCGCCGGACTGCTGATCACCCATTTCTCAAGGTGTTGTTATCCTTCTGGCTGTTGGAAACACGACTGAATTGACCGGGGCGGACCCAAAAAGTCCGCCCCGGTTCTTTTTATGGTTTTTATAAATTTCGGGTAGCCGAAATGCTGCGCAGGGCTAAATTTTCAGACCTGCCGCATGTTTCAGCGCCGCTCCACCACCCTTTTCATCATTCTGGTCCTGCTCCCGCTGGCCCTGCTGGCGTGGCTCGGCACGTACCTGATACGAGATGCGGAAAAGCGCACCGATGCCTCCATGCAGGCGATTCTGGCCGAGAGGCTGAGTTCGGCAGACTTCCACATGCTGCACGACCTGCGCCAGCTGACGGACCGCCTGGACGGTCGGGGTGCGGAAGCCCCCTCTGCGGTCGCGATGGCGGAAGGGCTCGCCCGACATCCCTGGGTGGCCGAAAGCTGGTCGTGGTCCCCCGGAGAGAGTGCCGTGCGGTCCATCAAGGGAAAAGCGGCCTATAACCCTGGGGCGATCTTTGATCGCGAAACGCGCAACCGCGCCATCGATGAAGCGACCCGCGTCCCTGAAAGCCTGCCTCAGTTCAATCCGCTCCTGGATGATGGCGGCCCCCCGTTCCAGCGCATCAGCAGCGGATCCACCCGCACCTCGGAATGGATGACCTACCTCAAGATGTTCGGTTATCACATCGATGACCGTGCGCAACAGGACGCCATGCACGGCTGGAGCGGCTGGCACGTGGGAGACTCGGTCTTCATTTTCTGGCACCGCTTTGCGGACGGCGGCCTCGCCTGCGCCCTGATGAACCCGCAGGTCCTGATGCGCTCCCTTTTCAAACGCCTGCCGCAGCCCGGACTCGCGGTGCCCTCCGGTCGGATGAGGTTGACTACGGTCAAGGGCATCACCCTTCATGAATGGGGCAAACAACTGGCCGGCTCAGACACCCCGGCCGCTTCACATCGCGCCTGCTCAGAGCCGCTGTCTCAATGGGAGCTCGCCTACAGCCCGGCCAACGAGGAGTTTCCGAAGCCTTACCTGTTTCCGATCCTCCTCGGAGTCGGCTCCGGCATCGTGCTCGTCTTCGTCGTCGGCTGGCTCTACTTTCATGAGAGCGCCCGCGAAATCCGCCTGGCGCAGCAGCGCGTCACTTTCGTGAACCAGATCTCCCATGAACTGAAGACCCCGCTGACCAACATCCGTCTCTACGCGGAGATGGCGTCCCATCGTGCGGAATCGCAGGGGGACGCGATCGCCAAGAGGCAGCTCGGCGTCGTGGAGGCGGAAACCTCGCGGCTTGATCGCCTGATCCAGAACGTGCTGAACTACGCCCGTCAGCAACGCGACAAGCTCACCATCCAGCCTAAAGAGATCGTCCTCGACGAACTCGTCTCACGCACGATCGAATTTTGGAAGCCGCTGCTCGAAAACAAGGGATTCGAGATCATACACTCCTTGAACGGCCCGCCGCTCATCAAGGCCGATGCCGACGCTCTGGAACAGATCCTCGGCAATCTCATCTCCAACGTGGACAAGTATGGCATCGCCGGAAAGTGGATCGCCATCCGCACGGAATGCGACGCGCACCACACGCGGGTCATCGTCGAGGACCGCGGTCCCGGCATCCCCGCTGGCAAGCGACGCAGTGTCTTCGAACCCTTTGAGCGCCTCCGCTCCGACCTGACCGAGGGGGTCAGCGGCACCGGCATTGGTTTGACCATCTCGCGGGAACTGGCACAGTTGCACGGCGGCTCGCTGACCGTCTGCCCGAATTACCGCGAAGGCGCACGTTTCATCCTCACCCTCCCGAACCTGCCATGACCAAAATCCTGATTGCCGAAGACGACGACCACACGCGCGACGCCCTGCGCGAGGTGCTCACCATGGAAGGCTACGAAGTCATCGCCGCGAGCGACGGGCTCCAAGCCGTGGACTTTTTCCGCGTGGAGAATCCCGACTTTGTCTGCCTCGACGTCATGATGCCGGGCCTCAACGGCTACGAGGTCTGCAAGCAGATCCGCCGACAGGATGAAAAAGTGCCCATCCTCTTTCTCACCGCCAAGGCGGAGGAAATCGACACGGTGCTCGGGCTCGAACTCGGCGCGGACGACTACATGACCAAGCCCTTCGGCGTGAAGGAAATCATCGCCCGCATCCGCGCCATTCTGCGCCGCTCCGCCTCGCGTGGTGCGGGGAAGGCTGACGACGACTTCACCATGGACGACCTGCGCGTCGTCCCCACGGAGCTCCGCGCCTACCGCGGCCCGGGCGAAATCCCGCTGAGCCCGCGCGACGTCAAAGTCCTCCGCCTGCTCCACGACCGCCGCGGCAAGGTCATCGACCGCAACACCCTGGCCGACGAGGTCTGGGGCGTCGATTACTTCCCTGAAAGCCGCGCCCTCGACCAGCACATTTCCCAGCTCCGCAAGCGCATCGAAAAGGATCCCTCCCAGCCCCGCATCATCCGCACCGTGCACGGGGCGGGCTACCGCTTCGAGTGACGAAATCCGAATGCAGAATGATGAATCTGGCGACGCGCGTAGTGTGAGGTCATCATTATCCTCCCCTCCCATCCTTTCGTCACTCGCCATTCTCGTTTCGTCATTTCCCTGTCATGCTCACATTCGACGCACACCTCGACCTCAGCCTCAATGCCCTCGGCGGCTTCAACCGTGATCTTCGCCTGCCAGTAGCCGAGATCCGGCGCCGCGAAGCCGGCATGACCGGAAAGGGCCGGGCCTGCGGAACCACCGCCTTTCCGGAAATGCGCCGGGGCAAGGTGGGGCTCTGTGTCGCCACGCAGCTCGCAGGCTGCATGCCCGGCCCCTCGCCCATAGCCGGCTGGATGTCCCCCGAACAGGCCTGGGCGGAAACACAGGGCCAACTCGCGTGGTATCGCGCGATGGAGGAAGCCGGGGAACTCCGGCAGATCACCAACCTGCGCGAGCTGGACGAAATGACCGCGCTGTGGAATGACTCCACGATTCCCGACGACGAAAAGGCCATCGGCTACATCCTCAGCCTCGAAGGTGCGGACTCCATTCGCACCGTCGGACATCTCGAAGACGCATGGGAGCAGGGCCTTCGAGCGATGGGGCCCGCCCACTATGGAGTGTGCCGGTACGCCTTGGGGCACGACCAGGTCGGTCCCCTTCCCGCTGGCGGCAAGGAACTCATCCAGGAAATGAATCGCCTGAGCATGATCCTTGATGTCACGCATTTGAGCGACGAATGCTTCTGGCAGGCCCTCGAACTCCATCACGGCACCGTCTGGGCCAGCCACAGCAACTGCCGCGCCCTCGTCCCCGATCCGCGTCAGTTTTCCGACGACCAGATCAAGGCTCTCATTGAGCGCGGAGCAGTCATCGGCGCCGCCCTCGATGCGTGGATGATGATTCCCGGATGGACTCGCGGCAAGACCACCCCGCAGGAAACCGGCCTCAAACTGGAGGTCATCTGCGACCACATCGACCACGTCTGCCAGCTCGCGGGTGATGCGTTGCATTCCGGCATCGGCACCGATCTCGACGGCGGCTACGGCACCGAGCAGACGCCTGAAGACCTCGACACCATCGCCGACCTTGCCCGCATCCCCGCGATGCTCCAGAAGCGCGGCTACACGGACGCGGACATCACCAACATCATGCACGGCAACTTCCTCCGCCTTCTGCGCGAGGCATGGGCGGAGTGATCGCTCATCAAATTGCGGAGCCCGGATCCTCGATTTCGTCGGGATTGCCCAAAGGCTTCTGGATCATGCCGGCGGCGACTGTGTTATTCGTCTGCTCATCGACGAGCACGAAGCTGCCGGTGGTGCGATTCTGAGAGTAGGAATCAAAGAAAATCGGCGAGGCGCAGCGGATGCGGACGCAGCCGATGTCGTTGAGAGCGAACTCCTTGTTCTCCGCACTCTTTTCGAGCGTGCTGATGTCCACCTTGTAGTGCACGTCCGTCACGATCGCCCGCACGTCGTTGGTCGTGTGTCGCAAATGGAAGCGCCCGCGGGGCTTCAGCGTCTTTTTGTCGGCAAACCAGCAGATCATCGCATCAAACTCCTGCGCGGTCTGCACCGGTTCAGAAGCTTTCGCAATCATGCCGCCGCGTGAGGTGTCGATCTCGTCCGCGACGGTAATGCTGTAGCTGAGTTGCGGGATCGCTTCCACCTGCGGACCTTCGAAGGTGTGGATGCCCGTGATCCTTGAGCGCATCTCGGAGGGATAGACCAGCACTTCGTCCCCCAAGCGGAAGGTGCCACTGGCCATGCGGCCCGCAAATCCGCGATAGTCGTGCAGATTGCCCAGTTTCGCGTCCTCGCGGTCGGAAATGGGACGAACCACCCACTGCACGGGAAAACGCGCAGGATCATCTGCCGTTTCGGCCGCGACCTGCACTGTCTCCAGGTGCTGCAGAAGCGACGGACCGCCATACCAGGGCGTAGCCTCGGATTTTTCGACCACATTGTCTCCATTCAGAGCGCTCATCGGGATCGGCGTGACCTGCGGCAGGTTTTCGAGGCCGCTGGCGAATTTCATGTAGTCGGCGACAATCCTGTCATAGACGGCCTGGTCGAAGTTCACCAGGTCCATCTTGTTCACCGCCAGCACGATGTGCCCGATGCGCAGCAAGCTCGCGAGGTAGGTGTGACGCATCGTCTGCTCGATGACGCCAAGACGGGCGTCGATCAAAATGATCGCCAGATCGGCCGTCGAGGCTCCGGTGACCATGTTGCGCGTGTATTGAATGTGCCCCGGCGTGTCGGCGATGATGAATTTGCGCTTCGGCGTGGCGAAGTAGCGGTACGCGACATCGATGGTGATGCCCTGCTCGCGTTCGGCACGAAGACCGTCGGTGAGCAACGCGAGATTCACATGCGCATCGCCGCGACGCTTGGAGCTTTCTTCAACGGCGAGAAGCTGGTCTTCGAAGATGGATTTGGAATCATACAGCAAACGTCCGATGAGCGTGCTTTTGCCGTCATCGACGGAGCCAGCGGTCGTGAAGCGGAGGAGAGAAGATTCGGTGGGATTGACGAGTAGGTCCATGAGTAAAGAGTCAGTTTGTTTTCAAGAAAGAGGGCCACACAATTCTTGCATCATACGTGCCAGCCCAGGTCGGTCGCTGCTTCGCAATTTTGACCGCCAAGTTCAAAAGGCGATGGTATACGAGATCGAATCGCTTATCGTTGTCATTAGCCCACTTTGCCGAGTGTAGACTATACCCATCGAAGGATGCCCAAATGTGAGGTCTAGCTTCATCAGGCACGCCAGAACGAACATTCTCGCGAAAGGCGAAGTAACCGGCGTCAATGATGAAGCTCTTCACTTCCCCGAGCTCCAGAACACTCAGCTTCGTTTTGAATCGCTTCTCTCTATGCCCGCGTTCTACTTTCACTTCGCGCACGTAGGTTGTTCCGTCGTGTTGAATGGTGACATCGTATCCACCCCACAAGCCATGAATGTCGGCCAAACGAATGCAGTAGTCCAAATTCGTGGGAACAGGCTCAATTGAACGACGCTCGTGGATACACGAAGCGAGCATGAGCATGCTCATGACTGCAATCAGACGAATGGAGGCTACCAGGTTCATTAACACTGATGAATCAGAAGTATCCTTCCTTCTTGCGGTCCTCCATGGCGGTCTCGCTGCGTTTGTCGTCGGCGCGGGTGCCGCGTTCGGTTTGGCGGGCGGCGGCGACTTCGGCGACGATGTCGTCGATGGTGCTGGCGGTGGATTCGACGGCGCCGGTGCAGGTGGCGTCACCGACGGTGCGGAAGCGGATGGTCATTTCCTTCACGCGGGGTTTTTCTTCATCGAGGAGCGGAATGATGCCGGTGCTGGCGTCGAGAAGCTGGCCGTGGCGCTCGATGATTTTGCGCTGATGGCTGAAGTAGAGGCTGGGGAGCGGGATGTTCTCCTGACGGATGTATTGCCAGATGTCCATTTCGGTCCAGTTGCTGAGCGGGAAGACGCGGAAGTGCTCACCGAAGTGTTTGCGACCGTTGAAGATGTTCCAGAGCTCGGGGCGCTGGTTCTTCGGGTCCCACTGGCCGAATTCGTTGCGGTGGGAGAAGAAGCGCTCCTTGGCGCGGGCCTTCTCTTCATCGCGGCGGCCACCGCCGAGGCAGGCGTCGAATTGATGCTCCTCGATGGTGTCGAGCAGCGTGACGGTTTGAAGCTTGTTGCGGGAGGCGTTGTGGCCTTTTTCTTCCTGCACGCGGCCTTCGTCGATGGATTTCTGCACGAGGCCGACGACGAGATCCGCGCCGATTTCCTGCACGAACCAATCGCGGTAGGTCATGGCCTCGGGGAAGTTGTGACCGGTATCGACGTGAAGGAGTTTGAAGGGCAAACGGGACGGATAAAAGGCCTTCCGAGCGAGCCAGGCCATCACGATGCTGTCTTTGCCACCGGAGAACAGCAGCGCGGGCTTTTCAAACTGCGCGGCGGTTTCGCGGAGGATGTAAATCGCTTCGGATTCGAGGAACTGGAGATGGGTGATGGCGGACATAATGACGAATGCAGAATGACGAATTAGAGTGTGGCTAGAAGGTTGCGGGTGCTGAGGCCGGCGACGAGGACGCCGACGAGGATCATGAAGGGCTTGTGGGGAATGTGTTTGGCGGCCCAGGCTCCAAACGGGGCGGCGATGACGCCACCAATGGCGAGGCCCAGGATGATGCTCCAATGCGTGAGTCCGATGGTGAGGAAAAAGGTGATGCTGGCGGCCAGCGTGACGAAGAACTCCACGGCGTTCACGCTGCCGACAGTGATGCGCACGTCATTGCCACGCACAATGAGGTTTGAGGCGACGATGGGGCCCCAGCCGCCTCCACCCATGGAATCCAACAGCGCCCCAACGAAACCGAGGGGCGGCAGGTGCGTGGTGACGTTCTTCGGAGCGCCACGGAAGAAGGCTTTTGCGATGATGACGAGGCCCATGAGGATCAAATAACCGCTGACCCATGGCTTCAGCACATCCCCGATGCTGGATAGCAGGTAAGCGCCGATGACGGCCCCGATCACGGCGGGGATGAGCAGCTTGCGGAACAAAAAGCGGTCCACATTGCCAAAGGCGTGATGCGAAATGGCCGACGCACCGGTCGTGAAGCACTCCGCCGCATGCACGGTGGCGCTGGAGGCCGCCGGAGGCACGCCAAAGGCCATCAGCAGTGACGAAGCGCTGACGCCATACGCCATGCCGAGCGCCCCATCGATCAACTGGGCGACGAATCCGGCGGCGATGTAGAGCAGAAAATCTGGCGGCAGCTCGAGCATGGACGGTTATGCTTTGTCGGTGACGAGCTTCGCGTGCAGGCCGCATTCGTGCTTTTCGTCGCCTTTAGCGGGATCGTAGTAGGTGCGCTCGTTTGGCAGATCGTGCTCCAGCAGGTAGGCGTCCATCTCCACGGGCGTCCATTCGAGGATGGGATTCACCTTCAGGCAGTTGAACTTCACGTCCCACATGAAAGGCTGAAGGGTGGCCGCACGCTGCGGATTCTGCTCCCTTCGCAAGGCGGTGATCCAAACTTTCGGGGCCAACTCCCGCATGCCACGCTCGAAGGGCTCCAGCTTCATGATCCGACTGAAGGACTCGACTCGTTCGACCTCGTCGGGCATGGGCACTTGGCCGCCGTTCAAGGCAAGCCAGTGCGCGGCGGTCATGAGCGGCAGGTAGGGCTTCAAATTCAGCCCGAGCCGGGCACGGCACCTCTCGGCGAACTGATAGGTTTCGGGAAGATTGGTGCCGTGATCGATCCAGAGAATCGGCAGGTCCGGAAATTCCTGGGTCGCCATGTGAAGGATCACCGCTTCGTAAGGCCGGAAGTTGGTCGTGACGATCGCCAGCCCGTCCGCCTGTGCGAGCGCGGTTCGAAGGATCTCCGAGGGCGATTGCCCTTTGGCGGCGTCGTTGAGAGCGGTGATTTGATCAGGATTCATGAAAGAGAGTGCGACCTATTCACCTTATTCTTGATGTGTAAAGTAGGAAATAAGGAAGGGCATAAAAAAAGGCGCGGTCACCCGCGCCTTTCGAAGTTTCACAACCAGATCAGGCCTGCAGCGCCGCTGGTGCGTCGATGTTCACACGACGCCCTTCTTTGTCGAAGCGGACATTGCCGTCCACGAGTGCAAAAATGGTGTGGTCCCTGCCAATGCCGACATTGCGACCGGGGGTCCACTTGGTGCCGCGCTGGCGGATGATGATGTTTCCGGCGATGACGGATTCGCCGCCGAATTTTTTGACGCCGAGACGCTTGCTCTGGCTGTCGCGACCGTTCTTGACGGAACCTTGTCCTTTTTTATGGGCCATAAGGGTGGGGAAGTGAAGGGTTAGGCGTTAATGGCGGTGATCTGCACGAGGGTCAGCGGCTGACGATGACCGCGGGTCTTGTGGAAGCCCTTGCGCTTGCGGAACTTGAAGGTGGTGGCCTTGGGCGCCTTATGCTGCTTCAGCACTTTGGCGGACACGCTGGCACCATCGACGATGGGTGCGCCAACCTTGATGTCGCCGCCTTCACCGGCCGCGAGGACTTGGTCGAAAGTGGCGGTTTCGCCCTCGGCAGTTTCCAACTTCTCCACGTCGAGCTTGTCGCCCACGGAGACTTTGTACTGTTTGCCGCCTGTTTTGATGATTGCGTATGCCATAACCTGGAAGAATGAAGATTTTCCCCCAGTCCGGGACGAGGGGCGCAGAGGTTTCCACACACACCCGTATTCGGCAAGGAAAACTTCTGCGAAATCAGGCCGCCTTGATTCCGGAACCGCCAAAATAGTGCGTCAGAGCCTCCATCATGCCTTCGCTGGCGAAGCGAGTGGCGATGAATCCACCTCTGGAGTGAACGATCTGCTTCACGGGATCGAGGGCATTTCCGGGGCAGGCGATCATGCGGGCATGGCGCTGGTCGAGCATGCTGAGATCGTTGTAGTTGTCCCCTGCGGCGAAGCAGGCGGAGGAATCGAGACCCAGCAGCCGCGACAGCTCGCTCAGCGCCGTGCCCTTGCTGTAACCGCTGTGGGAGAAACGCAGATAGATGCCGTTGCGGTGGTAGCCGATATCCGGAAACTGCTGCGCGTGCTCGTCGATGTGGGTACAGATCGCATCGAGTTCTTCATTGCTGGTACCCACGATGCCCATTTCACCCTCTCCACCGCTGAAGAAAGAGGCCTGCGTCTGCGTTTCGACGAGTTGCTTGATGGCGTCAAAGGGCTGCTGGTGGTCTTTGACAAAACGTTCGTGCGCCCGCCGCGCCTTCCGGTTCCAGGAGCCGTAGTCGGTCCAGCGGCTGAAGAAGCCCGGTTTGTAGATGTCGCACTCCTGGGCGATGATGAAGTCAGGTTCCGTGAAAATGCCGTATTGAGCGATGCCTTCGAGAGTCTGGTTGAGGCTGCGCCCGGTGTTGATGACCCATGCGGCGCCCTGCCCGCGCAGGACACGAATCATCTGCCCGAGGCCGGGATGGTAGATCGGATCACTCTGCGGATGGACCAGGGTGCCGTCGAAGTCGAAGCTGAGGATGAAGCTGAATTTGGGGGCGGCCATGAAAAGGACCGCCATTCATGCCGTGAAAGACGCCTGCTGCAAGAACACGATCAGCCACCACAAACCCGCCACGCAATACAGCGTCACCAAAGCCTGATAGCTCAAAAGCACCGGAAAGCGTATCGGGCGGCGGCGCACCCTCTTCACCAGGGCCTCGCACGCCCACACGAGGCTGAGCACCAGCGGCGCATAAAGCGCCAGGCTACGCCGACCGAAATCCAGCACGGACAGGTCCCAGCCGAAGTCCAGGGCGCAGACCACCAGCGCCAGCACCGTAAAGAGCACAATCGGCGCGGTTTCAGGATGCAGCGCCTGCCCGGCATGATGCGCCCTCGGTGCGACAAACCAAAGAAGCGCCAGTAGCAGCAACAGGATGCCTGCGACAGCCAGGGCAAAACAGCCCCTGGGCAGCGATTCGGCCCAGCCGAAGGTGAAAACGCCCCGCATTAGGGTCTTTGCTCCGCTTTTGAGTCGCGCACGGATTTCCTGAGTCGAGTGCGTCGTCCTGTAATTCGAAAAACTGGGGATTTCCTCGTCTCGGAGCGACCGGATCGAAGACGGCGTGCCATGAGTCGCCGTCCACGCCCGCATTTCCTCGGCATCGTCGAACCACCGCCAGTGGAACGGTGAGGGATCTCCGAACTCCTGATGCGCATGCGCGAGCATAGGCCCCGAGGTCAGGAGATGGGTCACAACCAGCACCAGCATGCCCAGCCAGTGATTCCGCCGCACCCACAGCGTGGTGCCACCGGCTGATCCGTGCTCCAGAATCCACCCCCAGAGCCAGCGCAGTGTGCTGACCCCGGCAAACACCAGCAGCAGCGGCGTCGTGGTCGGCGCCGTCAGATTCCCCAGCGCCGCAAAGAACCCGATCATCCCGTAAAGCCACAGGGAGTTCCGCTTCAGCGCCGCGATGCAGCAGACCCAGGTCAGTAGAAACAGGACGCTGAACAGCAGGTCCGGCGTGAAATGACGGCCAGAAGGCAGAAACACGCCAAAGGCGATGAGAAACACCGTGAGCAGCGCCGCAGGAAGGGAGAAGGCCCTCGCACAGGCCAGCCCCAGCAACGCGAGCATGCCCACTGTGAAAGAGATCTTCGCCATTTGGATCTTGGTGGCGAAGCGCGGCGAAATTCCGGCCCCGCCGTCTTTTCCCTCCGCATCGTCCATCATCCAAGCGGACAGCCAGGGCCACAGGGGACGCACCAAGCCGTCCGTGCGATGCGGCAGCCAGTCATTCAGCGGTGCGGACACGCCACGGCTGAAGTCCGGCGTCAGATCCCCACGCGTTGCGATGGTCAGCGCCAGATGCCGCAACTCCATGTCGTGGGGACGACGCAGCTCGTCCGGCGTGGGAAAGTCCTGCCGGAAGGCCAGCGCGTAGGCCCAGAGGAGCGCCGCCAGGGCCGCCCACATCACCAGCCAGCGACCGCCGCGCAGCCAGAGCCGGGTCATGTGAAAAAGCGCGGATGTCAGCGGCATGCGTGCGGCCGGTTGGACGTTTGAAGTTTATGCTTTCGGGCGGACCTTGATTTCGACCCGCCGGTTCATCCCCTGCTCTTCCACGCTGCCGTTGGTCGAAACGATCGGCTTCGACTTGCCCATCCCCATCGCTTGAATGCGGTCACTGCCCAGCCCCAGGGATTCGCGCAACCAGCCCACCACGGCGTTGGCGCGGCGCAGGCTGAGTTCCAGGTTGAAATCTTCGCCGCCGAAGCTGTCCGTATGTCCTTCGATGATGAAGAGCGAGTCCGGGTTCTTTTGGATCAGGAAACCGAGCTTCATCAGACTCAGACGGGCGCTTTCAGCCAGCTGATCACTGCCGTACTCGAACAGCAGGTCCGTCGGCATCAGAATGGGCGCCGTGCTGCCACCGATCTTGCCGCCGCCGCCGAGCAGGTCGTCGAGATTGCTGAAGCCCTTTACCCGTGCGCCGGCCGCCGTCGCCGTCCCTTGGCTCTTCACGGCATCCAGCAGGCCGGTGTCCATCAGGCCGCCTTCACCGGGATCCAGTGCGCCGGCGTCCAGCAGCATCTGTTTTTCAGAAACGGGTTTGGAGAGCACCTCGCGGCGCACGCTGGCCATCTCTGCCGCCAGATCGGGCGCGGAGAGAGCCTCGGGGGCCAGCAGCTTCGCCATATCAACGCCTTTCGACGAGCCGGGCGCACCATCTCCTGGATCGTTGGCGCGGATGAAGTTGGTGATCTCCTTCACATTCGGCGTGAGGTCGATCTCCTGGTTCATCGGCAGTTCCTGCATCTTGTCGAAGTCATCCAACTGCGGCTCAAAGGCCTTCATGTCCGGCGCATTGCCCGGTGCGATGGTTTCCGGAATCTGCTGGATGGCCTGCTGGTCCTTGAGCAACTGTTCGCTGATCCGGATGCGCTCAGGCACCGCTTTCTGCGGCACCGGCTGCAGCGAAGACATGCCCAGGGTGTCAAAGCCGACGACCAGCAGCATGTGAAAGACCACGGAAAGAATGAGCGCGAACATCACCCACCACTTCAGGCTCCAGTCGTCGCGCGAGCGGAAGGACGCCTGCGGGGTGGTCCATTCAGGAGGGTGTGTGACGGCAGCCATAACGGGCGGAGGCTAACACGAAGGTGACGGATTGCACGCGCCAAGTCACGGCGCGGTGCGACAAGCTTCAGCGCTTCGCATTCGGCTTGGTCACTGACTTCACCAGGAGATCGGCGATCTTTTCGGCGGAGTTCTTCACCGCGAGCTGCTGGGCCGCTTTTTTCATCTCTCCGGCCCGGCGCGGGTCATCGAAGATTTCGCGCACGGCATCGGCCAGCGTGTCGGCATTCATCTCGCTCTCTTTCATGAGACGGCCGGCTCCCGCACGATCAAAAATCTCCGCATTGCGCGTCTGATGATCATCCGCCGCATACGGGTAGGGCACCAGGAGGCTGGGAACCCCGAAGTAGGCCAGTTCTGACATGGATGACGCGCCTGACCGCGCCACCGCCAAGTCCGCCACGCGGTAGGCCAGGTCCATGCGATGACAAAACGCGGCCACATGCTGCTTGAGCAGCGGGACCTTGGCATAAACATCCCGCACCTCCTCGTAATCCGTCGGCCCGGCAATGTGCAGCACCTGGATGCCCATTTTTTCAAACTGGTCGAGCGCCATGCCCACCGCACGATTCACCCCGCGCGCGCCTTGGCTGCCGCCCATGATGAGCAGCGTGCGCTTGTCCTTGTCCAGCTTGAAGAACTCGCGCGGATCGTCGTTATTTGGATGCCTCATGCTGCTGCGGATGGGCGTGCCGACGACGCGCACGTCGCCGTGCTTCGGGAAGTGCGCCTTGCAGGCCTCCAACCCGCACAGCACGATGTCGCTGTAGCGGGCGTTGAGGCGGTTCGCCTTGCCGGGAATGGCGTTGCTCTCGTGAATGAGCGTGCGGCAGCCCTCTTTCCGGCCCGCATACAGCGGCGCGAAGGAGGTGAACCCGCCCATGCCCAGCACCACTTTCACATCGCGATCACGAATGAGTTTTCGACAGGCCTTCGTGCCCTGCCACAACCCTTTGAGAAAGCCGATCATCTTTGGCGACCACGGCTTTGGCATGGCGAGAAACGGCATCTTCTCGAAGCGCAGATCCTTGTGCCCCGATGCGGCCAGGGTGTCGATTTTCTTCTCGCTGATGAGCAGCGTCACGTCGTGACCGCGTGAGGCCAGAACCTCACCCACGGCGATGCCGGGGAACAAATGCCCCCCGGTGCCGCCGCACGCGATGAGCACGTGGACGGACTTCGGATTTTTCGGTTTCACTGGGATTCAAAAAAGGCTGAAAATAGAATGTCCAGCAGCAAGGCCCGGGGATCGCGGGAGGCGGATCAAAGGTCGGAGACATGCCCTGGAAAGAAAGTAGTCAGGATGCCCGCCGCGACCCTCGCAGCGAGGGAGGACTGGACCCTTCGTGACCTACGAAAAGCAGCGGCAACCCCGACTCCAGGAGCAAAGCGCAGTCCAGCCCGGGATCAAGCACCGTCTCCGCAGGCTGCGTGACTCTGCAGACTCACGAGTCCCATTGGCTGCGCTGCACGCCGATGAAGCTCATGGCCAGGCCGACGATCACATGCACGCCGAGTACGAAGGCGGCCAGGCCCGGGGAGACGAGGTCGGTGGCCGTGACCTGCTTCACGGCGTCGTAGAAGGCGGTGCTGCGCATGCTGCTAAGGCCGCCGCTCCAGCTCCAGAACGCGGCGATGAGCGGCTGCACCCAGTTTTCGAGCCAGTCCGGCAGCGTGAGCACCGCCCCGGAGAGAGGGAGTTGGAACCCGACGAGGTAGATGCACAGGATCGTGGCCTTTTCCGGCGACCGGCTCATCGCCGAGATGCCGAGGCAGACGCTCGTCATCGCCGCAGAGGCCAGCACGAGCAGCGCGATCTTTGTCATGAGATCTCCCGGCAGGCCGCCGACCACGAGATCGACGAAGAATCCCATCCATATGCTTTGCGCCAGCACGAAAAGCCCCAGGAAAATGACCTTGCTGCCGATGTAAGCAAAGGGGTGCAGTCCGCCGAGCTTTTCGCGCTCGAGAATGAGGCGCTCGGAGGCGATCTCCCGCGCTGCGTTGTTGCTGGCCATCAGCGTGACGAGCACGACCTGGAGCATGATGAGTCCGGAGACGAGACCGCCGGCGTCGAGCTGCTCCAGCTTGTGCTGGATGACGCTGGTCTTTTCCGCCATGACGTTTTCGTTCTGGTAGGTGGAGAGCGAGCGCAGCGGCTTGATGCCGTCCAAGGCGAAAATGACGACCAGCAGCGGGAAGCCGAAGAGCATGGCCAGGTGCAGCCATACCTGGGCCTTGTCCCGCCGGAAGATGGTCCAGCGCCGCCGCAGAAGTTCGAAGAGCTGCGTCACCATCGTCGGCATCTCGATCGGCGGAAAATCGTGGTGCTCCGGGGGTGCCTTGTGCGCGGACGAGTCTTCCGCCACGGAACGACCTTCACGCACGGTCGTGCGCTTCGGAGCGGCGTCTTTCTCCGCAGCGGCATCTTCCTCCGGTAGCACCCGTTTGCCGTCGAAGCCGTGACGTTTGTAATAAGTGTCGCGGTGCTTCAGCCACGACTCGTGCCAGTCACCGTTCTTACGCTCGGTGAGCCTGAGATAGACCTCCTCCGGATGCTCGACGGCAAAGTAGTGCATCATGGCCTTCGGCGGCCCATGAAAGGTCAGCACGCCTTGATACATCACCATCACGCTGTCGTAAGCGTCCAGACTGGCCAAACTGTGAGTGACATTGATGACCACCCGCTTCGGATGCCCGCGGGACAGCACGCGGAGCAGCTCCGTGATCTCGTGCTCCGAACGCGGATCGAGGCCGCTGGTCACCTCGTCGCAAAGCAGCAGACACGGGTCGGTCACGAGCTCCAAGGCCAGGCCCAGGCGGCGCTTCTGGCCGCCGGAAAGCACTTTCACCAGCCGGTCGGCCAGATGGGTCAGCCCGGTGACTTCGAGGATGTAGTCCAGTGAGGGAATGAAATCGTCCGTCTTCGCAAGTTGGGTCCGCAGCGTCATGGCGCTGGCGATGCTTTCCTCCACGGTGAGCAGATCGTAGGCCACGCTGAACTGCGGCACGTAGCCGAGATCGCCAGGATGGAGATCCTCCTCCTCGCTCAGATTGCGACCATCCCACAGCAGCTCCCCCTGCGTCTGCTCCTGGATGCCGGTGATCACCTTCAGCAACGTCGTTTTTCCGCAGCCTGAAGGCCCGACGATGGCCATCAGGTGCGAGGGCGGCACGGTGAAGGAAACCTCCCGCAGCAGGTGCAGCACGGAATTGCCCTCGGAATCCCCGGGGCCACCGACTTCAAGACTGACGTTGTGTGCTGTGAGCATGCGGTATAAATGGTTAAGTTAACCTAGGCCGGAACCTGCGGGTCTGGCGATGAAAAAACAACCCCCGAATTCCGATGCCACGCCGAACGCGCTCCGCCGCCCGCCGCAAGTCCTCGCCGCTCCGCTGGTTGATCCTGACCGCCGTGGTGATCGCCGCCTGCGCCGCACTCCTCGCACTTCTGGCTCCGACTCTGGTCACGCGCTTCGTCAGGGCCTACATGCAAAAGGACGAGTTTCGCATGCGGGCGGAGGAATTGATCACGGCCAGAACCGGGGGCGAGGCACGCATCGAGTCGCTCCGATGGCACGACGACCACGCCAGCATCAGCAGACTGAGCCTGAACGATGCGTTCAACCTGGACGTGGAAGCCGTCAGCGTGCAGGCCGGGATCGACTTTGGCGCCATTCGCAACGGCGCCTGGAGCATTCACAGCGCCGGAGCGGATGAAATCACTCTCCGGCTCCGCCCGCGCGACACGCCGCCGGCAATCACGGTCGAAACCGGTTCGTCTCCCGCAGCCTCACGGGCGGGCAGCGCTGCTGTTCCTTCCTTTTTGCAACGCTACCTCCCCACGCGCACGGAAGTGGGCGGTTTCGACGTGCGGCGTTTCGACGTCGAGCACGGCGCTTGGAAAGTCGCCGGGGTAACCGTCAGCGCCGGCGCTTGGAAAAGCGGCCAGGCCGCCGTGCCGGTGAATCTGAGCGGAGGAACGCTGCAGACGCCCTTCAACGCTCCACAGCAGGCGGAACCGCTGAGGCTGGACATTGAAAAGGCCTCCCTGCGATTGAGTGCGAACGAGTTGAGCATCAGCACCGCCTCCCTGCGCTGGAAACAGAACGCGCAGGCCCGGCTGCGTGGCACGCTCGATTTCACCTCGGGCGGCTGGGAACTCTTCACCCATGTCGAGGAGGTGCCGGTGGATGAATTCCTCGCCCCATGGTGGAAACAGCGCCTCAGCGGCCGGATCAACGGTGACATCGAATCATCCGGCTCGCGCTCCGCACCTGCCGTCTGGAAGGCCGATGCCGCCCTCGCGAACGGCGTCCTGGAAGGCCTGCCGATCCTCTCCACGCTCGCCAAATACACCCGTGCGGAGCGATTCAAACGCCTCGTGCTCGACACCTGCCAGGCGACGATTCATCCGGATCGCGGGGGGCTTCGGTTTGAAAAAATCATCGTCCACTCCAACGGACTGATTCGCATTGAAGGGGCCATGAGCCTGCGCGGCAACATGGTGGAGGGGGACTTTATGGTGGGCGTCGCCCCCGAAACCCTGCGATTCATTCCGGGCGCACAACAGCTCGTTTTCACGGAAAAGAACCCGCTGGGGCCACCTGGGCTGCTGTGGACGCGTGTCCGCGTGGCTGGTCCGCTGGACTCCCCTCAGGAAGACCTCAGTTCACGGCTTCTTGGCGGGGCGGGCATGTCCCTGCTTTTCGACACCCCGGAAAAGATCGTCAAACAGGGTGCGGACGCGCTGTTGAAGCCGGTTTTGGGCGAAGACGCGGCGAAGGTCCCGGGCAGGGTCATCGAAGGAGCGTCGGGACTGCTCGAAAACGGTGTGAAGGCCGGCGCAGGCCTGCTGAACGGGATTTTCCCGGGCAAATGACGGAGTTGCGCGTTGGATTCACACCGCTAGCATGACCCCTTCCATGTCCGCTCAAGCCCCCATCGCCTTCGCCGCCCGTGAATCCAAGGAAGTCATCGAGGAGGGCCTGCAGTTCGCCCCGAAGTTTGACGATCAAGGCCTCATACCCGCCTTTGCCGTGGATGCGGACTCCGGCGCACCACTCATGCTCGCCTACATGAACGAACAAAGCCTCAAGATGACCTTGGAGCTCGGACAGGCGGTCTATTGGAGCCGCAGTCGCAACCAGCTATGGCACAAGGGTGCGACCAGCGGTGAATTCCAGGTCATCGTCGATATCCGCACAGACTGCGATCAGGACGCCCTCGTCCTGCGCGTCAAACAACAAGGTGGCGGCTGCTGCCACACCAAACGAGCGACATGTTTTTACCGAGTGGTGAAAACCGTCGGAGGCGAGGCCCTTCTGGAGCCCATTCCCTGCTGATTCGGTCGCCCGAGGAAGGCTCAGCGGTCAGTTCTGCTGGAAAGCGCCGCCAAACGCACCGGTCTGGGCTGCATTCCCGAGCGGTGAACGCGCGGCAGCTTCCCAACTACGGGGACGATTCCACGGCTGAGTGCTGTACTGGCTGCTGTCCGGGCCGACTACTTTTTTCCGTTTCGGCCCGTCCGAAGCACATGAAGGCAGGAGACAGGCAACAGTGGAAACCAAGAGGAGTGAGCAAATGACGGAATGCGTCTTCATACAAGGGACCAAACGTATCCGGATCAATTCCGGACGAGATTTTCGAGGATCACACGGTCGCCCGGCATGATGACCTGCCCGTTGGTGACGGCATCCGGTACGATGCTGGCCATCGTCCGGGCTCCATCGACATTCATGACGCTGATCTTGCCGACGGTCTGCAGTCCACGCGTCACGATCATCTTGGTGTCCTGGGTCAGTCCGGCAGACTTGTCGGCGTCAATGATCACAAAACCCCAATCGTGGTTCACGGCCAGAACACGCGAGGTCAGGCTGTTGCGGTCGAAATTCTTGCGGCGCTCCTCGATTTTGCGCACGACGTCGTCGAGACGCCTCTGCACTCCGGCCACTTTTTCCTCTTCAGCAACGACCTCCTTGGCTTTCGCCTCTGCCTGAGCCTCATACTCAATTTTGTCCTTCTTGAGCTTGGCAATGTCTTCAGCGAGAGTTTCGACCTTCACGTCTTTGGGAAGCTTGGCGAGATCATCGGCCAACTTCTGCTGCTGCTTCACCTTGACGTCCAGTTCCTCCTGCGTGCGGACGGATTCGCTCTCAGCGTTGGCAAGCTTGTTCTTCTGCGCCTTCAGCTTTTCCGCTTCGACATCCAGTTCCCCCTGCACGCGCCCGATGTCGGCGACGAGTTGTCCCACCTCGGCGATGACCTTTTTGTCGGCGTTCACTTCCGTCTGGAGCTGGGTGCTGAGGGAAGCGATGTTGGTGCGGACGGTGGCAAATTCACGACCGTTCTGGTAGGCGAAGAAGCTGGCCACCAGGATGACGACGGCGCTGAGGATGAAGAGGACTTTGGTCATGGCAGGAAGGAATAACTGGGGTTCAGAAAAGAGAGGCGTTCAGATCGGGGCTCAATTGCCGAATGGATCGGCCGTGCTCGGAGCCGCTGGCGTCCCGGCGGCCGGAGGGGCCGATGGAGCAGCGCCGAAGGGATCAGCACCCATCGCAGGGGCGGGAGCGGGGGCCGCCGGTGCACCAAAAGGATCGGAGGCCGCCGGAGCAGCCGGAGTTGGAGCCATCGGAGCCCCGAAAGGATCCGAATCCATAGCGGGTGCGGTCGGAGCGGGAGCTGCGGCATCCGCAGCCGGAGCGGCAGCGGCAGCACCACCAGCAGGAGCGGCAGCGCCGGCCCCCTTCGCGGTCTTGGCGCTCTGCTCGGCTGCGGCCACCACGAGATCACCCGGGCGGATGCGCTCGCCCTCGGCGAGACTGCCTTTCACCAAGTCGGCCACAGAGGAGCTTTGCTCGACATTGCGGACCTTGAGTTTGGCGACGATTTCCTTGCCGCGCTTCACTTCTAGGTCGGCGTTGGCAAAAACGCCACCGCCGTTGCCCTTGTTGAGGACCACAAAGCCCCAATCGGTGAAGGATTGGGTGACGTTTGCGGTGAAATCGTCATCCACGATGCCACGGCGACCGCGGGCCTCGCGCTCTTCAGCGGCCACGGCAGAAGCGGTGAGACTTCCGACACGCTCCTGTGCGGCGGCGAACCGCTGGACCTGGTTCGCCAGGGCAGCCTCGGCTTGCGCGCGCTCTTTCTTGATGGATTCAATCTGAGCAAGGAGCGCTGGGATGTCTCCCGCGTCTGCGATCTGTTTCTCCAGATCCTTCACGATTTTGGTCACCTGATCGAGATTCGTCTTCGCCACGGCGAGTTCCGCCTCTTTGGTCTGCGCCTTGGCCGTGGTGTCGATCACGGCAGTCTTCGTGGCCTCAAGGTCAGTCGTGGCGGTGGCCAACTGGGCTTCACGATTCTTCTTCGCTTCACCGGCCAGAGCCTTGTGATCCTGCACTTCTTTGAGATTGGCCGTGAAGTAAGCCTCGCGTTTGCGCTCCTCCACCAGAGCCTTCTGGTTGGTCCAAGCAAAATAACAGGCGACGCCGAGGCAGACGGCGGAGAGGGCAGATAAAAGTTTCCAGACCATGGCGGGAGTGTGATTTGAGAATTAAGAACCCTGTTTCTACCGGATCGGACCTTTTTCGACAACACCATTTTTCAGCATTTTGCCCACGAACCCGGAATCCTGCTTGTTTCCGTCGGATCCCGCCGCTAAATCGGAGCTTGTCAGGGGCCGCGGATGTTCAGCTTGCGAACCCCGCCAGGTCCTGACGGAAGCAACGGCAGCCTGCCTGTCCATGTCGCGGTTCCCTGGCACCTTTTTGATCACATTGTGGACGGTCACGGCCCCGATTCCGGCGTAAAAGCTGACGGCACAATGCCCTCCGCCCCCACTCAGCGACTCTCTCATGAACAAGCTGGACGAAATCATCGCCCACAAGCACACCGAACTGCAGCGCATCCTGCCCCGCGCTGAAAAACTCCGCGCCGCCGCGGCTCTGCGCGATGATGTGCGCTCTCTTTATGACTCTCTGCGTGCAGATCCCACGCGCCTGAGCATCATCGCAGAGGTCAAACGGGCATCCCCCTCCGCAGGGACCATCGCGGCTGACTTCGACCCGCTGACAATCGCTCGCGGCTACGAAAAAGCCGGTGCCAGCGCCATTTCCGTCCTCACAGATGAAAAATACTTCCAGGGCCGGCTCGAGTACCTCACGCTCATCCGCGAGCAGCTCGACATTCCCTGCCTTCGGAAGGATTTCATCATCCATGAGGCGCAGATCTTCGAAGCCGTCGTCGCCGGAGCGGACGCCATCCTGCTCATCGTCGCCGCCCTCGACCAGCCGACCCTGGAGCACCTGCTGGAAGTCGCCCACACCTTCCAGCTCGATGCCCTCGTGGAGGTCCACAACCTGCCGGAACTCGAGCGCGCACTCGCCACGGACGCACGCATCATCGGCGTCAACAATCGCAATTTGAAGACCTTCACCGTCGATCTGGGCACCACGGAGCAGCTCGCCGAGGAGGTGCCGGACGACATCATCCTGGTCGCCGAGAGCGGCATCAAGACCCCGGCCGACGCCGTCCGCCTCGCCGAAGCCGGCTCGGACGCCCTCCTCATTGGCGAGACGCTGATGCGCAGCAGCAACGTGATGATCGACCTGCCGGCCTTCCGCGCATCCACGCGTGAGAGCCTGAATTGACCTCCGGGTGACGGTTTAGGGGCGAAAAACAGCTTGCCGCACCCCGGGAGGCCGCTACCATCGCGGCCCCTTTCGTCAGGCCAGTCCGGTCCGTCCAAAGGACAAACCAACGCCCGATCGACCGGATCAGCCGCAAGGCTGAGCGTTTTGCATCCCAGAACGTGCGGAAGACAGGCACCCACCTCACTCATGTCAACACCCATCCTCGCCGAACTCGTCGAAGCCGGTGTCCATTTCGGACACCAAACCAAACGCTGGAATCCCAAGATGAAGAATTTCATCATGGGCACCAAGAACCAGATCCACATCCTCAACATCGAGGAAACCGTCAAGCAGATCGACATCGCTGCCGATTACCTCGCCGAGCTCGCCCGCAAAGGTAAAAAGATCCTCTTCGTCGGCTGCAAGCGCCAGGCGCAGGAGGCCATCAAAGAGGCCGCCGAAGCCTGCGGCCAGTTCTACGTCAACCACCGCTGGCTCGGTGGCACGCTCACGAACATGGAGACGATCAAAAAGAGCATCGCCCGCCTCAACTACCTCGAAGACATCGAGAAGAAGCCTGAGTTCAAGCTCATGTCCAAGAAGGAGCTGGCCAGCCTCAACCGCGAGCGCATCAAGCTGGAGCGCAACCTCCGCGGCATCCGCCACATGGACAGGCTCCCGGACGTCGCCGTCATCGTCGATTCCGCACGCGAGCACATCGCCGTGCATGAAGCCCGCCGCCTCAAGATTCCGATCGTCGCCCTCGTCGATACGAACGCCGACCCGAACATCATCGACTATCCCATCGCCGCCAACGACGACGCCATCCGCTCCATCCGCATCATCCTGCAGAAGCTGATCGACCCCGTCATCGCCGCCACCGCGGAGGCGAAGAGCTAATCCCCACCAAAAACACCCAACCTCCTTTTAATCATGGCTGACATCTCCGCTAAAACCGTCATGGCCCTGCGTGAAAAAACCAACGCAGGCATGATGGAATGCAAAGCCGCCCTCAAGGAAGCCGAAGGCGACCTCGAAAAGGCTGAAACCATCCTCCGCAAAAAAGGCACCATCAAGGCTGAGAAAAAGGCCGACCGCCAGACGAAGGAAGGCATCATCGCCTCCTACATCCACATGGCCGGCCGCATCGGCGTCCTGATCGAAGTGAACTGCGAAACCGACTTCGTCGCCCGCAATGAAAACTTCCAGGCCCTCGTGAAGGACATCTCCCTCCACATCGCCGCCTCGAATCCGCGCTTCCTCCATCGTGAGGACGTCCCTGCCGACCTCGTCGCCAAGGAACGCGAAATCGGTGCCGAGCTCGTCAAGGGCAAGCCCGCCAACATCGTGGACAAGATCGTTGACGGCAAAATGGAGAAATTCTTTGCCGACAACTGCCTGCTCGAGCAGGCCTTCATCAAGGATCCTGACACCACTGTCGGCGACCTGATCAAGCGCAAGATCACCGAACTCGGCGAGAACCTCATCGTGCGCCGCTTCGTGCGCTATGCCGTGGGCGAGGACATCTGATCCCCGCTTCGGACACGAAACCATCATCACTGCGAAGGGCGGACGCGAGTCCGCCCTTCGTCGTTGGGAAAGGTGATAGCGCAATGGAGACGGCGCCGTTAAACAGGGCTCCACCCGCATGAAACCCCTGCTTCACGTCCTCGCCGCCCTGTCCCTCGTCATTCCCGCCTTCTCAGCGGACAAAAAATCCATCGTCATGATCGCCGGGACGCCTTCGCACGGACCGGCCCAGCACGAGCACAATGCGGGCATCCTGCTTTTGAAAAAATGCCTGGAGCAGGGCGTCGCGGACCAGGTGGACATCAAGCATCATCTGAATGGCGAATGGCCATCGCAGGCGGAACTCTCCGCCGCCGACACGATCGTCATCTACGCGGACGGCGGCCCGCGCCATCCGGCGCTCCAGGAAGGCCGCCTCGCCCAGCTCGACAAGGAAATGAAACGCGGCTGCGGCTTTCTGACACTGCACTACGCGGTGGAGCCGACCATCGAGCAGGGTAACAAGGAGTTCATCGACTGGATGGGCGGCTGCTTCGAGATCAACTGGAGCGTGAATCCGCACTGGGAGGCGAATTTCAAGGAACTGCCGGCTCACCCGATCAGCGAGGGTGTGAAGCCCTTCGCCAGCAACGACGAGTGGTACTTCTTCATGCGCTTCCGCAAAGGCATGGAAGGCGTGACGCCGATCCTGAGCGACGTGGCCCCCGAATCCACCATGAGCCGCCCGGACGGCCATCACAGCGGCAATCCCGCCGTCCGCGAGTCCGTCAAGAACGGCGACAAACAGCACGTCGCCTGGGCCTGTGAGCGTGCGGACGGGGGACGCGGCTTCGGCTTCACCGGCGGTCATTTTCATCAAGGCTGGGCCAACAACGAGCAGCGCAAGCTCGTGCTGAACGCCATCCTCTGGACCGCGAAGGCGAAGATTCCTGCCGATGGTGTCGCCTCGATCGTGACGGAGGAGGACATGAAGGCCAACCTCGACCCCAAGCCCGGCCAGGGACTGCCTGAGAAGCCGAAGAAAAAGGCGCAGTAGCCCCTGCTCTGGGACGACCCCCGCGGTGCTTTCATCTACACGAACAACTGCGGCCAGCGCGAGGTGCTGGAAGACGGCAGCATCGCCTTCGTCATGTCCTTCGGACCCACCGAAGCGGGGCGCTCCGCCGTCGGCGTGCGCTGCTCGTTTGATGGCGAGACGCTGACCATCCAGAAAGTCGGACGCGAGATCAAACACGCGGCCGGTCGAGGACTGCTGGAGCCGTCGATGGTGCGCTATCGCGGCAAGTTCTATGTCACGATCCGTGCCGAGGACAGCTGCGGCTACGTGGCCGCGAGCGATGACGGACTCGATTTCGAAGAGAAGCAGCCCTGGTCCTGGGACGACGGCACGCCGCTGGACATGAGCACCACGCAGCAGCATTGGCTCCCGCACAGCGACGCATTGCACCTCGTTTACACCCGCAAGGACGC
>CAMAZK010000018.1 GCA_945863205.1 Akkermansia muciniphila | reverse complement strand
GCCCTGTCGATGATAAACCTCATGCTCACCACCACCGCCAATGTGTGTGCCCAGATCCACAGGCGCGGTGGCGTGACGGTTGAGGATGGCTAGCTGGTCATCGAGAAGCCTCTCTCTTTTCTGGCGGCGAGACCAGCCGAAACTTTCTTGATCAGCGCTTCGGTGGAGTTCTTTGGCGCACGGATGCGAAGCTGACGCAGCTTCTCCGGATCGGTTTCGAAGCGACGGATCGGCGTTTGCGGGCTGGAGGATGGCGGCGTAGGCACGGCTGCGGGATTCATCGTCGTTAAGCGTGGGGAGGTCGAGAGGATTTTCGGCAGCAAGACTTGAAACTTGAAACTTGAAACCTGAAACCGGACGCCGCGTTTGTGGCACAGAGATCGACTTTCTTCCGAACAAGTAGTCGCCGGTCAGCGAGCCCTTCGTCTTCGCGAGTTTCTCCATCGGGCCGCTGAAGACGAGCTCGCCACCCTTTTCCCCTCGGCCTGGGCCGATGTCGATGAGGTTGTCGGCGGCTTGCATGACGGCTTCCTCATGCTCGACGACGAGGAGCGTGTTGCCTTTGTCCCGCAGGCCTTCCATCACGCCGATGAGGCGGCCGATGTCACGCGGGTGCAGGCCGATGCTGGGTTCATCGAGAACGAAGAGCGTGTTCACGAGCGAGGCACCGAGGCAGGTGGTCAAATTGACGCGCTGCAGTTCACCACCGCTGAGCGTGCGCGTCTGGCGGTCGAGATTCAGGTAGCCAAGCCCGGCGCGGTCCATGTAGCTGACGCGACTTGCGATCTCATCGCGCAGCATCGTCGCGGCATGGTCGCCCTCCTTGAGCGGCCAGGTTTGCACGAGCGGATGCAGATCGCTCACCGGCATGCGCCAGAGGTCGGCGATGGTGTGCGGGCCGATGCGGAAGTTGTAGGCCTCTTCTTTCAAACGTCCGCCGCCGCAGTCGCCGCACTCGGTGTAGGCGCGGTAGCGGCTGAGAAAGACGCGGACGTGCATCTTGTAGCTGCGGGATTCCATCCACTTGAAGAAGCCGCGAACGCCGTACCACTCGCCGCGATGGTAGGCGGCTTCGGGATCAGGATCGGTCCCCTCGATGAGCCAGTGGCGCTCGTCGGCCGTGTAATCTTCAAACGGCTTGTGGATGTCGATGCCGCGCTTCCGTGCCGCGCGTTCGAGGTCGAGCTGCGAGTCGCCATGGCTGCTGCTCTGGAAGGGGCGGACGAGGCCGAGATTGATGCTCAGGGATTCATCCGGCATCGCCTTGCCGATGTCGATGCCGAGCGTGCGGCCAAATCCGCGACAGGTCGGGCAGGCGCCGATGGGCGAGTTGAAGCTGAACAAGCCCGGCGTCGGCGCGGGCAGTGTGATGTCGCAGTCCGCGCAGCTCCAGTCCGTGGAAAAATGTCGCGTCTCCTCGCCGAGGCTCACGGCGATCTTTCCTTTGCCATAGCGCAACGCGGCTTCGAGCGCTTCACCGAGGCGGGGACGCTGTTTCGCATCCAGCATCACCCGATCCTGGATGACGAGCACCTGCGCGGGGAGTTTGCGGGTGCCGAGATCGTCGGTGCGGATGATCTGGCCATAGAGCCACACGCGCACGAAGCCCTGGGATTCGAGAAACGCGGCAAAATCGGCGGCGACGGTCTTTGGCGGGACGGGAATCGGGAAAAGGATGAGCGCCTGCTGGCCGGCGCGACCGCCCAGCAGCTCGGTGACGATGCTCTCCGGCGTTTCCGGCCGCACGGAGCGCTTGCAACTTGGACAGGTCGCCTCCGCGAGACGCGGGAAGATCATCTTCAGGTAGTCGTTGATCTCCGTGATCGTGCCGACGGTGGAGCGCGTGCTGCGCATGTTGTTCACCTGCTCGATGGCGATGGCCGGTGGGATGCCCTCGATCGAATCCACCTTCGGCTTGTCCATGCGCTCGAAGAACTGCCGTGTGTAGGGAGAGAATGTCTCCACATAGCGGCGCTGCCCCTCCGCGTAGATCGTATCGAACGCCAGCGACGATTTCCCGCTGCCGCTCGGACCGGTGATGACGCTCAACTGGCCCAGCGGCAGGTCGAGATCGATCCCCTTCAGGTTGTTTTGCCGTGCGCCACGAATGCGGATGACGTCATGGGAGAGCTTGGCGGCGGATTTTTTGGCAACACGGGGCATGGGAAGAGCGCGAGACTACCGATACGCCTCCACATGGCAATCCGGCACCGCAACCTTCACGTGCAGCGGCTTGAGCTCGTCACTTACGGAACAGATCGGCAGCCAGACCGCTCTGCGCGATGATCGACTTCAAGGTGCCAACAGCAATCTCGCGGTGATTTGGGACTGGAACGGTTCGTCCGCCTGACTTTTCATCATTCATCCGCATGGTGATGTGGCTGCCTGATTGGCGGAACTCTACGAAGCCGTGCTGCGCCAGAATCCTGCACACGTCCGAAGCTGGTAGCGGCCTCAGGCCGCTTTGAGTTCGAGACTGCGAACACGTGCCCCCTTGCGCAGGCGACGCCGAATTTCGGCGGCACTCGCGCATTCCAACGTCAACTCCACGGCTTCCGCCAGCATCTCATACGCGTCCTTGCGGGTTTTACCCTGGCTTGCCACGCCAAGCTCGGGGCAGGTGGAGACAAACCACTGGCCGTCTTTCTCGATGACGGCACTCAAGTTCGGCAGGTCGATCACCGAGCCCTCTTTCTCGATCCAGCGTTGTTTCATGCCGGGATTATTTCACAGGTGGGGCGATTCGGCATCGAGATTCTTCACGTGCAGCACGGACAAGGCTGCACGAAGTGGCCCGGCGCGATCTCTTTGAGCGTGAGATCGGTGCGGGTGCTTTCCTCCCACTTAGGATGCTTCATGCGATGGCCGAAGGCGCAGCCGGCGGGGGGATTGATCGGACTTGGCACGTCGCCCTGGAGGAGTTGGCGCCGGCGGCGTTTGGCAGGATCGGGGACGGGGATGGCGTCGAGGAGGGCCTTTGTGTAGGCGTGGCGCGGGTTGTGGTAGAGCTCTTCGGCGGGGGCGAGCTCGACGATCTTGCCGAGGTACATCACGGCGACGCGGTCGCTCATGTGTTTCACGACGCTGAGGCCATGGGCGATGAAGAGATAGCTGAGTCCCATGTCACGCTGCAGATCGAGAAGCAGGTTGAGCACTTGGCTTTGCACGGACACGTCGAGCGCTGACACCGGCTCGTCACAGACGATCAGCTTCGGTTTCAAGGCGATCGCACGCGCGATGCCGATGCGCTGACGCTGGCCGCCGCTGAACTCGAAGGGGAAGCGGTCGGCGGAGGCGGAACTGAGGCCGACTTTGTCGAGCAGTTCGAGCACCCATTTCCGGCGCTCGTCCTTGGAGCCGATCTTTTGCACGATGTAGGGTTCCTCCAAAATGTCGCGCACGGTGTGGCGCGGGTTCAGGGACTCCGCAGGATCCTGGAAGATCATCTGCATGTGACGTCGCAGCGGCCGGATGGTGCCCATGGAGGCATGCGTGATGTCGTGACCCTCGAAATCAATTCTGCCGCCGGTTGGTTTGAGCAGGCGGACGATGGCCTTGCCGAGCGTGGTCTTGCCGCAGCCGGATTCTCCGACGAGGCCCAGTGTTTCACCTTCGCCCAGAGAAAAACTCACGCCATCGACCGCCTTGCACGAGGCCACGGCATGGCGGATGACGCCACCGCGAACGGGGAAGTGCTGCTGGAGATTTTGGACGGTGAGGAGGGACATGATTAGAAGTCGCTTTCGTTCAGGTCAGCGATTTTCATTAACGAACGCAGGATGCCGGTCTTGAGAGATTCGTTGCCGTGAATTGGGATGACCAAATTTTCGCGTTTGCCGACCATTTTGAAAATGTGGTGGCTGCCATGAACACGGGCAAGCTGCCAGCCGCGAGCTTGCACGATTTTGGCCAGTTCTTTGCCCGTGACGTGCTTCACACTGTGACCATTAAGGTTAAGGCCTGTTTGTCATCGACAACACGCTCGGCATCCGCGAGAAGCCAGCCCTCTACCGCCTCAGCGAGGCGGACCTTCAGGTCTTCGAGTGTCTCTGCCTGGGTGACGCAGCCGGGCAGGGCGGGGACCTCGGCCCAGTAGCCGCCTTCTTCCGCAGGGTGTGCGATGGCTTGGATAGTCATGTCGGGAGCTTAGTGGGTAGGAGTTCGGATTCAAGGCATAGCACCGAACCTCATGCGACGCAGATGGGGCAGTTCTCGACGAAGTGATTTGGCGCGATCTCAGTGATCGGCGGGCGGGTGGTGAGGTGTTCGCTTGTGTGATCGCGCCCGGAGCGTTCGGCGAAGCGGCAGCCGGGTTTGAAGTCGGCGATGCCGGGGACGTTGCCGGGGATGGCTTTGAGCAGGGTCTTTGGCTTGCTGTCGAGGCGCGGGATGCTTTGCAGCAGGCCCTGGGTGTAGGCGTGGCGGGGATTGGTGAAGAGATCGAAGACACTGGCCTGCTCGACGATGCGGCCGGCATACATGACAGCGACTTCGTCGCAGACTTCGGCGATGACGCCGAGATCGTGGGTGATGAGGATGACGCTCATGCCCATCTCCTTTTGCAGGTCGGCGATCAGCTCGAGAATCTGCGCCTGCACGGTGACGTCGAGCGCGGTGGTGGGCTCGTCGGCGATGAGGAGTTTCGGCTTGTTGATGAGCGCCATGGCGATCATCACGCGCTGCCTCATGCCGCCGCTGAGCTGATGCGGGTATTCGTTGAGACGCTGCTCGGGTGCGGGAATGCGCACCTTCTTCATCATGTCGATGCTGCGGGCGAGCACGTCGGCCTTGCTGCATTCGGTGTGCAGCAAAATGGCCTCGGCGAGCTGGCGCCCGACGGTCTGCACGGGATTCAGCGCGGTCATCGGCTCCTGGAAGATCATGCTGATGTCATTGCCGCGGATGTTCTGCATCTCGTCGAGGGAGGCGGTGACGAGATCTTTTCCTTCGAAACGGATGCTGCCGCCGAGGATCTTGCCGTGCGGCTGGGGCAGCAGGCTTGTGATCGAAAATGCAGTGACGCTCTTGCCGCAACCGGATTCACCGACGATGCCGAGGGTCCTGCCGCGCGGCACGTCAAAGCTGACGCCGTCCACCGCCGTCATGCGGCCGGCGTCCGTGTCGAAGGCGGTGACGAGGTCGCGCACCTGTAGGATGGGCGTCCCGCCCGTCGCGGGTGACGCGGGCATTTTGCCCGCATTCGTGGCTCCGGGCAGAATGCCCGGGTCACTCGGTGCAGGCGGGACACCTGCGCTACTCGTTTGGCTGCTCATCATTTGGCTCTGTAGGCGTCAAAGACGCGCAGGGTTTCACCGAAGTCGCGACCGGAGCGCATGGCTTCCCTGGTTTCGCGTTTCACGTCTTCATCTATCCAGAACATGTGCGCGTCGATCGGCTCGCGGCTTTTTCGGGCGTTTCCGTTTTTCGGCCACTGGACCCAGCGCCAGGTCATGTGGCGGTAAAATGGCGACTCCCAGGCGGGAATGGTGCAGGCGCGGTCTTCGATGAGCTTGGCGAGCTGCCACGAGAGGCGCTGCACCTCCTCCTCCGTCTTCGCTTTGCGGTGCTGGTCAATGAGCGGGTCGAGCGCGGGATCGGCGGTCTGGGTGATGTTGTTCGTGTCGGTGACGATTTCGCGCTTGCCGTCCTTCCCGGTCTTGAAGGCGTTGTCGCTGTGGTAGTCGTCCCAGAAGCGCGGATAGGGCGGCTGCGCACCGAAGCCGGCAAAGCCCATTTCGTGGTTTTTCTGGTCGAGCTTTTTGTACATCTGCGTGGGGTCGAGGCCTTCCACATTGATCTCTAGGCCGGCTTTCTTTGCCTCTTCCTTGAGTCGCAACATGATCGGCGTGATCGTGCCGGAATTGAAGGTGGTGAGGGTGAAGGAGAGCTTTTTCCCCTCGGCATTGATGAGGATGCCATCGGGTCCTGCTTTGGTGAATCCCGCCTTGGCGAAGTGCTCGCGGGCTTTGACCGGGTCAAAGGGGCGGGCGCGCAGGTCGGGATTGGTGAACTTGCCGTAGCCGGAGACGGTGCTGTTCATGCGCGTCTTGTCGCCGCGGAAGTCCACCTCAATGACCTTCTGGAAGTTCATGGCGTAGTTGATGCCGAGGCGCACGTCGAGGTTGTCCAGGAAGGGCTTGCTCTCGTTGATGCGGATGCCCCAGGTGACCTGCGGGTATTCGTTGAAGAACATGTGGCGCTCGATGTAGCCCTTGTAGATTTCGGGGATCTCCGCCTTGTCATACCAGTAGCGCGGCAGGCCGGCGAGGTAGTAGTCGAACTGGCCCTGGCGGAACATCTCAAAGGCCTTGTCAGGGCTGGAGATGATCTTGTACTCGAGGAAGTCGGAGTTGAACACATGGCGGTAGTGCTTCAAATCCCGCGCCCACCAGTCCTTCACGCGCCGCAGCGTGATCGAGCGGCCGCGTTTCATCAGATCGGTGTCGATCACGTAGGCTCCCGTCACCGGGCAGATGCGCCACTGGTAGCGTGCGGGAAAGTCCGGCCCGAACTCGCGGTAAAAATGCCGCGGACTGGGTGGAATCATCGCATACCAGATGGGGTCGGGCTTGGATTCCGGGATCGTGATGGAAAAGGTCCGGTCGTCGAACTTGGTGATCGCCGAGTATTCCTTTTTGTACCAGTCATTGTACCAGGGATCCTTGATGTGGGGACTGGTCATGACGAAGAAGGTCATGAAGAAGTCCTCCACCTCGACGGGATGACCGTCGGAGTACGTCAGGGTGGCCTGCAGGCGGAAGAAAACCGTCTTGCGGTCTTCGGATACGGCCCACTCCTTTGCTAGCCCGGGAATCCACACGTCCTCGTCCGGATGCCGGGTGATGAGGCTGATCTCGATGTTGTCATGATGCTGGCCGCGGAAGGTGTTGTTCGCGTCCGGGCCGATTTTGCGGAAAGTGGGCGGGAAGGTTGGGTGCCAGTCGTGGAAGGTGCCGCCTTTCTTCGCACGAGGGTCGCCGAATTCAGGCGCATCGGCACCGGCTTCCCATTTGAGGTTCGCAGGCAGATCGGCGGCGGTTTTCCACTGGAAGAACTCGGGCTTGGACTCCCAGAAGGTTTTCACCTCCGCCGTGTTGTCGTAGGGCGGGAAGCGGGTGTCCTCGGAGTCGGAGCAGGATGAGAGTAGGAAGCCGAACGCCAATGCGGCCAGCGCGGCTCGGGTCAAGCCGCGTGACTTCGCACTCTTGGCTGGGGACGCGTCGCTCATTTGTAGGTCGTGAACTTTTTGGGATCAAAGGCCTCCCGCACCGCTTCGCCGACGAAGGTGACGAGTACGAGGACGCTGGTCATGGCGAAGAACGCGCTGCTGACGATCCAGGGGTAGTTGAAGTCCTCCGTGCCCTCGTGCAAAAGGCGGCCCCAGCTCGGCTCCTCCGGTGGCAGGCCGAAGCCGAGGTAGTCCAGCGCGGCGAGGGAGGTGATGATGGCGGAGACTTCGAAAGGCGCGAGCGTGACCAGGATGGCGATGCTGTTCGGCAGGATGTGCTTGAAGATGATGCGGCCTGTGCCCGCGCCGAGCAGCCGGGCGGAGGCGACGTAGTCACGCGCTTTTTCCTTCAGCGCCGCCGTGCGGATGTAGATCGTCGTGCCCATCCAACTGAACAGCGAGATGATGACCACGAGCAGGAACAGATTCGGACTGACGATCGAGCTCACAATCATCACGATGAACAGGAAGGGCAACACCGACCAGATCTCGATCAATCGCATGCCGATGAGATCCAGTGCACCGCCGAAATAGCCCAGCATGCCGCCTGCGGCGACGCCGACGACGAACACAAAGGTCACGAAGAGCATGGAAGCGATGATCGCCTGCTGCCAGCCGCCGAAGAGGATGGCCAGCACGTCGCCGCCCATGGAGGTGGTGCCGAGGAAGTGGCGGTGCGCCCATGACGGCGGGGAAGGGGGGTAAACCACGGTGAAGAGCTGGTCACCCGCCTGAGATTCGAGCGCAGCGGCTTTTCCGTCGGTGAAGTCGGAGTAGGAGATGCGTTCACCTTTTTCAAACTTGGCCTTTTCAACCAGTTCGTTGTCGGCATCCCAGCCCATCATGTCCCCCTGCTTCACGCCATGGCGGAAGACCCACTCCTGGCGTTTTTGCCCGGGCTTGTCGCGAAACACCGTGTAGGCGCGGCCGTCGAAGGGTTTCGATTCGCTTGCCCGGTAGGTCAGGCCATCACGGATGACGACTTCCTCGATCGTTTCCGGCGTGTCGAGCTTGGCGTCGTAGGGAACGACGGGCATCAGCACCCAGTTGGCGGACTTGGATTCGCGGAACTGCCGCTGCAGTTCGCGGTAGTCGGTTTCCGATTCGTCCTTGAGGCCAAAGGTCGTCGCGGGCTTCACGTCGGTCACGAAGGGGAAGTAGAGTTTGCCTTCGTAACTCACGACCAACGCCCGTTTTCCAACGATCAGCGTGTCCAGCGAGGCGATGCCGACCAGGCCGAGCAGAACCAGGAACGAGGCGTGTCCGCGCTTGATGTCGCGGAAGCGGCGGAACTGCTTCAGGGTCAGCGGACTCCAGTGCCACTGCGTCTGACCGCGCCAGAGCAGCCAGCCGCCGGTAAGTGCGAGAAGCGGAAGAAGAGTCCAGCCCAGCCATGCACCGCCGAGGAAAGGCACCTTGAACACCGGAACCGACAGCGCCAGCCCCCGAAACAATGCGGCGAGCACTGCGTAGGCGAGAAGGGTGATGCCGGTGTTGCGGGGAGACATGGGTTATTCGAAACGGATCCGTGGGTCGGCGAGTGCCACAAAGTAATCAGAGAGGATGTTGCCCACCATGAGCAGCACGACATCCACGACCAGGATGCCCATCACCAGCGGGTAGTCGCGATCCAGCAGACTGTAGTAGCCGAGCAGGCCGAAGCCGTTGATTTCGAAGATCAGCTCGATGAGCACGGACCCGGCGACGAAAATTGAAACGATGTGCCCCAGCGTCGTCGCCAGCGGGATGAGCGAATTCCTCAGCGCATGAACGAGCACGGCGCGCTTGAAGCCCGCACCCTTTGCCACCGCCGTGCGGACGTAATCGGCGGCGAGGTTGTCCATGAGATTGTTCTTCACCAGCATGGTCATGAAGGCGAAGCTGCCGACCATGTAGCAGACCAGCGGCAGAATGGCGTGGTGAACCACGTCCCACGTCTTCCCCGCCAAAGTGAAGGAGGCGAAGTCCTCGCTCACGAACCCGCCGGTGGGGAACCAGTTCATTCGCGCGGCGAGATACACGACGAGGATGCTGGCCAGCACGAAGCCGGGGATCGCATAGCCGACGAAGATCAGGATCGAACTGACGTTGTCGATCACCGTGCGGTGCTTGATCGCCTTCAAGATGCCGAGCGGGATGCAGACGATGTAGCTGAGGATGAAGGTCACCAGCCCGTAAAAAATCGAGATCGGCATGCGCTCCCGGATCATGGTCCAGACATACTCGTTGTAGCGTGTCGAAATGCCCAGGCTGCCCTGCAACAGGCCCTGGTAGGCCGGCTTGAAGACCTGTACGCGCTCCTTCTCCTCCTCGGCATGGGTTTGCCAGTTCGGAACGGGGGAGCCGTCCTCGGTCGTGAGCTTGCCGTCGCGGAAGACCTTCGCCTGGGTGGTGCGGTAGGCGTTGTTCGCGGTCCACTCCTCGCGCGGCAGCAGGTCCTGGAGTGTGACGGGCATTTCTGTCGCGTCTTTTTCGAACTTGATGAACTGCTTGTCGCTCTCCTTCGGCAGAAGACCCAACCAGGCCAGGTAGGCCGGGAAAAACGACCGGTCGAAGCCGTAGTAGGCCGCCATTTCTTCCTTCTGTTCCTCGCTGAGCGAGGCTCCGGCGTCCTTCATTCCGCCTTCACCCTGTTGCTGCGCCGCCTGCCGCAGCGCCGCCTCCAGAGGCCCGCCCGGCGTGACGCGGGTGATGAAAAACACCACCATCGTCGCCCCGATCAAGGTCGGAATCATGAGGAGGAAGCGGCGGATGAAGTAGTCGCGCATGAGGCGGTGTGCGGAGAGACGGAAAACCTGAGGCAGTACGGCGGCCCGCACAAGGATTTGTGCGGGAATCGGTGCAAGTTGACAGAATTGAGGGCTGCTGGGAAGCTGGCAGTCCATGGAACCCCCCCGAGCGAATTGCGGAATGCGCCTCATTCAGGCGCTGCTGACGGCGCTGGTGGTCACGGCCTGTGCGGAGTCTTTTGCGGTCAAGAACGAGGCCATACCGGCTGAGACGCTGCGGCAACTGCAGTCGCAGGCCCTGCCGACGTCGAAGCTGAGCATCAGCAAGGGTGCGCTGAAGGTCAAAACCAACAGCCTTCCTCCTTCCGAAGGGGTTTTGAAGGTGCCCATGTACTACGAGAGCGGCATCCCGCACATCAAAGTGAGCCTGAACGGACGAAAGCCGCAGAAATTCATGCTTGATACGGGCGCGACCTTCAGCGTCTTCGATGCGGAGCAGGCGGTGGAGTTCGGCATGCGCACGGTGCCGCAGGTGCGGCCGCAGATGGCCGGTGTGCTGGGGACTGAGCCTGGCATGGCGGCGGTGATTCCGACACTGCAGATTGGCTCTTGGCGGCTCGAGAACCTGCCCTGCATCATCCGGATGCAGCGCACGGCGGTGGGCAGCGGCATTTTGAAGGAACACCTCGGCGTTTCCGTGCTGGGCGTCCATCTGGCGGCGGGGAACTGCAAGTTCCTGACGCTCGACTTCCTGCGGGACGAGGTCGAGTTCGGCTTCAAACGCAGTTTTGCCGGCAAGACGCGAAAGCACATGCACAAGACGCCCATGAGCATGAAAAACGGTGTGCCTTCGATCACTCTGAAAAAAGGGCGCGTTCAGTGGGACGCCGTGGTGGATTCAGGATCGGTCTTTGGCGTGCAGTTGGACCAGGCGGTCGCGACGGTGCTCGGCTACAAAAACGGCGGCTGGCAGGTCGGCGGCGATTACCTGATCACCGGGATCGGCGGTGCACAGACGCCGCAGGAGGCGAAGGTGCGCGTCCTGGAGTTTGCGGCGCTGGGGCTTTTTGGATCCTATTACCCCTTCGCGGAGGTGGATGTGATGCCCGGCCCTTCACGGATCGGGACGTACGTGCTGGAGGATTATCGGGTGACGCTCGACTTCGAACACGGCGTGCTCTGGGTGGAGTGGGGGTAGGTCCCGGAAGCGCCCCCGGAGGTTATTTTTTGCGACAGAATCGCAACAGCAGGATTTGCGCACAAAAAGTTCAAAAAGATCAAGATGACGGTTGCAAACCTGCCAACGATTTCTATTCTGGATGTCCTTGTGAAATTTTTCACAAGCTCATTCCCCGACATCAACTATGGGTAACTTTTTTCCGCGTTGGACCAACTGGCTGCCACTGAAGCTAGCCATTGCCGCCGTGTTCATTGCCTTCGGCGTGAGTGTCGGCGTTGCTTACTATTTCACTCCGAAATTCACCCGTGTGGGTTACGAGCCGACACAGCCGGTTCCTTTCTCGCACAAGATTCACGCCGGACAGCTCGGCTTGGACTGCCGTTACTGCCACAGCTTTGCGGACGCCTCCAGCCACTCGAACGTCCCAACGAATCAGACCTGCTTCAACTGCCACGGCCCGGGCAAAGGCAACATCCGGAGCAATTCGCCGAAGCTTGAAATGGTCATCAAGGCCAACGAAACCGGCAACTCGATCCCGTGGGTGAAGGTGCACAAGGCGCCCGACTACGTCTATTTCAACCACAGCGCCCATCTCAACCGCGGTATCTCCTGCGTCTCCTGCCACGGCAAGATCAACGAGATGGAAGTCGTGCGTCACGACCAGTCGCAGTCCATGGGCTGGTGCCTCGACTGCCACCGCAATCCGGAAAAGAACCTGCGTCCGCTGGAATTCGTCACAAACCTCGATTTCAAGGCTGGCGATTTGAAGCGTGCTGATTTCTACAAAGGCCTGCTCGACAAGAAAGTCCCTGCCGCCGAGATCGCGACAGTCATCGGGGGCGAAACCGCCAAAGCCGACAGCCTCGACCAGCTCCTTGCGCTCGCCGAAAAAGCCTACGGCAAGGAAGTGACCCAGCAGGAAGTGGGCACCCAGCTCAAAAAGCACTGGCAGATCCAGCCGCCGGAAAACTGCACCGCCTGCCACCGCTAAACCCCACGCTCCCTTTTCCCCGAAACATGAAACGAATTTGGAAGCATCCCGAGGAGCCGCAGAACGCGAAGCGCTACTGGCGCAGTGTCTCCGAACTGGAGCGTCGTGAAAATTTTCTCAAGGATCTTGGGCGCGAGTTCCCTGAAGGTGACACCTTGACGGACGAAGAGCGTGAGAACGGTCGCCGTGATTTTTTGAAGATCATGGGTGCCAGCGTCGGCCTGATGGGTCTGGCGAGCTGCCGCCGCCCGCTGACCACCATTCTCCCATACACACAGCACGTCGAATGGATGGTGCCGGGCAAGGCCCTGATGTATGCCACAACGATGCCGCGCAGCGGCGGCTCCACGCCACTCGTTGTCACGACGCATGAAGGCCGTCCGACACACGTCACCGGGAATCCGCTTCATCCCCTTGGCGGGGGGATCGACAGCTTTGCCCAAGCTTCCGTCCTCGATCTCTATGACCCGGCGCGCTCTCAGAAGGCGCTTGGAATGGGCAAGGAGCTCTCATGGGAGAAGGCCAACGAACTGCTCGCAGCCGTGGCTGCTGACGCGAAAAAAGGTGCGGGTTTGGGCATCGTGACCGGTGCCAGCACCTCGCCCACCTTTCTGCGCCTTCTCGGTGAAGTGCAGGCCGCCTTTCCGAAGGTTCAGCTCTTCAGTTACGAAGCCGCCAGCGCCGATGGCTCCGCAGCCGTCGGCAAAGCGGTGTTTGGCGCAGGTGTGAAGCCCTTCGTTAACCTCGGCGCCGCGATGCGCATCCTCTCGCTCGACTGCGACTTCCTTGGGCTCGATCCCGTCTCCGGCCAGCCAATTTCCGCGTTCACCAAGCACCGCGCCAAGGACGCCAAGGCGGCGGACATGAACCGTCTCTACGTCCTCGAAAACCGCTACACGCTCACCGGCGGCATGGCGGACCACCGCAAGGCGCTCCCGGCGAGCCTCGTCCCGGTCGCTGCGGCCGTTATTGCCTCCGAACTCGGTGATGCTTCCGCGAAAGCGCTGGCTGCTACCGCTTCTCAGAGTCTGAAAGACTGGCTGCTCCCTGCGGTGAGAGACCTCATCGACAACAAGGGCAAGGCGGTCGTCCTCGCGGGCTCGCGCTACGGCGCTGAAGTCCACGCTCTGGTGGCTTCCATCAACAGCGCTCTTGGCGCTTACGGTTCCACGATTGATTTGCTTCAGGAAGAGTCCGCTCCTGAAATCGGCGGTTTCGCCGATCTGAAGGCGGCGGTTTCCGGCGGACAGATCAAGACATTGATCTCCCTGACCTCCGGCAGCCTTTACTACGATGCACCGGACGCCGAAGGCTTTGCCAAGTTGGTTGCCGACAAAAAGGTGAAGCTGGTTCACATGGGCCTGCTGGCCGACCAGACGGCCAAGCTTGCAGCCCTTCACGTACCCGCCGCGCACTACCTTGAGTCCTGGGGCGACGCCCGGGCCGCAAATGGAGTTTATTCCATCGTTCAGCCGATGATCGCGCCGCTCTTCGACGGAGCGAGCCAGATCGAACTGCTCCTCGCCCTGCTCGGCCGCAAGAAGCTCGGCCCTGTCGAGGCCCCTGCTGATGGATCGGCTCCGCCGGATGACGCTGCCCACGTAGCCGTGCGTGACACCTTTGCCGCCGTGGCTGGAGCGATGGATGAAACCAAGTGGAACCTCACCCTGCGTGACGGTTTCCTGAATGGTTCCGCCTACCCGAAAGCCACCGCCTCGCCGAATGTCGCCGCCTGCGCCGACTTTATTGCCAAGGCCAAGGCTGCCGCCGCTCCCTCGGACGATGCGCTGGAGGTCGTGCTCGCGCCTGACTCCAGTGTGTTTGACGGTCGCTACGCGAACAACGCCTGGCTTCAGGAAGCTCCGGATCCTGTCACTAAGCTCACTTGGGACAATGCCGCCTGGATCGGCTCCGTCACTTTCCGCCGCCTGGGGCTGCAGGACGGACAGCACGTCAAAATTTCAGCCGGCGGTGTCCAGGTGGAAATCCCGGCCATTGAGGCTCCCGGCCACGCCACCAACTCGATCACCCTGCCGCTTGGCTACGGTCGGAAAGGTCTGGGAGATGTTGGCAGCGACCGCGGCGTGGACACCTACGCCCTGCTCAAGAATCCCGGTGAGTTCGTCATTTCCGGCGCGACGATTGAGGTGCTGCCTGCCGTGGCGGAACTCGCCATCACGCAGTCCCAGAACACGATGGAAGGTCGTGCCGTTTATCGCGAAGGCACGCTTGAGACTTTCAACAAAGATCCTGAGTTTGCAGGCAAGACAGGAATGGACTCCCACATCCCGGAGAACATCTCCTTTTACAAGGGGCAAGTCGGCGTGAAGTCGGACGAAAACCCCGCCGGCTTCGACTACGAGAAGCAGCACCAGTGGGGCATGGTCATCGACCTCAGCAAATGCATCGGCTGCACCGCCTGCATCGTCGCCTGCCAGAGTGAGAACAACATCCCGGTTGTCGGCAAGGATCAGGTCCGCAAGGGACGCATCATGCAGTGGATCCGCATGGATCGCTATTTCGCGGTGCCAAAGTGGGGCAAGAACGAAGTCGTTCAGCAGAGCACCTGGGCGGAGGACGATCCGACACCGGAACAACTCGAAAATGCCGAGATGGTCAGCCAGCCGCTCGCCTGCCAGCAGTGCGAAGCTGCTCCTTGCGAGACGGTCTGCCCGGTGAACGCCACCGTCCACACCACGGACGGGCTCAACGCGATGGCCTACAACCGCTGCATCGGCACGCGCTACTGCGCCAATAACTGCCCTTACACCGCCCGCCGCTTCAACTGGTTCGACTACAACAAGCGCAACCCGCTGATCGACAAGAAGGTCGCCGGTCTCGTCACCGTGAACAATCTTTACGCCGGACCGCTCGGAGACAAGAAGGAGGACGAAAGCCTCCGCCTGCAGCGCAACCCGAACGTCACGGTCCGTATGCGCGGTGTCATCGAAAAATGCACCTACTGCGTGCAGCGCATCGAGAGCGCCAAGATCCTGCAGAAGCAGGTTCAGCGCGACTCCAAGAACTTCCGCGTGCCGACCGACAGCGTCAAAACCGCATGTCAACAGTCCTGCCCTGCCGACGCGATCGTGTTTGGCGATCTCGCCGACAAGAAGTCCTCCGTGGTCAAGGCCAAGGCCTCGCCCCGTGACTATCAAGTCCTCAAGTACATCGGTACCCGCCCGCGCACGAGCTACCTCGCCCGTCTGCGTAATCCGAACATGGACATGCCCGGCGCTGAGAACATCGCCGTTTGGAGCAACAATCAATTCTAATCCGGTTTCATGGACGCCTCCGCCCCAGCATCGAACACCCCGCGCATCCTCGACCGTGAGCCGTTGGTTCTCAACAACCGCTCGTACTCGTGGATCACGAACCGCATCTGCGGCATCGTGGAAAACAAGCAGCCAGCGCTTTGGTGGTTCCTTTTCATTCCATCGGTCCTGCTGACCGGTCTGATGGTTTTCTGCTTCGCCTACCTCATCTCCACCGGAGTCGGTGTCTGGGGTCAGAAGCAGCCGGTGGCATGGGCGTGGGACATCACGAACTTCGTGTTCTGGATCGGTATCGGTCACGCGGGAACTCTGATCTCCGCCATTCTCTTTTTGACCCGTCAGCGGTGGCGCACGTCCGTGAACCGCGCTGCAGAAGCCATGACGATCTTCGCCGTGATGTGCGCCGGTCTTTTCCCGGCCTTCCACGTCGGTCGTGTCTGGATGGTGTGGTTCCTGGCTCCGATTCCGAATGCCAATGCCATCTGGCAGAACTTTAAGTCGCCGCTGCTCTGGGACGTTTTCGCTGTTTCGACCTATTTCTCTGTCTCTCTCGTCTTCTGGTTCCTTGGCCTGGTGCCCGACCTTGCGACGTTGCGTGACCGCTGCCGTCCGGGTCTGAAGAAGATGCTCTACGGCCTCTTTTCGCTCGGTTGGCGAGGTGGAAACCGGCACTGGAGTCACTACGAGACGGCCTACATGCTCTTGGCGGCGCTTTCGACGCCGCTGGTGCTCTCCGTGCACTCTGTTGTGTCCTTTGACTTCGCCACGTCCGTGGTTCCCGGTTGGCACACGACCATCTTCCCGCCGTATTTCGTGGCGGGCGCCATTTTCGGCGGTTTCGCGATGGTGCTGACTCTGATGATCCCCTGCCGCCGCATTTACGGACTGGACGATCTGATCACGCCGAAGCACATCGACAACATGGCAAAGATCATCCTGCTCACGGGCACGATCGTCGGCTACGCCTACTGCATGGAGCTCTTTGTGGCCTATTACTCGGGCAATCCGTATGAAGCCGCCGCCTTCACGCTCCGCGGGCTGACCGGTCCTTCCACCTGGGCCTACTACTTCATGTTCAGCTTCAACGTGTTTGCGCCGCAGCTGTTCTGGTATCGCCCCTTCCGCCACAATATGTGGGTCGTGATGTTCGTCTGCATGTGCGTGAACGCTGGCATGTGGTTTGAGCGCTACGTCATCATCGCCACCACCCTTGAGCGTCACATGATCCCCGGTTCCTGGGGCGTCTATGAGGCTACCTGGGTCGATAAGTACACCTTCCTCGGCACCTTCGGCTTCTTCATGATGCTGTTCCTGCTCTTCCTGCGCTTCCTGCCCGTCATCGCCATCGGTGAAGTGAAGGGCGTCCTGCCGCAGTCGAATCCTCACAACGACGACCACGCCGAGCCCGGCATCCAGGAGGAAGACCTCATGGCCTACGCGGACCGCCACGTCCCGAAACCCGCCGCCGCTTAACTTTTAAACCGCACCCCCGACTGTGAGCACCACCCTCAAACGAGTCCACGGCTACCTCGCTGAATTTGACAGCGTGAAGGACCTGTATCACGCCGCCGAGCATGTGCGTGACGCCGGCTACCAGCGCTGGGACGTTCATTCGCCTTTCCCGATCCATGGCATGGACACAGCGATGGGGAACCCGCGCTCCAAACTGCCCGCTTTCGTTTTCTGCGGTGGCATCACCGGGACGACCATCGCCTTCATCCTGCAGACTGTCACCCAGACCAACTTCTGGAGCAGCATCGGTCTCGGATTCCTCGAAAAGGTCGTGGAAACCTATCCCACCGTTGTGCAGGCGAAGCCGATCGACATCTGGACCCTGCCGGCCTTCTTCCCGGTCATGTTCGAATTGACGATTCTCTTCAGCGCGTTCACCACACTGTTCGGCTTGCTCGCGCTTATCGGTCTTCCGCGCTGGAACCACCCGCTTTTCGCCTCCAAAAACTTCCCGAAGTTCTCCGATGACGGATTCTTCGTCTGCATCGAGGCCCGCGATCCCAAATTCTCCCAGGAGGACACCAAGGCCCTGCTCGAAAAAGCCGGCGGCAAAAACATCGAACTCGTGGAGGACGAGCTTTAAGCCGCGCACAGCACCACCATGAAGTACTTCTTTCTCAGCTACCTTTTCGTCGGCGCGATTATCGTGAGCGCGTTCGGACTCCGCGGCAGCAAGTCGGAGCTGCCCCCGCTCGAAGTGTTCCAGGACATGGACCATCAGGCGAAGGTCAAGTACCAGGCCACGAGCGAATTTTTCGCCGACGGTCGTGGAGCACGCCTGCCGGTCAAGGGCACGGTGCCGATGGGTTTTGAAATCCCCGCCAAAGCAGCGGCCAAGGGAGGCAAACCTCCACGTTTTGGTTTCACCAACGGTCTCGGCTATTACGACACCGGGAAGATGGGTGATTTCTACGGCGACGGACTTCCGACCGAAATCACCGGTGACCCTTCCGTCTTCAACGCCGGCTTCCTCAAGCGTGGCGAGGAGCGCTACAACATCAATTGCGCGATCTGTCACGGTGTCTCCGGCAATGGCAAGGGTGTCACCTCAAAGTATGGCATCATGACAGCCTTCAATTTGCAGCAACCGGGCAGTCTTGATGCTGCGAATGCGGGCGCCTACCGCGCTGACGGGGCCATTTTTGATGTCATCACCAACGGCAAGGGACTGATGGGCGGCTACGGCGGCAACATCACCGTGCGCGACCGCTGGGCCATCGTGGCCTACATCCGCTCCTTGCAACTCGCCGCCAAAGAGGCCGGCGTCACCCTCCAGTAACGGCACGATCACGCGAATCACGGCATGAGTCACCACGTCACCTTCAACGATCTGCCCCAGGGCGGAGAAAAATTCGAACCGGCCAAGGGCGCCAAGCTCATCAATGCGCTGGGTCTAGTCGGCCTGCTCGGTCTGGCTGCCTCGGCCTATTACTTCTTCGCCAGCACCGAAACCTTCGCCTACTCCTGGCTCTTCGCGGTCTTTTTCACCTTCACCTTCGTGGTGGGCGGCTGCTTCTGGATTCTGCTCCACAGCGCCTCGAATTCGAGCTGGGGGGTCGTGCTTCGTCGCCTCTGGGAAAATCTGGCAAACATGATCATCCCGATGATGATCTTTGCCCTCCCGCTGTTGCTGCCGTCCGTCAATCGGCCGCTGTACGAGTGGATGGGGCATCACGACCATGCGGCGAAGCTGGCGGAGCATCATCACATTCCGGTCGATGAGGCCATGCACCACCTCGTCACGGAGGGGGACCTCGAACAAGGGCTGGCGGCCAACCCACATCTGCACGTTCTGGTTGCGAAATTCGGGTACATGAACCTGAACACCGCCTTCTCTTGGTACACCCGCTTCTTTCTGTATTTCCTCGTCCTATGGCACATCGCGCGCACCCTGCGCGGAAAGTCGCTCAAACAGGAACAGGACGGTGACATCAAGCACACCATCTCCGCTCGTCTGTTTTCCTGCCGCTGGCTGCTTTTTTACGCGCTAGCCGTCACCTTCGCGGCCTATGACTGGCTCGTCGGGCTCGATTATCTGTGGTTCTCCACCATGTGGGGCGTTTACATCTTCGCGGGCTGCGCGTGGGCTTCGATGGGCCTGACCATCCTGTTGGTCACCTGGCTGCGAAGCATGGGTTACTTGCAGAAAGTCGTCACCGACGAGCACTACCACTTGATGGGCAAGCTGCTCTTTGCCTTTACGGTTTTCTGGGCCTACATCGCCTTCAGCCAGTATTTCCTGATCTGGTATGCGAACATCACTGAGGAAACCCGCTTCTACCTCATCCGCAACACGGAGGCTTGGCGCTGGGTTTCGATGTTTATCGTTGTGGGTCATTTCGTTGCACCCTTCCTTCTGCTTCTCTCCCAGCAGCGGAAAAAGAGGCCTGCGGTGGTCGCCGGCGTCTGTATCTGGATCTTGTTCATGCACCTGGTGGACATCTACTGGAACGTCATCCCAGAGCGTGGACCGTCGCTTGGTGTCGGTGTCTGGGTGGATCGTGCGTGGTTCCAGGATGTGGCGGCTCTTTGCGGTGTCTTTGGCACGATGGGCTTCCTTTACCTGCGCGGTCTTTCCAAATACAGCCTCTATCCGTGGCGCGACCCGCGCCTCATCGAATCTGTGAACGTCATCAACTGACCTGATCCCCGATTTTCTCCATGTCGCAGCCCGAACCATCCAAAAAAGCCGGTGCCACCTTCCTGTGGGTGCTGGGAGCCTTCGCTGGCTTCGCCGTGCTCTTCAGTTTTTTCCAGGCCTTCGCCGATCCCAAACTCGGTGAAGATCCACGCGCGGCGGAACGCCTCGCCAACACGGCAGAGATCACCAAGCTCCAGAGCGAGAACATCGCCAAGCTCGGCTTCGACGACGACGCCAAAAAGCAGGCTGTTTTCCAGAAGGCGCTCGCAGACCTCGGGTCCAAGAAGCCTGCCGCGAGCACCCAGGTCGTTCCCGGCTCTCCCACTCAATTGAAGCAAGCTGCTGCAGCCGCCCCTGCACCGGCCGCCCCTGCCGCACCAGCCTCGCCCAAGTAAGTCATGCAGACCACTCCAGACACATCTGAAACGGACCTCAAGGCCGACAATCTTCGCCGCGCGGCGATCGACAAGTCGGTGAAGGCGCCGGTGCTGTTCCTCTTCACCAACGGGGCCTTCTGGCTCATGCTCTCGACGATCCTCGGCGTGCTGGCCGCGATCAAACTGGTCGAGCCTTCTTTCCTTGATGGCTGTCCCTACATCAGCTACGGACGCCTCCAGCCTGCGCACATCAATGCGCTGGTTTACGGCTGGGGTGTCCAGGCCGCGCTGGGGGTGATGCTGTGGATCATGGCTCGCCGTTCGGGGCAGGAACTGAAGAGCGGCAAGAGCCTGCTGATCACGGCCGGGGTGTTCTGGAACATTACCATCACCGTCGGCATTCTGGCCGTGCTGATGGGCAAAAGCACCTCGATCGAGTGGCTCGAAATGCCGGAGTTCACTTGGCCGATCCTCCTCGTCTGCTTCCTTTGCTATGCGTGGCCCATCGCCCGCATGTTTGGCCGCGCCATCCGTCCGGAAGGATTCATGGTCAGCACCTGGTACATCCTGGGCGCGTGCTTCTGGTTCCCGTGGATCTTCATCACTGCGAATGTTGCTCTTCATTGCCTGCCGGGCCTCGGCGCGCTGGGTGCCGGGATTGATGCGTGGTACATTCATGCCGTCATCCTCTTGTTCTTCGTGCCTGTGGGGGTCGGCTGCGCCTACTATTTCATCCCGAAGATCACAGGTCAGCCTATCGCCTCGGCGCAGCTCGCGAGTGCTGGTTTTTGGACCCTGGCCATCCTTGGCGGTTGGACGGGCATGCAGAAATACATGGGCGGCCCGCTTCCCGCTTGGATGACTGCCATCGGTGCCGCCACCGGTGTCCTGTTGCTCATTCCCGTGGGTCTTGTCGGCCTCAACCACCACCTCACCGCCCTCGGCAAGCACAGCGCCGTCGCCACCAGCCCGACCCTGCGCTTTGTCTTCTTCGGAGCCCTGTTCTACCCCGTTTCCGGTCTCGTGCTGGCCATGAATTCAGCCTTCTGGACGGGCTCCGGTCTGCAGTTCACGCAGTCCTGGTACTCCTTCCAGGTGGTGAGCCTCTACGGCTTCTTCAGCATGAGCGTGTTTGGTGCGATCTATTACATCGTGCCGCGTCTTTCCGGTTGTGAGTGGCTCAGCGTGCGGCTCATCCGCAATCACTTCTGGTTCTCCGTTTATGGGATCAGCACCATCGTTATCATGAGTCTCGTCGCCGGCTGGCAGCAGGGTGCGGACATGAACAACCCCGAGCACTGGGACCAGAACTTCATGAATCACGTCCTCAATTCCCGCCCCTACGTCGTCTCGCGTGCGGTCGCCTGGGCTCTGATCTCTTTCTCGAACCTGATGTTCCTGCTCCACCTTTTGCTGATGGTCGTTGGTCTCGGTCGCCGCAGTTCGGCCCCGACGCTCCTCTACAGCCATCATGACGAACACGCTCCCGCACACGCATGACGAACTTCCGCACCTTCATTCTCGGCCTTGCCGCATCCTTTGGGCTTCCTTGGCTGTGCCTCATCGTCATTCCGGCGCTGACGTACCAGCAGCTCACCCCTGTCGCTTACGACAAGGACGCTGATGGCTTGGAGGGCTACTACCCGCCCGCCCCCATCAACGGTCAGGGACAGCTCGTTTACATCCGCGAGGGTTGCAATCAATGCCACACCCAGATGATCCGCCCCGTGCAGCTCGGTTTGGACGGCTGGTACAAGGGCTGGGGTCAGGATCAGGAGCAGCGCGCAGCCACGCCCGTCCGCCCGACCGAGCTGCGTGATTATCTCGGTGAAAAGTACGCCCTCCTGGGCGTCCAGCGCGTCGGCCCCGATCTCGCCAACTACGGCTGGCGTGCTCCCGCCGCAGCGCAGCTCCACCAGCACCTCTACGCACCCCGATCGGTCAACGACTGGAGTTCGATGCCGGCTTACTCGAACCTTTACAAGGTGCAAAAGATCCAGGGACCCGTTTCCAAACACGCGCTCGTCCTGCCGAAGAAATTCGGGCCCCCTTCTGGTTACGAGGTCGTGCCGACACCAGAGGCCGAAAGCCTCGTTCAGTATCTTCTTTCTCTAAAAAAGGACTACCCCGTCCCAGGCCAATCAGCAGCGGTCGCCGCTGCCGCTGAACCTGCCAAAAAATAGCCCCTCCCGCGATCTCGAACGCCCATGAGCGCCAACGCCCATCCCGACAGCACCGACCTCGACCGCATTCACTCCGCTGTGAAGCGTGAGAAGGCCGACCTTCCGCCCGAAAGCCAGCCTGCGCCGCTTTGGGCGACGTTTCTCCTCATGCTGGTCGCGATCGTCGCAGGCGGACAGCTCGGCCCCATGGCCGGCGGCTGGAGCTTCGATGTTAGCAATCCGTTCTCCATCGCCGCAGGTGGCATGGATCCCCGCCCTGGTGCCGATGGTGCCGGCGCGACCCTCGACCCCTTCGCGCTCGCGATGAAAAAAGGCGCCAGTGGCTACGCGATCTGTGGCGGCTGCCATCAGGGCAATGGCGCTGGCCTCCCCGGCCAGTTCCCGCCGCTCGCCGGTTCGGAATGGGTCACCGGGGGCACCGAGCGTCTCATCCGAGTCGTCCAGCACGGACTTGTCGGTGCCATCACCGTCAAAGGGCAGGGATACAACACTCCTGGCGGCATGCAGCCCTTCGGTGCGGCCATGTCCTCCCAGGACCTCGCCAACGTGCTGACCTACATCCGCAACACATGGGGCAATGAAGGCACCATGATTACCAAAGAAATGGTGCAAAAGGTGCGCGACGAAGAGAAACGCGCCACCCAGTGGACCGAGGCGGAATTGCAGCCCTTCGCAGACAAAAATGTCGAGGGGGAAATCCCCGCCGGTCCCGGTGCCACGGCTGCCGCTGCTGCCAAGTAAATAAACGAAACCTCGATATGCCGAATGTTAAGCACGCCGTCTCCCGCCAGGCACCATGGGTCGCCTGCGGAGTCGCCATGCTTCTGGTCAACGTCGGGTGCGGTGAAAGCTCCAAGACGGAAGCGGCGGCCCAACTGACTCTGGCGGTTGAGATTGCCGAGCAGCCGAGCATTTCCGGACAGGTCACGCTTCGGGGGGCGGATGCCGCCTCTCTGCATCGTGCGGTGGATGTCGGCGGCAATCCGTTCTGCACGGCTCACGGAGAAATCACCGACCCAGCTTGGCGCGTCGCTCCTGAGGGTGGATTGGCGGATGCCGTCATCACCGTTCGTGGCAGCCAGCGTGCCGGCAATCTGTCCGGCCCAGCACCGCTGATCGACCAGACCCGCTGCGAGTTTGTGCCCCATGCCGTTGCGGTGCAGGCGGGACAGGCGGTGCGTTTTCATAACAGCGACCTCACTTTCCACAACATCCGCATCGCCAGGCATGAACCCGGCACGCGGAACGGCGGGCGGAACATCGACAACATCGGTCAGCCCTCGCGGGGAGATGAAAATGTGAGGACCTTCGACACGCCGGGCATCTACCGCTTGGAATGCGACGTTCATCGTTGGATGAATGCGTGGGTTTTCGTGCATGAAGGCTGCCATGCCGCAGTGACCGCTGCGGATGGTCGTTTTAGCATTCCCCGTGCGCTTGCCGACGGTGATTACGTCGTCGAGGCCTGGCATCCGCAGTTCCCGCAGAATCTTTCCCAAACCGTCACCGTTCGTGGTGGCAAGGCCACCGCGAACTTTGAGTTCGATTTCGCGCAATCTTTTCAACTTTGATCTCCTGACCCTATCTCTATGAGCGCCACCACCCTCGACCACGATCACGCCCACGCGCACGACCACCACGAGCCGGGTTTCCTGCGCAAATACGTTTGGTCCACCGATCACAAGGTCATCGGCCTCCAGTACGGCCTCACCGGACTTCTTTTCCTGCTCTTCGGGTTCTTTTTGATGCTGCTTATGCGCTGGAGCATCGCCTACCCGGGTGAGCCCGTGCCAGCCGTGGAAGCGATCCGTAACATCCCGCTGATCAAGGATCTGTTTGAAGCGATGTTTGGCCGCTGGCTGAATCCGGACGGCTCCCTCAACGGGGAACTCTACAACATGCTCGGCGCCATGCACGGCACCATCATGGTGTTCTTCGGCATCGTGCCTCTCGGCTTCGCTGGTTTCGTGAACTTCGTGATGCCGCTGCAAATCGGCACCATCGACATGGCCTTCCCGAAACTCAACATGCTGAGTTATTGGTTCTTCTTCGTCAGCGGGGTGCTGATGATGTACAGCTTCTTTGTCGGCACCGGTCCGGTGCAGACGGGCTGGACGATGTACTCCCCCCTAGCCACGACCACGACCCTCGGCGTGACCAACGTTTGGCAGCACGGGCACACTTGGTGGCTGACGGCGATGGTGTTCAACATCTCCGCTTCGCTTCTCGGGTCCGTGAACGTCATCGCCACGATCATCAACCTGCGCGCTAAGGGACTTGGCTGGATGAAGATGCCCTTCTTCTGCTGGGCCATGTTCGTCACCGCTTTCCTCCTTCTGCTGGCCTTCCCGCCGCTGGAAGTGGCCGCCATCCTCCAGCTTTCCGACCGCGTCTTTGGTTCCTCTTTCTACCTTCCTACCGGCCTCATGGAAGGCGGCAAGCACCTCGACATCTCCGGTGGCGGATCTCCCCTGCTTTACCAGCATCTCTTCTGGTTCCTCGCCCATCCGGAGGTTTACGTGCTTATTCTTCCCGCCTTCGCCATCCTGACTGACGTGATTCCCTGCAACGCCCGTCGCCCGCTCTGGGGCTACAAGTCGATGGTCTATTCGGTGCTCACCCTCGGCTTCCTGAGCTTCCTCGTTTGGGCGCATCACATGTACCTCACCGGCATGGGCACCATGATGTCCACCTATTTCCAGATCACCACGGTACTCATCTCGGTGCCTTCGGTCATCCTGCTGACCTGCCTCATGATTTCGCTCTGGGGCGGTTCCATCCGCTTCAATACGCAGATGCTCTTCGCTTCGGCCTTCCTGCCGATGTTTGGGATTGGCGGTCTGACGGGGCTGCCGCTGGCTTTCTCGTTCATCGACCTCGCGATGCACGACACCTACTACGTGATCGGCCATTTCCACTATGTTGTCGCTCCTGGAACGATCTTCGCGCTTTTCGCTGGTGTGTACCACTGGTTCCCGAAATTCACCGGCCGCTACATGAACGACAAGCTCGGCAAGCTGCACTTCTGGCCTTCGTTGCTCGGCATGAACCTCATCTTCGCCCCGATGTTCATCCAGGGCATGGCCGGCTTCCACCGTCGCTGGTATGATGGCGGCAAGTATTTCGAAAACACCTCCGGCTTCACCCACTGGAGCACGACCCTGACCCACAAGGTCGGTGCCTTCTTCGGTCTCGACATCCCGGACAACATGCTTTCCCTGAACATCGTCATGTCCGTCGGCGCCTTCATCCTCGCACTCGGCCAGATTCCCTTCATCATCAACTTCTGGTTCAGCATCAAGGGCGGCAAGAAGGCCGAGAACGACAATCCGTGGGGAGCAACGACCATGGAATGGGCCACCCCCACACCTCCCGGGCACGGCAACTTCCTCTTTGAACCCGTCGCCCACCGCGGCCCCTATGAGTATAGCGTTCCGGGTCACCCCGTTGATTTCTTCCCGCAGTGGGAGAGCGAGCATGGCAAGCCCAAGCCGGACGGCAGCGACGCCCCTGCGAAAACCGAGCACGCCGCCACCCATCATTGATGCCTGCCGCATCTGACTCTGTCACCCGTCATTCCTGAATCCGTCACTTCTCATGGACATTCCTTACACTGTTCACGCCCGGCCAGACACCGGACTCTACAACGCCAAGATCGGCATCTGGCTCTTCCTTGCCTCGGAAGTCATGCTCTTCGGTGGCCTTTTCTCCGCTTACATTTTCCTGCGCCTCGGGGCCGACTATCCATGGCCCGTTCACGACCTCGACGTCACGTTGGGTTTCTGGAACACCATCGTCCTGATCGCCTCCTCCGTCACGGTCGTCATGGCTTGGGCGTCCGTGAAACTGCGCCGCTACGGACAGTACAAGATCTACATGGCCATCACCGTCATCTGCGCTGGTGTCTTCATGTTCAACAAGAGCCTAGAGTACAAGGCCAAATTGAAGCATTACGCCGTCAAGCTCACCGATGGCACCATCCTCACCGGTCACATGCCTGAGGATGAGCATCACAACACCATTCCCTACCGGATCAAGTTCGGCGAGATCACAGAACTCTCCCTGACGATCCCGGTCAAAAAGTCGGCCATCACTGCTGATCCAGTGGGCTATGTCATTCCTCACATCGAAGGCGAAGCGCCGAAGTTCAAGACTGCTGACGGCAAGGAGATCACACTCGACGATGCCGCATTCGCCGAACTGAGCGCCGCCGCCGTGGAAAAGGCCTGGGCTGAAGGAAAGGGAAGCGCCACCGTTAAATTGACCGCCGTAACGCCGCTCAAAGCTGCCGCAAAGCCTTCCGAAATCTTCGGTTACACCGCCGACAGCATCACCTTCCGTGACGGCACCACGGCGAAGGGTAAGCTGCTCGATGACAAGATGACCCTTCTCGTCGATGGAATCGACGCTCGCGGCGTCGCCCAGCCGGATAAGTCGCTTGCCTTCGATCACCGCTACCTCGGCGCTTGGCAGCCGGCCTTTGTCGCGAACCGCGAGCATCACATCGCCGAGTTTGAGGAGAACTACCCTACGCGTGACAAGGAAAAGTCCGCCACGCTGCAAAAGGAGTCTCTCTTCTACAAAATCCACTCTTCGACACCGCCCGCCGCAGATGCTGCCCATGGCGGTGACAAGCACGGGGCGGAAGCGCACGCGCCAGCCGAAGGGGGGCACGGCGGCGGTCATGATTACCCAACGGTCGTTATCGATAAAAAAGACATCACCTTCTTCTCGAACTTCACTCCGAAGCTCAACACCTATTACGCCATTTACTTCACGCTGACGGGTCTTCACGGTCTGCACGTCGTCGCCGGCGCACTGGTGCTGCTCTACTTCCTCGTCTTCAATGGTCGGATGCTACGCGAAGATCCGGAGCATCTCGCCAACCGCATCGAAGTCGGCGGCCTCTTCTGGCACTTCGTCGATCTGGTCTGGATCTTCCTCTTCCCGCTGCTTTATCTCCTGTAAAACACGCGACCGTCCCTTTGGCATCACTCCACACTTCCCGTCATGTCTGACAACATCGAAGAAATCCAGAAGTCGATTAAAAAGTACCTCATCATCGGGGCGCTTCTGATCGTTTTCACCGTCATCACCGTCTGGCTCTCCTACGTGGAGCTGCCCACCCACGGGCTGAACATCCTGGTCGGCATGATCGTGGCCACCTTCAAAGCCAGCCTCGTCGCGCTGATCTTCATGCACTTGAACCACGAAAAAAGCGTCATCTACAAGACGCTCGTATTCACTGTGGTTTTGGTCTTTGTTCTTTTCGTCTTGTTCTACTTTAGCAAGATGGACCCGCTGGTCTTCGACGGCTTCTACAAACTCTCCGAGTAACCTCCGTCATCTCCTCGCCATGTCCCTCAAGCATTTCCACATCGTCTTTCTCGTCCTCGCCGTTCTCTGCGATGCCGGGTTCTGGCTGTGGATGCATCTGGCGCCTGAAGATGCGGCCCGTGCCGGAGCCTTGCCGATGAAACCCTACGCCGGCCTCGTTTGCGTCACGCTGCTCTGCTACGGCGTATGGTACGTGGTCAAAAAAATGCGAACCATCATCGTCTGAACCCATGATTTCCGCGCCATCCACCCTCCTTTCCTGTGCCACTTGCATGGCTGACAAAGGCAGCCTTGTCGGACAGGCCCAGGGTTTTGCTATTCTTTTCATGCTTGGCGTTCTCGCCTTCATGTTCGTTTGCGCCGCCGGTATTGTGTTCACCATGGTCCGACGCCAGCGAAAAAACCCGGAACTCACCGCTGTCTGAGTCCTTCCTGTCTCTTCACCTTTTTCAAACTTCCCCCAAACTCATGAGCATCTCTGAAATCAACGAATTGATCGGCCAGACGCCCGTGGCCTCTGAACATGGCGGCCTCGTCGATCACATGCTGGGCTTTGTCCACTGGTTCATGCTGGTTCTCGGTGTCGGCTGGTCCATCTACCTCTGCATCGCATTCTACCGCTTCCGTCAGAAGAAAACCGCGAAGGCCGACTATCTCGGTGTTCAGGGGCATGCCACCACCCACATCGAAATCGGCGTTGTCATCGTCGAGGCCATTCTCCTCCTCGGTTTTGCCTTCCCGCTCTGGTCGCGTCAGGCGGACGAGTATCCGACCTCTCCGGACACCATTCGCATGCGGGCCCTTGGTGAGAAGTTCCTCTGGAACTTCCAGTATCCCGGTGAAGACCGCCTCATCAGCACCTGGGCCGGCGTGAACGTCTCTCCGGCCAACACCACAGGCAAGGATCTGCACGATCCAAACGGCAAGGACGACTTCATTTCCCTGAACACGATGAAACTTCCCGTCGGTCGTCCGGTCATCGTCGATGTCGCTTCGAAGGACGTCATTCACAATCTCGCCCTGGTCCCCATGCGCGCCGCGCAGGACGCCACCCCTGGCGTGAAGGCTCACATGTGGTTCAAGCCGACCAAGACAGGCACTTGGGACATCATCTGCGGCCAGCTCTGCGGACCGGGCCACGGTCAGATGAAGGCCACGCTCGAAGTTCTCGAACAGAAGGAATTCGACGACTGGGCCAAAGAGCAGTCCGCTGCTGCGCTCAAGAAGACTCAGGAGTCTGAAGCCGCCGCGCCAATCGCCGCCGCTCATTGATTTCCATCCGTCATGGATGGTCGGAAAGAAGGGCAAAATAATGATCTCATTATTTTGCCCTTCTGCTTTTCCCGCTCGTTGAATCATTGTCGTTCATGCCTTCCCGCGCTTTTCATCGCTACTCTCTCTTCACCCTCGCTGTAGGCGTCGTGCTGGTTTGGTGGGGAGCCGCCGTGACCACTGAGGACGTCGGCCTTGCCGTTCCTGACTGGCCGCTGTGCTATGGCAGAGTCAATCCAGAGGGCTGGTACACGGTGCCTGCGCTGCTGCTGGAGCACGGCCACCGCTGGATCGCCACCACCATCGGCTTTCTCGTGCTGGGCATGTACTACTGGCAGTTCGCCAAATTTCGCCCCGGCCTCGTCGAGGGTGTCGGCATTGTGCTCTGCGCCTTCGGGTTCCTCGTGCTCATTTACATGGGTGCTCTGGTCATGGCCGCTGTCATCGCCGTGCTCGGCCTCGCCTGGCTCGTCATGAAGTGGTACGTCCAGCGCTGGCCGCTGCTGCGTGGACTGACCACCCTCGCTCTGATGCTTGTGGTTTTTCAGGCCTCTCTCGGCGGGCTGCGTGTCTTGAAAATGTCCGACCCGCTTGGCGTCACGCACGGCACTCTGGGGCAGCTCTTCTTCTGCCTGCTCGTTTTCATCGCCTTCGCCTCCTCCCGCACCTGGACGGATGGCCGCCTCGTCCTCACGATCAAGGAAGCCGCGCAGGCACGCTTTTGGACGTTGGCCCTGTTCTTTGCGGTCTTCGGTCAGCTCGTTCTCGGTGCCACGCTGCGCCATACCCAGCGCCTCCACCTCGCCGCCAGTGACATCCTCACCACGAAAGGCCAGTGGCTGCCGCCCACCTCGCCTGCGGATGTCTTCCTGCTGTTCGCGCACAAGTACTGGGGCTTCACCGTTGCATTACTGATCCTGTTCGTGGCCGTGCGTTCCCGCCGCTGGCTTGTTACGCTGCCGACGATGCGTCCCGTCGCCACGCTGCTCATGATCATGCCGACGATCCAGGTCGCGCTCGGCATCTTCGTCATCCTCACCGGGAAGAGCTTCTGGGTAACGAACTTCCACGTCCTCAACGGCCTCGCCCTTCTCGCGCTCACCAGCCTCCTCGTCGCCACCTTTTGGGGCGACAAGCTGACGCGTGCAGACGAGGGCGAGGCGGATCCGGCGTGATCCTGCGTCATTTCACGATTTCGCCCACCAAGAGAATCGCGCCCGGATAGAAAGCCGTCGCATCGAAGCGCTCGGGCTTGTCGATCTTGTTGCCGTTCTTCGCCAGGATCTTCGCCTTGTCAGGTTGCTCGGGATGAATCTCGATTTTCACCGTGTGAACCGTGTCTTCCAGATCGCTGCCAATCATGAGGGCGCTCAGCCGGTGGTAAACGCAGTAGGCGTCAAAGCGCGGGACGATCCGCGCCGGCTTGTCGTCCAGTGTCACGATCACCTGTCCTCCATCCGGTCCAATGATGTCGTAAATCGAGCAACGCGTGCCCTTGAACTTGAAGGTGATCGTCTCCCCCGGCTTCGAGCCTTTGTGCAGCGTCGTCATGCGGTTCGCCCAGCGCTTGCCGAACTCGTTCGTATGCGGGTCGAGCAGCGTGAAGCCCTCCGACAAGGTCGCGTTCGAGATCGGCAGCAGTTTGGCCTGCTCGTAGTTCGTGGCGATGAACGGTGCGCCCAGCCTATGAGCGGCCGGAGATTGCGATGCCGCCTTGATCGGCTCCATCGAGCGCACAATCGCCTCCAAATACAGTTCGTGGCCGGTTTCCACATGCGGATGCACGCTGTCCGGTGCGAAGACAAATTTCCCTTCGAGCGCCTTCTTCTCCTCGTCCGTCTTCGGCAGCTTCGCCTTCCACACGAGCGTGCCTTCCTTCGCCAGCTTCGCGACTTCCATCGCCATGTGGATCGTCGGGATGCCGTAGTGGTCGGCGATCTTCTCCATCGCGCTCGCCGAGCGCTGGAACTTGCCCTCGAGCATCGCGGGCGCGAGCGCCTCGGTCAGCGTATAGACAAAGCAGATGTCGCACTCCGGCAGCGCCTTCCACGTCTGGCGCACGATGCCTTCCATGCAGCGGAAGATCTGCTCCGGCGCCGCACCGCCGTCATTCACCGCAAACTCGACAAACATGAGGTCCGGCTTGTGATCCAGCACGTCCTGCTTCAGGCGAAACACGCCGAGGTCCGAGCCCGTGCCGCCGATCGCCGCATTAATCTCGGTGAACTTCGCCTGCGGATACGCCTTTTGGAAATGTGCCAGCGTCTTCGGCCGCCAGCCGCTCTGCGCCGTGATCGAACCGCCGAGGTAGCCGATCTTGATCTCCGCGCCCGGCGTGTTCGCCTTCGTCAGGAAATTCGGCAGCCCGTTGCGCGGACGGCACTCCTCCGCAGCGACGAGAGGAAACTCGTCGGCGGCATGGAGGATCGAAACAGAACAGAGCAGGGCGACGAGAAGGAATTTCATGGCAGGAGGTCATTCTGGGCCGTGTGTGAAGCGGGGCAATGAATTCGTTGATCCTTCAACCATGAAACGCCGCCGCTTTCTTCAGGCTCTGCCGCTTACGCTGGCCGCCGCGCCTGCATATGCCTTGAAACACGAGCTGGGCATCACCACAGGGTCCTTCGTCCGCCACCTCGTCGAAACCGCGCACCCCGGCAAACTGCGCCTGCTCGATCTGCCGCGCCTCATGCGCGACGAACTCGACATGCGCGTGATCGACCTCATGACCGCCACGCTTGTCTCCATGGAGCCGGGATACCTCGACCAGTTGCGCCAGGCCGCCGCAGACGCCGGTTGTGTGCTCACGAATCTCAAGATGAACCAGAAGGGTCTCGACCTTGCCGCAGCGGATGAAAACCTGCGTCGCGAATCCATCGCGGTGTATTGCCGCACGATCGATGCCGCCGCGCAGCTCGGCGTGCGCTGGGTGCGCCCCCTTCCAGGGCCTGCGGCGCCGGATTTGAAACGCCTTGCCGCCTCGTATCGCGAACTGATCGACTATGCGGGTGAAAAAGGCATCGGCGTCCTCATTGAGAACTTCGGCTGGATGCAAGGCGCCCCGGACGCCATCCCGCACATCATCCAGGCCGTCGGCCCCGATCTCAAATCCCAGCCCGACACCGGCAACTGGACCGATGCCGTCCGCTACGACGGTCTCACGAAAGCCTTCCCCTACGCCGTCTCCTGCGACTTCAAAGCCCGCGACCTCGCCGCCGACGGCACGCACGCCGCTTACGATCTCAAACGCTGCTTCGACATCGGCTGGCAGTCCGGCTTTCGCGGCCCGTGGTGCTTCGAGCACTTTCACACCGACCTCGCACAGCTTTTCCGTGAAATGGGCGTCCTGCGCGACATGCTCCGCAGCTGGATCAAAGTCAGCGCACCATGAGTTTCCGCCAGCAGCTTCAACACGGCCTCGCAATCCCCGCGCATCCACTAGCGTTGAATGCGCGGCGCAAACTCGACGAGCGCCGCCAACGGGCGCTGTCGCGCTACTACATCGCTGCCGGTGTCGGCGGACTCGCGGTCGGCGTACACACGACGCAGTTCGCCATTCGCGATCAGAAGGTCGGTTTGTTTCGTCCGGTGCTAGAACTCGCCAAAGAGGAGATGGACCGCGCCGCGAATCCGCTCGTGCGCATCGGCGGCATTTGCGGAATGACACCGCAGGCGGCGGCCGAGGCCACGCTCCTTCGCGAACTCGGCTATCACACCGGTCTGCTCAGCCTTGGGGCCATGCGTGACGCTTCTGAAGACGAAATGATCGCGCATTGCCGGGCCGTGGCGGAGATCATTCCCGTCGTTGGCTTCTATCTGCAGCCCAGCGTCGGCGGACGCGTGTTGCCGTATTCTTTCTGGCGACGTTTCGCGGAAATCGAGAACGTCGTCGCCATCAAGATCGCTCCCTTCAACCGCTACCAGACGCTCGACGTCGTTCGCGCCGTGATCGAGGCCGGACGCGATGACATCGCCCTCTACACCGGCAACGACGACAGCATCGTCACCGACTTCCTCACGCCCTTTCGTTTCGGCAGCAAAGAGCGCCGCGTCGTCGGTGGCTTGCTAGGCCATTGGTCGGTGTGGACGCAGCGGGCGGTCGAACTCCTCGAACAATGCCGCCACGCCGACGCCACCCCCAGCCTGCTGCGCCTTGGTGTCGAAGTCACCGACAGCAACGCCGCCTTCTTCGACGCCGCGCACGGCTTTCGCGGCTGCATCGCCGGTCTGCATGAAATTCTGCGCCGACAGGGTCTTCTCGAAGGATTGTGGTGCCTCGACGAGCACGAAACACTCAGTCCCGGCCAGCTTGAGGAGATCGACCGCGTCCACCGCATCTATCCGCATCTGAACGATGATGCGTTTGTCGCCCAAAACCGCGACGACTGGCTGCGCTGACGCGCCATCAGCCGACGATGATTCCCTTGGCCTTGCGCTCTTTTTCGCGCTCCAGCAGCGGAATCGTCTCGCCGGTTTCGAGGACCTGCACGCCCTGGTCGCCGATCTTCGAGAAGGTCAGATTCGCGAGGGCGGGGACTTCAGCGGCGAGACGTTTGAAGACGTCTTCGATGGTGTGGATGCCGTTGCTGCCGCCGCAGGCGACGATGAGGTCGCGGAGGACTTCCCAGGTGTCGTGCGCGTTGCCGGGGGCTTTTACGGCCCTATTGAGGCGCTGGAGACGACCGGTGACGTTGATCATGCTGCCGCGCTTTTCAGGGTAGGCGGTGCCGGGCAGGACGACATTGCTCAATTCGGCGCCGGCGTTGGCCAGGATGTGCAGCGAGGCGATGAAGGGCACTTTTTCGAGGTCGCGCTGTGTGAAGCCGGCCTGGAGCAAGTTTTCGCCAAAGGCGAGCACGACGCGGAGGCGGCCTCGGCTCATGAGCTCCGTGATTTCGGCGAGTTTGGCGCCGGGCTCGATGCCGAGGATGAGTTTGGCCCCGTTCGTGTTCGGATTGAGGTCGTCGGCACGGAGATAATTGTCAGCGCCGCCGGTGCGGGGGATGACATCGACGTTGGTGGTGCCGAGTTGGGCAGCGAGGTGCTTCACGAAGAAGAGCTCCTCGTTCGTCATGCGGGCGCTGGCGATGATGGCGATCTCTTCACCCTGCTTGCCGGCCAGCGCGGTGGCGATGCTGCTCAGCGCGGTTTTCCAGGAGGCGGTGTTGTGCTTGCCGCCGGTTTTCACCATCGGATCGGTCAGGCGGAACTCGCTGTTCACGAAGTGGAAGTCGAGGCGGCCCTGGTCGCACATCCAGGTGGAGTTCACGTCGTTGTTATCCCGTGGGGTCTGGCGGTAGATGGTGTCTCCTCGGGCACCGATTTCCATGTTGCAGCCGCGCCCGCACTTGTTGCAGATGCTCGGCGTTTCAGTGAGGAACCACACGCGCTGCTGGAAGCGAAAGTCGGTGCTGGTGAGCGCACCCACGGGGCAGATGTCCACCGTGTTGAGCGAATAGTTGTTTTCCAGGCGCTTGCCGGGATGCACGGCCAGCGTGGTGAAGCTGCCGCGCTCGGTGAAGCCGAGCACCGGATCGTCGGCGATCTCGGCGGTGAAGCGGATGCAGCGGCTGCACATGATGCAGCGTTCGTCATCGAGCCGCACACGCGGGCCGATGTCCACATTCTTCGGCTTCTTGACCTTGTCCTCGCGGAAGCGGCTCTCACCCTTGCCGTGCTCGACGCTGAACTCCTGCAGGCGGCACTCGCCGGCCTGATCGCAGATGGGACAGTCGAGCGGGTGATTGATGAGGAGAAACTCCATCACGCCCTTGCGGCACTCCTGCGTGAGGATGCTCTCGGTGCGGATGCCCATGCCTTCGGCGACGGTGTTCGCGCAGGCGATGACCGGGCGCGGCATCCAGCCGATCTTCGGCATGCCGTGCTCGTCTTTCTCCGGCTCCGTGCCGGGCGCGGGGCGTGGGGGCATGCCCATCTCGACCAAGCACATGCGGCAGTTGCCGGGGCTGCTGAGTTTCGGATGGTAGCAGTAGTGGGGGACTTCCGCCTTGGCCTGCTTGCACGCCTCGATCATGCGAGTGCCTTTGGGGAACTTGTGCCAGACGCCGTCGATCTGCACGTTCACGAGATCGGCAGGCGGTGGTGTGGAGACGGGGGCGGGAGCTTCAGCGGGGGCAGGCATGAGCGAAGGGGAAAAGGGGCGTTTGGCGATTATCGGAGCGCAGGGGGTAGCGGCAACCCGATTTTGTGAAAAGTTTCACAAGCGGGGCGGCATGAGGCTTTGCCAAGTCCCGGCATCGTGCAAAGAATGCGGCCCTCATGCCCATTCCGGTCATTTTGAATCCCGCCGCCCGCAGCACGAAGGCCGCCAGCCTCGAGCAGGCTCTGCGCATGCTTTCTCCGAAGCCGGAGCTGCACCTCACGACCGGGCCGAACGACGCGGCCATCATCGCTGAAAAACTGGCTGCGGAGGGTCACGAACTCGTGGTCGCCGCCGGGGGGGACGGCACGATGAACGAGGTGCTCCAGGGCATCTGCCGCGCGAATGCACGGCGCGAGCCGGGCGCAAAGCACACGGCGCTGGGCGTGCTGCCGCTCGGGACGATGAACGTCTTCTCGGTAGAGCTGAAGCTGCCGGGGCGGGACATCGAAGGCTGCTGGAGCCGAATCACGGCGGGACAGCTCAGCGAGGTGGATCTGTGGATGGCGAACGACATGTACTTCGCACAGCTCGCCGGGGTGGGGCTGGATGCGCAGATCGTGCAGGAGACCTCCTGGGAGGCGAAAAGGAAGTACGGGCCGCTGAGCTACGTCATGAGCGCGGTGAACGTGCTCATGCGGGAACCGCCCGCTCTGAGCGTGCAAATCGAAGGAAAGGCTCCGCTGCTGGGGACCGTGGTGCTGATCGGCAACGGCAGGCACTACGGCGGTCCGTTTCCGCTTTTCCGGGACGCGTCGAACACGGATGGTCTGCTGGATCTGATCATCTTCCGCGGCTTGGGTGGCCTGGAGTTTCTGCAACTCCTGCGCGGCATGCTTCTGGACGGCTACGAGACGAGCGAGTACCTCGACTACGTCCAGACGCGTGAATTCACCGTGACTTCGGACCGCTGCGCGGCCCCCGTGGAGCTGGACGGCGAGCTGGCGGACCTGACCGCGCCCGTGGTGTTCCGCCCTGCGCCGTTTCGTCTGAACGTTGCGGTTTGAAGCGTGAAGGTCCTCCGGCCGGGCCGCGACGCGGCGGACCGCTTTTTTTGGCGCGGGTCGTCTTGAAGCTGCGCGGCTTCGTCTCTTCAGAGTCTTCGTCCTTCCCTTCCGCCGGCTTGCGGGTGAGGCGCGGTTTGGCGGGCTCCTCCTTGAAAAAGCGCTCGATCTCCGTGGGAGTGAGTTCCTTGTAGGCGCCCTTGGCCAGGCCGTGCAGCTTCATCCAGCCGATGCGGATGCGGGTGAGCCGCACGACTTCGTAGCCGAGATTGTAGAGCATCATGCGGATCTGACGCTTGAGGCCCATTTTCAGGACGATGTGCGCCCGGTAGTCGGTGTCCAGCCAGG
>CAMAZK010000017.1 GCA_945863205.1 Akkermansia muciniphila | reverse complement strand
CCTGCTTGTGGGTGGTGGCGGGCAGACCGATCAGGTCGGCGAGCGCGGAGGCGAGGAGATCCTGGGCGAATTTGACCGCACGTTCGACGGCGCCTTCGTAGTCGGCGATTCCGGCGAGGATGGTGGTGTCCATGGGCTCGCCCTTGAGGAGGATGCGGTTGAGCTTTTGCTTTTGCGCCTCGGTGGCGCTTTCGAGCAGGTATAGGATGGGCAGGGTGAGCTTGCCGCGGGCGAGGTCGGTGCGGAGCGTTTTGCCGACGGTTTTTTCGTCGCCGATGATGTCGAGGCAGTCGTCGTAGATCTGATAAGCGGTGCCGACTTTGAGGCCGTAGTCGCGCAGGGCGTGCTGGACTTTCTCCGGCTGATCGTTGAGGCGGGCGCCTAGCTCGCTGGCGGCGGCGAAGAGCGCGGCGGTCTTCATCTCGATCATCTTGAGATAATCGGCGACGGAGAGGTTCAGGTCGAAACGGCGCTGCGTCTGGAGGATCTCACCGGAGCAGACATCGCGCGAGGCCCGGGCGATGGTGCGGCAGACGTGCGTGTCGTCGAATTCGGTGGCGAGCTCGAGAGCGTAGGCGAAGAGGCTGTCTCCGAGCAGGACGCTGAGGCTGCTGCCCCATTTCGCGACAGCGGTGGGCTGGGCGCGGCGGATGTCCGCACCGTCCATGATGTCGTCATGGACGAGGGATGCGATGTGGACGAGTTCCAGGATGACAGAGAGGCGCGTGTGGCCCTCATGCGTGCCGCCGGTGGCACCGCCTGCGAGCACGGCGAGGGCGGGGCGGATGCGCTTGCCGGATGTCCTGCAGACGTAGCTGACGTAGCCTTCGACGCCGGGGTCAAAAGCCCGTGCCTGGTCGAGAATGGCCGCCTCGACCCGTTCCAGGTCCGCCCTGACGAGATGAAAGGGGAAAACCGGATTGCTTGCGTTGATGACGGCTGCGGGCATGGGACTCTGGTCTAGGTACGCTTCATTCACTCAGGCAGATTCATTCGTCAACTCCGGTGCCTGCAGGTCGCGACGGCGGTTTTCAAAAGAAATGAAAACCGAGCCCTCATTTGGCCCGCACGGCCAGGATGCCGCTGACGATGGCGTCGGCGATTTTTTGGCGGTGGGCCGGGGTGGCGCAGCGTGCGGCCTCACGTTTGTTGCTGATGTAGCCGCACTCGACGAGGACGGCGGTCTGCCGGGTTTCTTTGAGGACTTTGAAGTCGGAGCGAAAAATGCCGCGGGTTCCGCCGGTGACGCGGCTTTTGATGGCGCTGCTGATGGCCGTGGCGAGGGTTTTGCCCGCCGCGCTTCGGTAATAAATTTCTCCGCCGGAGATGATCGTGGAGCGGTTGCCGTTGAAATGGATGCTGACGAAGATGGAGGAAGGCACGCGCGTGGCGATGCGCGCCCGCTGCTCGAGCTCCACGAAGACGTCGGTGCGCCGTGTCATGACCGTTTTGACGCCTCGTGACTTCAGGCCCGTCTCCACTCGTTTGGCGACGTCGAGACAGAGGTTTTTTTCGATCAGGCCGTTCCAGACGGACCCGCCGTCTTTGCCGCCGTGGCCGGCATCGATGACGACGGAGGAAAAGCGAAGCGCTGCGGCCTCGGCCGCGGGGGCGGCCCACAGCGTGAGGGCGAGCATCGCGATGCCGGTCAGCGCACGCACGGTCACCTGGGGATCTTGAGCGTCTTGCCGGCGCGGATGAGGTCTGACTTCAAGCCGTTGGCTGCCTTGAGTTTGGAAACGGTGGTGCCGTATTTCCGTGCGATTCCGCCCAGGTTTTCACCGCTTTTGATGGTGTGGGTGCGGCCTGCCGACTTGGAACCGGAGGAGGTTTTCTTGGACGAGGATTTTTTGGACGAACCGGATCGGGAAGTGCCATGGGAGGTGCGCCATGACGAGTAGTCCATGCCCGCGCCCTGGCCGCCTTCCGCAGCCCACTTGGTGTTGTAGTCGCCATTCGGATCGAACGGGTAGTCCGAGTGGGCCATGGAGTGGGACGGCGTCGAGGTCGAGCCTTCAAGTTTGATGACGGGCAGCTCCTTCGGGAGGCCTTTGATCGTCGGAGAGGTCTCGCACGCGGCGAGAACAAGAACGGCGCAGGCAGCTGCTGCGACCCGCAGCGTGGGGAGCTGGATGAGAGTCATGGGTAGGCCGTCACTTTCGCGGGGTTGAGCGCCGAATCAATCAGGTGTGTGAAAACGGCTGATCTTCTCTTTGACCCGGGGAATGCCGTTGGCATCGCGGGCCATGATGACGGTGCGCTCGTGGTAGTACCGCACACCGCTGGCGGGGAGGCTGTAGCGCCATTCCGTGTCTTCGGGCAGGTTGCGCTCCATGGGCGCCTTGAGCATGTTGAAGACAGCTTTTCCATCCATGCCGCTGCGCACAAGCCGGAAATTTCCCTCGGAGAAGCCCTGTCCGTAGCGCGTGCCGGTCGAGCCGATGTGAAGCACGACCTGGCCGGCTTCAGCCATGCTGTAGCCGTAGATGCTGGTGCAGTAGAGCATGATCAGCCCCGGAATGAGAATGATCAGTGCCGGGGTGAGGAGGTACCAGTTCTTTTTGAGGAAGGGGGGCATGGGCGAGCATGCTCACGAAAGCTCCGCATGAGGCAAGACAAAACGACGACTTTCCTGGACGTGGATTGCGCCGGCGGTCCCCTTTGCACCGGGCGGCAGATGAATCAGAGGCTCTGCGAGCCGTCCTCCAAACGCTCATCGTTGGTGTAGATGAGCTCGCCGTCCTTGATGACGAGAAATTTGGCTGCGCCTTTGATGTCCTCTTCACTCAGTCCGGGAACGATGAAACGGCGGCCTTTCATCGAGCCCTGCAAGGGCATGCCGCCGCGGACGATGGCCCGCGCTGTTTCGGCGACGTCATCCCCTTCCTGGATGAAGTCCAGCCCGGCGCTGTGGGCCATCAGGCTCATCGCCGCCAGTTCCTGGGCATTGCGGCGGTCGCGTGCTGCGTAGATCGACTCCGTCTGCCCCCACATGGGAACCACGATAGCGATCATCACGCCGATCACGGCGATGAACATCAGCACCTCAAAAAGGCTAAAGCCGGAGCGCGAGGCCGAGATTGGGCGTGGAAGCGTGTTATTCATGGAGAGATGGATTGATGATTGTATTTTGTGATAATTATCGCAGATCTGCAAGGTCTAAATTATCAAAAATATAGCCATTAGCGTGAATGAGGCCCAAATGTGAGATTCTTGTGGCGAGGCTATCTGTTTTTTGAAAACTCGTCAGCGGGGCAGTTGAAATGCCGCCATCCAAGCTCCTGCTGGAAGTGGACCTCGTTCCACCGGGCATTTTCGCCGCCTGAGGGGCTCCCTTTGCGGAGTTGAGGCTGCCGTTAAGATCTTTGGCGAGCGTGCCTGCGACCGCCCCTCTCTTGCCGCACCTTCATTTTAATGCGGGGCAGGCCCGGCGGTGCGAATCCAGGCCAAAAACTCGCGGTTGCCGTCGGTTCCCTGGATGGACGAGTCCGTCACACCATGCCATTCGAGACCGTCTTGAGAGCGGACAAAGTCCTCGATCCGCCGGCACGCCTTGGCGTGCAACTCCGGTTCGCGGATGATCCCGCCTTTGCCGACTTCTTCGCGTGAGAGCTCGAATTGCGGCTTGATGAGCACCACGGCATGCCCGCCCGGACGCAGGGCCTTTAAGATGGCGGGCAGCACCAACGTCAGGGAAATGAACGACAGATCGGCGACGACGACGTCCACAAGCTGACCGAGATCCTCCGGAACCATGTAGCGCAGATTGAACTGCTCACGGGAGACCACGCGTGGGTCGCTGCGCAGTTTCCAGACCAGTTGATTCGTCCCCACGTCGAAAGCGAAGACCTTCACCGCGCCGCGCTGGAGCAGGCAGTCGGTGAATCCGCCCGTGGAGGCCCCCGCGTCCAAAGCGATCATGCCGGTGACGTCGATGCCGAAGTGCTCCAGGGCGCCCTCGAGCTTCAGGCCGCCGCGGCTGACGAACTTGGGCGGCGTCCGCACGACGATTTGATCGCTCTCTTTGAGAAGCCAGCCGGGCTGGGTGACACGGCGTCCGGTAACGCTGACTTCCCCGGCCATGATGAGCCTTTTCGCCTGCTCGCGGGACGGAGCCAGACCCTGCTTCACCAGGACGAGATCAAGACGTTCACGAGCCATGGGGCGTGTGCTTCACTTGCGAATGGGCAGCACCAGCTCGTCGCCCGCCTCGATGGAGACCCCTGGGATGGCGCCGGTGGGGTCGATGTCCACCACTGCCTCCGCAGCGTCGATGGTTTCTCCGATGATCACGCGGCCCACCAGTCCGTCAGCACGGCGGACGTCGAATTTGAGCCCCGGTTCGAGCTGCTTGTTCTTTCCGGCATTGATGACCGCGAATCCCTGCGCCGGCTGGACGTCGAGCACCTTGGCCACGGCGGGCATGCCCATCAGTTGCTTTTGCAAAGCGGTCAGGGGCGCGGGTGCCGGAGTGGAGGATGCTTCCGGAGTCCCTGGCATCAGCCCGCTGCCAGCGAGAGGTGGGGAGGAATTGGCGGGAGCGGGAGGCGGTTCCGGAGGCGGCGGGACGGCAGCGACCACCTCAGGCGCTACGGGACGGGATGCTTCTTGCGCGGCCTGCTGTTTGCGGACGAGTTCCAGCTCACGGCGGGCTCCCTGCGCCTCCTGCTGCGCTTCCCAGGCCAGATACCCGGTGACGGCCAGAAGAATGATCGTGAGGGCGAGGGCAAAGTGGGAAAGTCGCATGGCGGCCATGCTAATCCGCCCCGTCGATCAGCGCAACTGTCCCAACAGCTCTCTCATGCGCAGCTCGATGTTCAGGAGGCTGGCCTGAACACCCGCCAGCCAATCCATGTCGGCCCCCTGGGGATTTTGTTGGATTAGCTGGTCCGTGGCGTTCAATGCGGCGGCGAAGAGCGGCAGGCTCTGCTCCAGGTCCACGACCAAAAAACGCCATTGCTGTTTTTGCTCCTCGGTGAATTGCTTGAGCACATGAATCAGGTGCGCGGCCAGGTCGGCGACCGTGGCGAGCAGGCGCAGGACGGCCGGTCGGGTCCTGACCTCCTCGTTGAAAACCAGCAGGCTCTGAAATCGACGCAGCTCCTGGGCCAGTGCGGCCGCGCGGATCGCGGGGTCCTTTTCTGCCTTCGACGGCAGCGGCTCCCTCTGGGCGGTCTCAGCCGTTAGAGTCGGTCCGAAGGGGTCGCATCCAGGCTTGGTGGGCTGGAAAGGGTCGTCGAGGCCTGGACTGTGAAGAGCGTCGCGATCCTTGCTGCTGCGGCCCCTCTCGCCGAGCAGGAAGTGTTTCCGCCGGGCGCGGTTCTGCCGTAAAAGCACGTCTTCCTCATCTTTCGTCAACTGCCAGCGCGACTCCGAAACGCGCAGTTGGAGGTGCCAGGACTGGATCAGGATTCTCTGGTGGTCTTGATTGAACCACTCAAAAAAAAGCAGGTTCTTCAGGCCTGGCGGCGGCTCCAAAATCTTGGCCAGCCCGGACTGAGTGCGGCGTCGTGGCAGTTTGGCCACGCGGTAGGAGGCGGTCATGAGCCCGGCGTAGCCGTGCTGCAGCGATGAAACGGCCTCCACCTCCGCCTGGTTCGCTTCCGGCAGAGGATTATGAAAATCGACCCGGCAGCCGGCGATATCGCGCAGGAAGTTCCCTGCCAACTCCACCCGCACCGGCTGCGCTTTGCCTGCCAGATGCAGCACTCCCGTGATCAGTCCGGGCACTTCATTGGTCAGATACCCGCCGAGGAGGGAGGATTCGAGGCAAATAATCATTCTTGTCATATAAACTAGATTGTCGCGTGAAGCCCCGCAAGCCCAACGGTGAGCGAATTCCTCACCGGTCACCGGCCTCACGACCGCCTGGACAACATTTTTAGAAGCAGTGTGGCAGGATTGATGCTTGCCGCAGGGGTAAGCGCTCACTAACGAACCCTATCCCCAAACCTGAACCCAATACCCCATGAAAGACCTCGTCTATCTCAGCCGCACATTTGTCGAATTCGGCCCCTTCTCCAAAACGGAGATCCTGGATTTTCAAAAGCGCGGACTCCTCAACGACTCCGACTACCTCCGCAGTGAAGGCACGGAGGCCTGGCTCCCCTGCCAGGAGTGGATGAGCATCATTCCGCTGCCTGCGCCCAAGGTGGTCAAGAGGCCTGCCGCCAAGAGCGCCAAGGCGGCGACCAAAACCGCCGCCCCGGCCGCGAAGAAAAAGAAAGCGGCCTGATTGCCGGTCGATTCCAAACCGGCTGCATGCCCCGATGGCGGGGCATGCGTCTGGATTTGAATGCCTACTTCGCCGGCAGCACCTGCACGGCATCGAGGTGCACATTCCCGCCCGCGTTCTTCGTGCGGAAGATCACGGCTGCCTCCTCGCCAGCGCTGAATTTGAAGGTGCCCAGGCTGTAGGCGCCCTGGGGGAGGGGGGCGGGCTTGCTTTGATCGACTGTGAAGGTCTTCTCCCCGTCCGCGCTCAGCACACTGACAGGAGCTGACTTCGCGCGGTTCTCGTGCGGTTGGAAGAAGATGCGCACTTCATAGCTGCCGGTCTGCTTCACGCTGAAAGCGAAGCGGGCACTGGCGTCCTTGTCGCTGCCGTAGCTGTAGTGCTTGCCCACGAAGGGCTTCAGGCCCTCGCCGTGCGCCCACTTGCCCTTCAGTTCCGCCTCCGCATCATCAATCACGATGCCTTCGAGCTTCGCTGGATTGATGCCGTCCTCGGCGATCGGCGGCAGAGTCTTGGCGTTGGCCGGCAGGTAGAGATCGCCTTCGAGGGAGTCACGCCGCATCGCGCCGGGCTTGTTCATGAGGTCCTTCAAAATGTCGAGATACTGCTCATACACGCCACGCGGCGTGGTGTGGTGGCGCACGCAGATCCAGGCCGCCTTGCCCACGACCTCCCCCATCATGCCGCAGGTGCGCATCACGCGCGTGCTGCCCAGCGAGTTGCGATCCACGCTGATCGTGCGACCGGCCATGAAAAGGTTCCCGATGTCTTTGGAGTAGAAGCAGCGGTAGGGCACCGGATAGCCGTTTTTCCGGTCCGTGTGCTTCCCAAACACGGCGCGGCTGATGAAGGGATTGTCCGGGAAGTTCTTTGCATACTGCTCCTTCGGATAATGCAGGTCCTGGTCCCAGGTCGTCGGCACGCAGCCGTCGGGATGGATGACGCCGTTCACCATGTCTTCGCCGTTGAGCACCAGGTCGCCGACGATGCGGCGGCTTTCACGCGGACCGCCGATGTAGGCCAGCCAGGTGAGGTCGTAGTTCGCGTATTTTTCGGCGGAAAGGGTCTTGAGCGCCGAAACGGCACCATAGACCGCACGGAAGTTGTGATCGCGGATGAGTTCGAGGTCGTTGATCGGATGCTTGTCGAAGCCGCTCTCCCAGAACCACTCACCGTGGACGTACTCGTCAGGATTCGGCACCGGCGTGTAGCCGAGGTCGAAACCCGTCTGGTTGGCGGCATTCTTCTTGCCGACGGGCGCCAGCGCACGCGGCTCCGGGAAGTCGTCCAGCGTCATCTGTAGTGACCAGGGTGTGCCCGGCCATGAAACGGGCTTTTTCAGATTCTGCATGACCCACATGTTGCTCATGCCCATGCGGCCTTTTTCCTCCATCATGAACTCCGCGCCCGCCAGCGCCCCCACGGTGCCGTGGCCGGTGCAATCCACGAACAGCTTGCCCACAAAGCGCGTTTCCTTGCCGCTCTTCGTGTCCAGGCCGATGACGCTGCGGATATTCTTTTTGTCCGCGTTCAGCTCGACGCCATAGACGTGCGTGTTGAGAAACAGCTCGATGGTCTTCTCCGCCTTCACCGTGTCTTCCTTGAGCTTGTCGTTGAATTCATCCGGCGAGGCAGCCGGGCTGTTGCTCGCCCGGTCCGCGAACTCCTCCACGATCTCGCCGAGATGCGGGTACAAACCACGGCGCGTGCCACCCATGGCCCACACCTGGATCTCGCTCGATCCATTGCCGCCGAGCACCGGGCGATTCTGAACGAACGCCACCTTCAGCCCCTGCCGTGCGCCGGAAATCGCCGCGCCCATGCCGGAGTACCCGCCGCCGACGACCACGAGGTCGTACTCGCTCGTCTCCGGCGCCTGCTCCGGCAGGCCGAGCAATTTTCTACGCATCTCCGTCGTCGGCGTGAAGCCCGCGTCATCGCTAAGCACGATGGCGTCCACGCGACCGTCGAAACCCGTGAGGTCATGTAGCGCGATCTTGGTCTTGCCGGAAACTTTCACCGGTCCGGCCTTCTCCCACTGCCAGTCCTTCCCCGTGGCGCCGAATTCATGCTTCAGCTTCTCGCCATTGACGCTGATCTCGAAGCGCCCTGGTGCTCCCGGCGCATCCCACGGCCCCACCCAGTTCTTGGTACGTGCCCAAAGTGTGTACTCGCCCGCCGGGAGTTCCACTTGCGTGCTGGCGTCCTTCACCACCTTCCCCATGCCGTGCGCCATCAGGTAGGGCGAGCCCATGGAATCGATGAACTGCGTATCGAGAACCCAGCCGCCGTGGTTGGCAAAGGATTCGGCTTCGATCCACTTCGGCTGTGCCTGCGCGGCAGCCGTGAGGGCGATGAGAGAGACAAAGAGGGCGGTTTTCATGGTGGGCGGAGTTGGGTGGAACGGGAAGCTTTAAACGAACGCAGGCGGGTAGCGCAATCAATTCGGTTCTGTTACGGTAACAGGCATGTCCCGCCCCACCCTGAATGACATCGCCCGCGCACTGGGTGTCTCGAAGATGACCGTCTCCCGCGCCATGCGCGGAGAGCGGCATGTGGGCGCGGACTTGCGGGCAAAGATCGCGGCGGTGGCGGAGAACCTGGGCTACCAGCCGGACCCGGAGATCGCCAAGCTGATGACGCACATGCGACGTGCGCGTCAGACGGCGCCGCCGCGGACGCTGGCCTTCGTTTGGGCCGAACGTGAGGCGGCGGAGATCGCGAAGTCGTCGTGGTCGCAGCAACTCGTTCGCGGTGCGCACCAGCAGGCGAAGAAGCTCGGCTTCCAGCTCGAAGAATTCCATCTCGCGGCCCGGGGTATGACTGGGCGGAGGCTTTCGAGCATTCTTGAGGCGCGGGGCATCCCCGGCTTCATCCTCTCGCCTCTGATCTCACGCAGTCGCGGGCATGTCTCGATGGCGTGGGAGAAATTCAGCAGCGTCGTCATCGGCCTGGGCTATGCACGACCGCAACTTCACCGCGTCCATCATCATCACTTCCTTGGCATGATGACGGCGCTACGCATGCTCAAGAAGCAGGGGCACGAGCGAATCGGCTTCTACTCCGGCAGCACCATTAATGAGCGGATGTTCCGTGCGTGGTCGGCGAGCTTTCTGGCGCATCATCCGCTGGCGCGACCCGAAAAGCTGCTGGCGCTGAGGAAGACGCCTGCGCGTGCGGACTTCCTGGCGTGGGTGCGTAAAGAAAAGCCGGAGGTGGTGATCGACGGCGGGCATGTGGTCGCGGAGTGGCTCACGGCCTTGCCAGCTTCGAAACGACCGATGCTGGTGACCCTGGCGTGGCATTCCGATTTCCCGCAGGTGGGCGGCATCGACCAGCAGGCGGATGTCCTGGGCGCGGCGGCTGTCGATCTGCTGGTGACTCAGTACCAGCAAAACGAACGCGGCATTCCCGCCGCGCCGAAGATCGTGATGACCGAGGGCGTGTGGCGGGCGTCGTCGTGATGCTACTTCCGCTTCTCCGAGTTCGTCTCCAGCCATGCGGCGTAGGCCGCTTCGGTCATTTCCCCGGCTGCGAGTGCGAGGGTGCGAATCGCGGCATCGGCTTCAGTGGCGTTAAATGTGAACCCATTTCGTTCCAGAAAACCGGCACCCATCATGAATCCGGTCCGTTTGTTGCCATCGAGAAACGGGTGGTTTTTGACGATTCCCACAGTGTAACTGGCTGCGAGGTCAGCCATGGTGGGCTGCCCATAGGCATAAACATTTTGCGGCTTGGCGAGCGCGGACTGAAGCAACGATTCGTCACGCAGACCCAGTGTGCCACCATAAAACGCCACCATCATCTCGTGCAGCGCGAGACACTCCTCGAGTGTAAGCCAATAGGGTGCCTTCATTTGGCAAGCTCACGCAATGTGTTCCGATAGCGGTCAGAGAGGCTCTTCATCACTTCCATGGTCTTGGCGAAGTCTGATTGACTTTGGACGATTCGATAACCGTCGGGTGTTTCGGTCAGAGCGATGGATTCGCCTTCTTCCGCCTTTAGATGAGCCAAGACCTCCTTCGGAAAGACGACACCGACAGAGTTGCCAATTTTGCGCAGTTTGAGTTCCATAAGGAGGACTGTAGGCACGCCTGTTATAACAGCAACCCCGAACTTGTCTGTGTCTTGAATCCTTGCCATGATCTTCTCCCCACCATGAAAACCAAGCTTCTCTTCGCCGCTCTTGCCTTTGCCTTCGCCATTCCCGCCTTTGCTGAAAACTGGGTGCCCTTGTTTGACGGCAAGACGATGACCGGCTGGAAAAACGCCTATGACTGGGGCCAGATCGAGGTCGTGAACGGGGAGATTCATCTGACGGGCGAGAAGAAGTTCTTTGTCGTGACCGAAAAGACTTACGGCGACTTCATTTTCGAAGGCGACATCCTGCTGCCGGAAGGCAAGGCGAACAGCGGCTTCATGTTCCGTGCTCATGTCGAGCCAAACAAGGTCTTCGGCTACCAGGCGGAGGTCGATGGCGACGAAACCCGCAAGTGGTCGGGTGGTCTGTATGACGAAGGCCGCCGCATGTGGTTCGCCAGCCCGATCAAAGGCAACAAGGAGAGCGAAGCCGCCTTCCGCGCCCGTGCTGGTGATGCGTTCAAGCGCAACGACTGGAACACCTACCGCATCGAGTGCCGTGGCAAGAGCCTCAAAATTTTCGTCAACGGTGTGCTGACGACCGACGTGGAAGATGGCGTGGATGCCAGCGGCGTCATCGCCATTCAGCATCACGGCGAAAAGGGGCAGACCTACAAGTTCCGCAACCTGCGGATTCAGGAGCTGAAATAAGCCGGCGGATGTCCGATCAGGGGCGTGGCGCCGCGTTGACAAGCATTCTGCGCTTCCCACCATGCCGCCGTGACCGCCCCCGCTCATCTCCGCCGAACGCCGCTCCATGAGGTGCATCTCGAACTCGGAGGACGCATGGTGCCCTTTGCCGGGTGGGAGATGCCGGTTCAGTATTCGGGCATCGTCGAGGAGCACAAGACGGTGCGGCAGACGGTGGGAGTGTTCGACATTTCCCACATGGGACAGATCATCGTGGGCGGGAAGGGGGCGGAGGCCTTCCTGAACCGAGTTCTCACCAACAACATCGCCAAACTCCAGCCGGGTGAAGGCCAGTACACGATGCTGCTGAACGAGCGGGGCGGGGTGATCGACGATTTGATCGCCTATCGCACCAGCGAGCGTGAATTCTTCCTCGTCGTCAATGCATCGCGAATCGACGCCGACTGGGCGCAGATCGAGTCCCAGCTCACCGAAGACGATGACGTGCTGATGGCCAACGCGAGCGACTTTACGGCCGGACTGGCGATTCAGGGGCCGAAAGCGCGTGAAGTGGCCGCAGCCGTCTTCGGCGGCGAGGACTCCTATCCGGCGCACAATGCAATCCTCGTCACCATGACTGAAAACGGGCCGATGTGGCTGTGCGGCACCGGTTACACGGGGGAAGAGGGCTTCGAGTTCTTCATGCCCGCCGAGACCGCCGTGTCCTGGTTCAGAAAAATTGTTGAAGCGGTGAAAGCTGCGGGCGGGATGCCCTGCGGACTCGGCGCCCGCGACACGCTGCGCCTCGAAATGGGCTATCCGCTCAATGGCAACGACCTCTCCGAAGAGCGCACGCCGCTGCAGGCCGGGCTCGGTTTTTTCGTGGATTTGGAGAAGAGCGGTTTCGTCGGTCGCGAGGCCCTGGTGGCGCAAAAAGCCGCCGGACTGCCGGACAAACTGGCCGTCTTCCGCATGACGGGCGCCGCGCCGCCGCCACGCCCGCATTATCCCGTGGCGTTTGGCGGCGAGATCGTCGGTGAGGTGTGCAGCGGCTCGCAGGCTCCGAGTCTCGGCGGCGGCATCGGCATGGCCTATCTGCCGACGGACGCGGTGAAGCCAGGCAACACGATCGAAATTGAAATTCGCGGGCGCCGTTTTCCGGCGGAAATCGTGAAGAAGCCGTTTTACCGCAAACCAGCCGCCTGACTTTCTCCCCACATCATCATGAGCAACGTCCCTGAAAACCTCCGCTACCGCGAATCCCACGAATGGATCGACCCGACGCAAACGCCTTCACCCGTCGGCATCACCGATCATGCGCAGGCTGAACTGACCGACGTGGTCTTTGTCGATCCGCCAAAAGTCGGCGCCCAGGTCAGCGCCGGGCAGCAGGTCTGCGTGATCGAGTCCGTAAAGGCGGCCAGTGACATCTACGCGCCGGTTTCTGGAGAGATCGTGGAGGTGAACGGCGCGCTCGGCGGCGAGCCCGGGCTGCTGAATACCGATCCCTACGCCGCCGGCTGGATCTTCAAGATCAAAGCCGCAAACCCGGCTGAAACCGACGCCTTGATGGACGCCGAAGCTTACCGCAAGCACATCGGCTGAGGCTCAGGGCGGAGGCGACAAGATCGGGCCTATGGGTGCCCGGCTTTGAGGCATTTTTTTGGCTGCAAATTGTGACGGATTCGTTACTCGTCGCGTAACAGTCCCATGCCCTCAGAAGCTGATTCTTCCGTCGCAACAGTGCCCGCAGGTTTTGAATTGAAACCGGTCGATGCCTACCATCGCCGCCACCGCACCTTCCCGCCGAAGGGCGTGATCGACAGGGTGGTCAACAGCCTGCAAAACATCATCGAAGCGGTCATCGCCCGCTGTTCGATTCACGGCGATCCGCCGATCTACGACTCGCGACATTTCCCTTGGGTGAAGAAGGTGGAGGCCGACTGGCGGAAGGTGCGGGCGGAGCTGGACGCGGTGATGAAATACCGGGACGCGATGCCCAGCTTTCAAGACATCGTGAAGGAAGTTGGGATGATCCAGGGGGACGACCAGTGGAAGACCTTTTTCCTCAAAGGCGTCGGCATGGACTGCACGGAGAACGCCCGGCACTGTCCGGAGACGATGAAGGTGCTCGACATGATCCCGGGCTGCACCACGGGCTTCTTCTCCATCCTCTCGCCGCGCAAGCACATCCCCGAGCATCGCGGTCCCTGGGCCGGGGTGCTGCGCTTGCATCTCGGCCTCATGGTGCCCGAGCCCGCCCATCAGTGCCGCATTCGCATCGCCGACCAGGTTCATGCCTGGCAGGAGGGCAGGGCGGTGGTCTTTGACGACACCTACAATCATGAAGTCTGGAATGACACGGATGGCTACCGTGTGGTGCTCTTTGTCGATTTCGCCCGTCCGCTGCGCTTTCCTTTCAACCTCATCAACCACTGGATCATGAACCTCGCCGCGCTGGCGCCGTTCCTCCGTGAAGCGAAGGGGAAGCAGAAGGCGTCCGAGAAAAAGTTCTGGGACCTGTTTGGGAAGTGACAGCCGGGCATGGCGGGTTAGTTTCTGCGATTCAATGCCCACAAACTTCTCCCGCCGTCACATCGGACCCTCCGTCGCTGAGGCGGAGAGCATGCTGCAAACGCTAGGTTTCAATTCACTCGACGAACTGATCGACAAGGTCGTTCCGGAAGGCATCCGGGTCCGCGAGGCGTTGAATCTGCCGCCGCCGCTGAGCGAGGAGCAGGCGCTGCGCAGGATGCGGCAGATCATGAGCCGGAACAAGGTGCTGCGCTCCTTCATCGGCCTGGGTTATCACGACACTTTCACGCCGCCGGTCATCCAGCGGAACATTCTCGAAAATCCGGGCTGGTACACCGCCTACACGCCGTATCAGGCCGAGATCGCACAAGGGCGGCTGGAAGCGCTGATCAATTTCCAGACGATGATCCGCGATCTGACGGCGCTCGATGTCGCAAACGCCTCGTTGCTGGATGAAGGCACGGCCTGCGCCGAGGCGCTCGGGCTTGCGGTGGCGCAGGTCGGCGGTGCAGCGCGGGTGTTTGTCTCCGAAAAGTGTCATCCACATTGCATTGAGGTCGTGCGCACGCGCATGGACGCGCTCGGCATCCGAGTGGAGGTCGGCGATGCGCTTTCCTGGAAGCACGACGGCACGAAGGGGCTGGCTGCGGTGCTGGTGCAGTATCCAGACACGCTGGGAGTGATTCATGACTTCTCGGAACTCGCGAATGAGGTCCACGAAGCCGGTGCCCTTTTCGTCGTCAGCGCCGATCTGCTGGCGCTCACCGTGCTGCGCCCGCCGGGCGAGTTTGGCGCGGACATCTGCGTGGGGAACAGCCAGCGCTTCGGCGTGCCGCTCGGCTTTGGCGGGCCGCATGCCGCGTTCATGGCGGTGAAGGATGCGCTGAAGCGTCGTCTGCCAGGAAGATTGATCGGTGTGTCCAAAGACGCCGCCGGCAAGCCCGCGTATCGTCTTTCCCTGCAGACGCGGGAGCAGCACATCCGCCGTGAGAAAGCCACCAGCAACATTTGCACGGCGCAGGTGCTGCTGGCCGTCATGGCCTCGATGTATGCGGTTTATCACGGGCCGCAGGGCTTAAAGGCGATCGCCCACCGCGTGCATGGCGCGGCGGTGTGGCTGGCGGGCGAGCTGCTGCGCAACGGGCTCGACGTGCTGAGCGATGACTTTTTCGACACGATCAGCGTTCGCGTGCGGAGCGCCGAAGACCTGCTCAAGCGCGCCCAGCTATTCGGGATCAACCTGCGCAAGATCGACGCCACCACGGTCGGCGTGGCCTTTGACGAACGGGTCCGGGAGGAGGAGCTGCTCAATCTCCTCACCGCCTTCGGCATCTCCAAGCCGCAGCAGCTCCCCGTGCTGGCTGATGACCAGCCGCTGCACTGCTCGGCCCTGCACCACCGCTCGTCGGACTTCCTCACCCATCCCGTTTTCAATTCGTATCACTCCGAGACGGAGATGATGCGCTACCTGCACCGGCTGGAGGCGAAAGACATCGCGCTGAACCGCAGCATGATTCCGCTGGGCTCCTGTACGATGAAGCTCAACGCCGCCGCCGAGATGATGCCGCTGAGCTGGCCTGAGGTGAACGGCCTGCATCCCTTCTGCCCGCATGATCAATCGGAAGGCTACCGCACGCTGTTTGGCGATCTCGAAGCGTGGCTGGCCGAATGCACCGGCTTTGACGCGGTGTCGCTGCAGCCGAATGCGGGCTCGCAGGGCGAGTATGCCGGCCTTCTCGCCATCAAGCGCTTTCACGCCGTCCGCGGGGAGGGGCACCGGGATGTGTGTCTGATCCCGACTTCCGCCCACGGAACCAATCCGGCCAGTGCGGTGATGTGCGGATTCCGGGTCGTTCCGGTGGCCTGTGACGACCATGGCAATGTGGCTCTCGACGACCTCAAGGCGAAGCTTGAGGCCAACAAGGACAAGGTGGCCGCGCTGATGATCACCTATCCGTCAACGCACGGCGTCTTTGAGGAATCAATCATCGAGATCTGCCAGCTCACGCACGAGCACGGCGGCCAGGTTTACATGGATGGCGCCAACATGAACGCCCAGGTCGGCCTGACCTCGCCCGGCCGCATCGGCGCGGATGTTTGTCATTTGAACCTGCACAAGACCTTCTGCATCCCGCACGGCGGCGGGGGGCCGGGTGTCGGTCCCATCGCCGTGGCCGCGCATCTGCGCCCGCATCTGCCGGGGCATCACACCTGGGCGGAGGAGCGTCGCGAAGGCGCGGTGTGCTCCGCGCCATGGGGCAGCGCCAGCATTTGCACCATCTCGTGGATGTATGTGGCCATGATGGGGCCGCGTCTGACGGAGGCGACGAAGTTTGCCATCCTGAACGCCAACTACGTCGCCAAGAAACTCGAAGCGCATTTCCCCACGCTCTACAAAGGGGCCGACGGCCTGGTCGCGCACGAGTGCATCCTCGACTTCAGCCACTTTCACAAAGTCACCGTTGAGGACGTGGCCAAGCGCCTGATGGACTTCGGCTACCATGCGCCGACGATGAGCTGGCCCGTGGCCGGCACGTTGATGATCGAGCCGACCGAGAGCGAGAGCAAAGCCGAGCTGGACCGCTTTTGCGAGGCCATGCAGTGCATACACGGCGAGATGATCGGCGTGGAGAGCAGTCAGTATCATCCCACCGACAACACGCTGAAACAGGCGCCGCACACCGCCGCCGCCGTCATGAAAAGCGACTGGCCGCACGCCTACACCCGGGAGGTGGCCGCCTTCCCGCTGCCTTGGGTGGAAGAGTCGAAGTACTGGCCGCCCGTCTCCCGCGTGGACAACGTCTTTGGCGACCGACACCTCGTCTGCACCTGCGTCAGCGTGGAGGAAGCCGCAGCGGGCTGATCTGCGCCGCTCACACGAATCCCAACTTGCCCTTTCCGTCCGCCTTCGTAAGGCTGGCGGCGGGTCGGTCGGAGTGATCGCTGGTGGTTCGTCGCAAGACGGGGCGCCAGAGGAAAGTCCGGACACCACAGGGCAGCATGCCACGTGAAAGCGTGGGGGCTGCGGTGCAAGCCGCGGTCACAGACAGTGTCACAGAAAACAAACCGCCCCGCTTCGGCAGGGTAAGGGTGAAACGGCGGGGTAAGAGCCCACCGCCCCGACCGCGAGGAAGGGGGCACGACAAACCTCATGCGGTGCAAGACAGAACAGGAGAAACGGCCCGCCTGGCCGCAAGTCCCGCAAGGGATGGATAGCTCCGGGTAATAGTCGCACCACCGCGCGAGCGGGGGCGGGCTGATCGTTCAGCCTGACAGATAAATGATCACAGCCAGGCACCGAAGGGCGTCGGGGACACAGAATCCGGCTTATGAGGACCGATCCACATGAAGGCGTCGGGGGAAAACCCCGGCGCCTTCGCCTTTTCCCGGAGAAATGCGATCTTTGCTCTACGCGCCGCACTGCATCAGTCGGTCTATCACGCCGCCAGAGCGCAGGGCTTGATCCGGTCCAGCACGGGGCGGATTTCATCCTCGGCCAACTGCTGCTCGTAGTGGGATTGCAGATTCATCCAAACTTCCGCCGGCCATGCGAAGTAGCGGGCCAGACGCAGGGCCGTGTCGGCGGTGATGGCACGTTTGCCTTTCACGATCTCATTGATGCGCCGTGGCGGCACACCGATGTCCTGGGCCAGCCGGTATTCCGACAGGCCCAGCGGTAGCAGGAAGTCCTCGCGCAGGACTTCACCGGGATGAACGGGGGCGTGTTTTTTCATGGCGTTGGCAGGTTAATGGTAGTCCACGATCTCGACATCATGCGGCCCATCGGACTTCCAGCGGAAGCAGACGCGCCACTGGTCGTTGATGCGGATGGAGAACTGTCCTTTGCGGTCTCCCTTGAGGGCTTCCAGCCGGTTGCCCGGCGGCACGCGGAGCTGCGCCAGTTCCGTCACCGCATGAAGCTGGGCGAGCTTGCGCAGGGCGGTGCGCTGAATGTCCGGCGGAAACGCACGGACTTTCTCCCGCCGGAACAGCCGGGCGGTGTCGTCGCAGGCAAAGGAACGGATCATGCATCGTGGTGTGCCGATAGTAACGGGTGGCGTTAAGGGTGGCAAGGGCGAAGGTGGCCGTTCTCGCCCGCCAGCAGGCGAGGAAATAGCCAGCGGACAACGCTGTAGCGCCCACGTTGGGTTTCGAGCCAGGAGTGAGAATTTAGCATCGCGGCTACTGGCTAAGGATCGATAATACCTCCAGAAAATAAATCACAATGGTTGCCGTTGCCCAGAAGCACGCCGACAGCCGAAAGAGATGCAATTTCTTCCGTTTCAGGGGGCGTTTGAATGGTTTTCATCTGCCGTTTGGTCTGCCAAAGCTGCTGTTCCTTGGTGATTGGGCCTGCAAAGATCACTAAAAGCAGCGTTGTCCATGGTCGGAGGCAAATTATGAGGATTTATGCACTTGTCACACCACGGGAGGAGTGTGGATGAGTGAGTTCACTTCACTACTGAATAGTGGCACACCCACCGCTCAGCGGGGCTGCCGCGCTTCTTGGCTTCAATGCTTCGTCAAGCTGCCGATTCAACCGTTCCAAACCCCGGGCGGACTCAACCTTCTCCATGCGGAGTTCCGCCGCTTCATGGCAAACCTTCTGAAACTCCTGCCGAAGAGTGAAAAGCTCCTTCTCAGCCTCACTGGCTCGAACATCGCCCATGTTCTGATTGCCAGGCGTCATGCCTTGGGCCGTCGCATATCTGGCACCGTTGACATTGAGCGCGTAAATGACGTGTCCTTGGGGCGTTTGTCCGATTCGGTCAATTAGGTGATTATCAAGTTCCAGTTCTTTCAGAATCTTTTGGGCAGCGGCCTGCGAGATAGAAACCTCTCTGGAAACATCGATAAAGGTTCCATCCTTGAATTTGAAAAGGAAGCTAACAACCGACCGATGGTCAGGTTGATTCGCAAGGACGTTGGAAAATTCCTTCGCGTTAGCCTCTTTCGCAGGCGTCTCAGGGCGCTTTTTTCTCTCCTGCTCAAGCTGACGTTTCAAGTCTTCAATTTCAGGATTGATCATCTGCGGAGATTTCTCACCAGATGGACGCGCCTTTTGTCTGTTAAACCAGATCCATACAGCCAGACCAAATACCCATATCACCAGCACAGGGATTGATATTGTTCCTGCTACTAACCATCCTAGAAATCCCAAGAGTCTATCCACTGGCTTGGTCTCTGCGAACGCGGTGTAAGCGTCAGACTTCTGGGTCAACTCAAGCGCCAACGGGGCAAGGAAGAGAGAAGCAAGGCCCGCTCCTGCCGCAATTATTGACCCTTTCAGTGGGTGTTGCTGTAACCACTCTAGCCTTGGGACGATGGCTTCCCACGCCTTCTGCCATACAGGCTTCTTTTGTTCTGGTTGTGGGGGCATGGCTGGTCACTCTACGGACAAAGCGCTTCCCAACTTCTTGCAGCTCAGTTGTGATGTGTCTGTCTTCTTCATAAACGCTTGGGAATGGGCTGGCCCGGCGAGCGTTGCAGCCATAACGCTGCGTCACTGCTTGGAAGGTCGGTCCCGGATGAGTACGGATGCATTAAACGCTTCCCTTTCACCATGTGCAAGGCTGAAACTGTGCGTTCGCCGTCCGCAGCATCCCGCTCGTTCCAGCGGAAAACTAACTCCGCCAGATAACGCGGTAGGTGCTTTTTGCTGACGTGTGAAATGAGCCATAGATGCCGCGCTTGATGAGCGCCAAAGAGCTTTGATTCCTCTGTCCAGGTTCACAAGACCCCATGACGCGGAGTCTAGCTCTTGGTCGCCTTCCGCGGATTCACATCCAGCACCTGCTTCAACTGCTCCTCGCTCATGCCGAGCTGCTCATACGCGTTCGCTTTGATGCGTGGCACGGTGACGGTGCTGCCGACGAAGTGGGTGGCGTCGGGGGAGCGGGCGACGAGGTCGTCGCCGATGAGGATGTCCCAGCCGGCGAGGGTGTAGCGGCCGGGGCCGAGGCGGGCGGCGGAGATGGCGTCGGTGACGAAGATGGTGCGGTCGAGGCCGATGCTGGCGAGCCAGTTTTTCAGCACGAAGAAGGGCACATGCACGCCGTCCGGGATGAAGCAGAGCCAGAGGCGATCATGGAGGCTGAGGGCGCGCTGGATGATGTTGTCATGACGGTGCATCTGCACGGGGCAGCCGTTGCCGAGGTGAGTGAACATGGTCAATCCGGCGTCGCAGGCGGCATTGAGCTGGTCGAGGGAGGGATCGCAATGACCGGCCGAGACAGTGATGCCTTGGGAGGCGAGGAAGGCGGTCGTTTTCGAGCCTTCGTCGTGTTCGGGGGCGAGGGTGACCAGCTTCGCGAGGCCTCCGGCAGCGGCGAGCAGGCGCTTGGCGTCGTCGATGTTGGCCGGTTTCACGGCGTGGGGCGGGTGGGCGCCGACGTAGCCTTTGACGGGATTGATGAAGGGGCCCTCGATGTGGATGCCGGTGATCATCCGGCGGGCGAGCTCGTCTTTTTCGCGCAATTCGACCAATTTACCGATGCGGCGCTCCAGCGTGGGGATTTCATCGGTGATGAAGGTGGCGAGGATGGAATCGCAGCCGTCTTCGACGAGGGCCGCGCAGGCGCTGTGGAGGGCTTCGGCGGTGAGGTTGTCACCGTTGAAGTCGGTGCCAGCGTAGCCATTGACTTGGAGATCGAAGGGTTTCATGGCAGGAATTGGAGCGGTTTTGCCGGAAGGAAGCAAGGCCCGGCGGTGCCGGGTTTTGGTATGAATGTCACGTCTGGCTGTTCGCTCGCCTGCTTCGAACGGATGCCGCCGGGGCGGGAGTGGAATCCCTGGTTGCAGCCGTCCCGGGTATCCCGTTCATTTCCAATGTTTACAAGCCGTCGCACTCGGCATAAAACTTGCGTTGTACGAGGCAACTTCCGAAATGCGGCTTCGTGCTGGCATTTTTCACTCTCCCTTTTGACCCCGGCCCATGATTGATCTCATCTCCAAAGGCGGACCGCTTGTCTGGCTTCTCATCGGGTGCCTGTGTTTCGCTGGGGCGATTTTTATGGAGCGGCTGGCCTACTTTCACCGGGCGAGCATGAACATCGGCGAGTTTCTGGCCGGTCTGGCGAGTCTGATTCGGCGCAGGAACTTTGCTGAAGCGCTGCAGGAGTGTGTGGCAACGCGGGTGCCGGCAGGACGGGTGATTCACGCCGCCTTGCTGCGTCATCACGCACCCCGTGAGCAGTTGAAGGAGATCGTCCAGGAAGCCGGGCAGCTCGAAGTGCCCCGGCTGGAGCGCTTTCTCGGCATTTTGAACGCCATCGCGCATGCGGCGCCGCTCATCGGCCTGCTGGGCACGGTGATCGGGCTGCTGGACAGTTTCACCGGGCTGGCCTCCGCCAACGGGGTGGCGACGCCGGCGGATGTGGCGCGTGGCGTTTATCAGAGCCTGATCACGGCGGCGCTCGGACTCGTGGTGGCGATCCCTGCTTATCTCTCCTTCGCTTTTCTCAGCGCCCGGGCCCGCTCGCTGATGCATGATCTGGAGCGGGCGGGCATCGAGATCGTGAACCTGATCGAGGACGCGAAGGGTTCCGACAACATTGTGGAGTTCCGCCCGGCCGAGTCCGAAATGCCGAAGGCGGGCAAACGCCTGCGCGGATTGAAAGGATAAGAACGTGCGCACGCGGGAGCCGGAGGCCAGCCGTCCGAGATTCTCTGAAGCCCGCTTGCCGAGAACCCCAAACTGCCCGTCTGTGAGCTGCCGACCATGAAGCTCGAAAGCAACCTGCCCAAGCAAAGCCCGTGGCTCTACACGGCGCCTCTGCTGAACACCATTCTCCTGCTGCTGGTGTATTTCCTCTTCAGCAGCGGTTTCGCGCAGCGCTCCGGCATCAAGGTGGAGAATCCGCAGTCGAACTCCCGCCTGACCGGGTTCGACCGCGCCCACATCATCACCATCGCTGCCGGTCTGGAGAATTCGCTCTACTTCGATGGTGTGCGCACGACGACGGCGGAACTGCGTGAAAAGCTCAAGGCGCACCGCGAGGGTGAACGCCGCGCCATCATCCACGCGGACAAGCAGGCGCCATACGGCCGGGTGATCGAGATCGGCAACCTGGCGCTCGATCTCGGCTACGAGGTGGCGCATTCCACCGTTCCGCCAAAGTCGTGACCCCGCCAACCTGATGTCCGCCAAGCCGCATTCCCAGGAGCAGCTGATCTTCGCATGGCATGCGCGTGATCATTCGACGTGGTACTTGCTGGCGGCGCTGCTGCTGCTGACGGCGGTCATGGCGGGGTTCTTCTTTGTCTTCCGCATCGTGCATCCGGTCACGCACCGCACGCCGACGACCCCGCAGCATGTGATTTCCCTCGATCCGCGTGATCCCGCCGCGCTGGCGCTGATCAATCGAGCGCAGGATCGCAGTTTCGCGGTGCTCGTGGATGCGGACGCCGCGCGATCGCTGGACACCGGCCTGCTGGCCTTCCGCCCGTCGTTTGAGGGCCACCAGCTCCGGCTGCGGGAGATCGACTCTGCCGTGACGGAGGTGGTGCCGCCGCTGTCCTTCACGCCGGGCGTGGGAGTGCTGCCACCAGTGCCGCGCCGGGAGGCGGGCGAGCTCCCGCCACTGCCGGAGGCGAGGCTGGCTGCGGTGATGAGTCCCAATCTGGCAAAACGCGGACCCGTGAGTGTGGAAATGCCGCAAGGCATCGCGCTGTCCGAGCCGGCGCGGCTGCAGTTCCGAGTGGCGATCGGATCCGCCGGGCAGATCATCACGGCGCTGCCGCTGGGCGGCACGGAAGATCCCGCGGTGATGGAGAAACTCCAGGCTGCGATCAAAGGGCTGCGCTTCGATCCGTCCGAGGTGACGCGGGTCGAGTGGGGAGAAATCTCGTTCCGCTGGGAGGTGGCGGAGGCGCGATGATCTCCATCCCGCTCGGCAGTCTGATCATTCTTTTCATGGCCCTGGGGGTCACGATGGTCTGCGCCCTGTGGTTCGCCAGTTTCTGGCGTGATCGCAAGCGCGAGGTGTATCGCCGCCGCATCGCCATTCAATGCCGGATCTGCGGCACCGCCTACGCCTGCGAGCCGAAACGCAAGATCGAGGTGACGATCTGTCCGGTCTGCCGCACGCCGAACGAGCGCAACAAGCTGCAGCAGATCTGACGCTGTCGTTTTTACTCCGTTGGGCCATTGCAGGCTTGCTTTCGGCCCTGGTGTTCGGTGACATTGTCGCATCTTGATGTCTTCACGCGCCTCCCATTCCCCCACTGATGCCATGCTGCCTGCGGCCACCGCCAAGTCGGCGGCGGAAAAGATCGAAACGATCATCCGGCGCGTCTCGGAGATCATTCTTGGCAAGGAAGAGATCGTCCGCCTCGCGGTGACCTGTCTGCTGGCCCGCGGGCATCTGCTGCTGGAGGATCAGCCGGGTGTCGGGAAGACGATGCTCTCCCAGGCGCTCGCCCAGGCGCTGGGGCTCGGCTTCCGGCGCGTGCAGTTCACCAGCGACCTGCTGCCTGCGGACATCCTGGGCGCGTCGGTTTATGATCGCGACAGCGGGGCGTTTCACTTTCATCGCGGCCCGGTTTTCACGCAGGTCCTGCTGGCGGATGAAATCAACCGCGCCACGCCGAAGACGCAGTCCGCGCTGCTGGAGGCGATGGAGGAGGGCCGGGTGACGGCAGATGGCGCCACGCATCCGCTCCCGGTGCCGTTCTTCGTCATCGCCACGCAGAATCCCTCCACCCAGATCGGCACCTTCATGCTGCCGGAGTCGCAGTTGGACCGGTTCCTGATGCGTCTGGCGCTCGGCGTGCCGGATCGCCACGCGGAACGCGCCCTGCTGGAAGGCCAGGAGCGGCGGGAGCTGCTGCGGACGATGGAGCCCGCGCTGTCCGTGATCGAACTTCAGCAGATGCAGGACTGGACTCGCGCCGTGCACGCAGCGCCCGCGCTGCTGGACTATCTGCAGGATCTGCTGGCCGCCAGCCGTGCGCAGGGCATGGGGCTCTCGCCCCGCGCGGGCCTCGCCGTGCTGGCTGCGGCACGCGCTTGGGCGCTTTTGAATGGCCGTGCGATGGTGCTGCCGGAGGATCTTCAAGCCGTGGCGGTTCCGGTCATGGGCCACCGCCTGGACCATGCGCTGGATGGCACCCCGGGAGTGGATTTCGCCAAGCAACTGATCGCCGAGACGCCGCTGCCGTGATGGTATGAAAACGCGCGTCCGCTGGAACCGCCACACGCTGGCACTCGCCGCGATCGTCTTCGGCATGTGGTATGCGGCTGAAGCACAATCGAATGGCGCGGCGCATCTCGTGGCTCTGCTCGCCGGGGCGATGGGTGCTCTGTCCTGGCTGCATGCACGCGCGAATCTGCGGGGCTTGAGCCTGCGCTTGGCGGGCACCCGGGCGGCGGCGCAGGATGAATCGCGCTGCATCGCCGTGGAGCTGCGGACCGCCGGTCCGGTGGCTCCTTGCGGACTGGAAATCCAGGCGGCGGGTGCTGAGAAATCCATCTTTGTGGAACGAGTGCCGGTCGATGGCGTGGTGCGGGTGGACCTGCCGCCGCCGAAGGGCCTGTCCGGTGATGCTCTGCGGATCGTCGTGCGCAGTGTTTATCCTCTGGGCCTGTTCACCGCCGAATCCGTGCTGCAGACGGCCTGGGTCCGGCGCGTGCATCCGAAACCGGCGGGTGATCTGCCGCTGCCAGCGCCGGATCTCACGCTGCAGGGAGACGCCGCCAGCGTCGCGGGGATGAGGTCGGGAGCCGCCGGTGGTGATGACTTTGCCGGGCTGCGGGAGTGGCGGCCGGGCGATTCTCCACGGCACATCGACTGGCGGGCGGCTGCGCGTGGCGGTCCGCTCATGGCCAAGACCTGGAGCTCGGGTCAGAACGGAGTCGTCGTGCTGGATTGGGATGCGGTGGGACTGGAGCCTGAGGTCCGCGCCTCACAACTCGCCCGCTGGATGGCGCACTGTGAAGGCGAGGCGCGCCCGTATGAACTGCGTCTTCCGCAGGCCACGATCCGTGCGGGGCTGGGGCCGGCTCACCGGCGGCGCTGTCTGGACGCCCTGGCGCTGCAAACGAGCGCCGACGGCGGTGCGTCCGCTGCGGGTGATCTGCGGGAAGGCACCGGGCGCGGAGAGGACGGCTTTGAGCATCAGGCGCATCTGCCGGGGCGGCCGCTGCTTTTGTTGAGTCTTGCGCTGCTGTTGGCGATCTGGCCGCTGCACGGTCACATCGCCACGGCTGCGATCGTGCTTTGCGCGGCGGGATTGATCTGGCGTGGTGTGCTGCGCATGGGCGTGCCGCACGCCGCAGTGCGCCTCGGCATGATCATCGCCGGAACGGCGGCCGTTTGGCGTGAGTATGACGGGCTGCAGGGCATGGAGCCGGGCATCGCGATGCTGCTCGTGCTGGCCGGGGCGAAGATGCTCGAGAGCCGGACGCCGCGTGATTTTCAGATCATGGCCTTGATCGGCTGGTTTCTGGCCTTCTGCCTGCTGCTGCTGGACAATCAGCTCTCCCGGGCGGTGTGGGTGACCGGTGTTTTCCTCCTCATCGCGGGCTGCATGGCGCGTTTCCGGCGGAGCACTCCCGGCGCGCGTGAGCCGCTGCGGACCACGGCCATTCTGTTTGTGCAGGCGGTGCCACTGGCGCTGATGCTGTTCTTTGTGTTTCCCCGCGGGCTGATGAATCTCGGCGGGGCGCTGGGCCGCAGCCGGTTCGGAGAGACAGGCATCGACGCCACGCTCGACCCCGGCCGTATCGCCACGCTGGCGCTGACTTCCGGCGTGGCCTTCCGCGTCCGTTTCCCGGACGGGCCGCCGCCGCCGGTGGAGCAGCGCTACTGGCGCTGTCTCACGCTGTGGGACTGCGAAGGCCTGCGGTGGCGGCGCGGGCAACGGCTGGGACACGTCCTCATCCCGCAGCGTCCTGAGCCCGGCCGGGATGTACGGCAGATCATCGACCTGGAACCGCACGGAAAAAACTGGGTGCCGGCACTGGACAGGCCGCTGCGGGCGATGGCGCGCCGGATCCTGCTGCTGCCGGACTTTGACGATTCCATCACCTCCCCCGTGCAGGTCAGAAATGCGGAGCGCATCGAGGTGCTGTCGCGCCTGGAACTGCCGCCGCTGCGGGAACTGCCGGCGCATCACCGGGAGGCCGCCCTGCAGGTGCCGGAGGGCATCAGTCCGCGTCTGACGGAACTCGCGGACGGCTGGCGGGCCGCCGCCAAGAGTGACGAGCAGATCGTTCAACTCGTGATCGACTACTTCCGCAGCCAGGGCTTCACCTACACCCTGGATCCGGGCGAGTATGCGGGCGGCAACGGGCTGGACGAGTTCCTGCTCGATCGCCGCACCGGTTTTTGCGAGCACTTCAGCGCCGGCTTTGCCACGCTGCTGCGGATGGCTGGCGTTCCGTCCCGGGTCATCGTCGGTTATCTGGGCGGCGAGTACTCGGACCACAACGGCGGCTATCTCATCGTCAAACAGAGTGACGTGCATGCATGGACGGAGGTCTGGCTGGAGCGCTACGGATGGCAGCGGATCGACCCCACGGCGGCGCTGGCGCCGGATCGCGTGAACATCGACCTGCGCGCCTGGCTGGCCGGCGGTGCGGAGGCTGCGGAGCGTCAGCGGCGCAGCCTCTGGGGGCGCACGACGCAGCGTGTCCGCCTGCTCTGGGACAGCCTCAGCTACGCCTGGCAGGATGAAGTCATCGACTTCGATCAGGAGTCGCAGCGGAGTCTGCTGGAACGTTTCGGCCTGTTTCGGAGCCGCGCGGTGCTCCTCGCCGCCAGTGCTCTGGCCGTCGGAATCGTGGCCTTGGCGGTCGGTTGGTGGCTGCGTCGCCCGGCACGTCCATCCGATCCGTGGATGCGTGTCTGGCAGCGGATCTGCCAACGACTCGAACGGGCCGGTGCGCCTGCACGCGCAGCCAGCGAAGGACCGCTGGCATATGCCGGGCGTGTCGCGGCGGCACGTCCCGACCTCTCAGGCCCCGTCGAGCGTCTGGCGGCGCTTTATGCGAACGGAAGGTACGGCACCTCTGGTGCCCTCGATGAGTTCCGGCAGGCAGCCCGGGCGCTACAGATCCGACGGCGTCCATAGAGCCGATGATCGTTCGATCCCGCCATATGCTCTCCGTGCCATTCCTAGGACGCAAGGCAGAAGGATGCGTTAGGTTACGCAAATGCCGCTGAAAAAATGTTTGATCGACGACCTGCCTTTTGATAAAACCACCGCTCATGAATTTAATCCGCCAAGTTCTCCGGGCAGCCGCACTGTTGTGCGGATGGATGATTCATGGTCTTGCCGCGCAGACGAGCGATGTGGAAAGCGGGACTGATTCGACGGGGGCTTCCGTTTCAGGCTCAACATTGCTCCTCAATTCGACGAGCACGCTGATAGCAAACCCTTTGTCTTTGGTGAAAACGGGAACTGTTGTGCTCTACGATCAAAACACGCAGCTCTCGACGGGAGTCATCACCATCGGGAACATCGTGCCAGCTTCTAGCCAGACTCCGTGGGTGGTTGAGACCACGACTCCAACGATCACCACTGCGGCGGTGAATCCGACTTCATCTTCGGGAGCGATCACCCTGGGGAGCCTGGCCATCAATCAGTCACCGACATTGTCGATCTCGAATGCCGGGGCCTCCGATTTGGGGCTCACGACGAGTTCGCTTCCTGCAACGGGCTCTACGTTGCAGATCAACTCCGCCGGCGGATTGTTGGCGGGCAGTGGAGCCTCGATCGGTGGCGGCATCGCACCAAGCGGTTCTGTGAGCTCGATCACGACCACCAACATGGTCGTAAGTTCGGTTCCTTGGACTAGCAGTTCGGTCTTGAATCTCAGCGTGGCCAGTCGCCCCGCTGTAAGCGTCGCCGGAGGAACTTTGACCGTCGCTGGTGGAACGCTCGCCGTTGATCGTCTGGTGTCGGGCATTGATGGGCTGAATCTCAGCGGGGATGCTCTTCTGAGACTGCGCGTGAACAGCGCTGCGGGTGCCGGGTATGGAAAACTCACCGTCGATGGAAACGTCGTGCTCAGTGGCGACCTGCTCATCGATGTGGAATCGAGGATCACTTCGGGAGCTGTTTTGACCATTGTGGAAAAGACCACCTCCGGTGCGGTGAGCGGGGCCTTCACCGGACTCCCTGAAGGAAGTGTCGTGAACGTGAACGGGAACGATTTCAAAATCAGCTACGCTGGCGGAGACGGCAATGACGTCACCCTGACGGCCTTGTCCCGCGTCCAGGCCTGGCGTCACCGGCATTTCGAAACGTCGGAAAACACAGGGATGACGGCGGATGAGGCGGACTTTGACGGTGATGGCATCCCGAACTTGCTGGAGAAAGCCTTCAATCTGGACCCGGCAGCCGGGAATCATCTGCCCGTGGCTGCGGCGCATCGCGGAGACTGCCTGGAGTACACCTACACGCGCAGCCTGCAGGCCTTGGCTGACGGAGACGTCTTCACCGTGGAATGGGCTGACACGCTCGGAGCTTCCGCTTGGAGCAGCGAAGGCGTGACCGAGCAGGTGCTGAGTGACGATGGCACCGTCCAGGTCGTGAAGGCATGCGTGCCCGCTGGCGGCAACGGGCAGCGCTTCATGCGCTTGAGCGTGACGCCTTCCGCCCAGTGACAGGCAGGTGACGTGTGTGTCCGGCCGGGCTTCCTGCTCTGCAAATGAGGCTGGGAACCGCCGCACGGCAGCCGTTTTCTCCTCTCTCAGTCCCGTTTGAAAAGGCGCCCGATGGACTGGCCAGCACGCTGAAGCATGTTGGGTTCTTCCTTGATCACCGCCCTCCTGCCGGAGTACGCCCCCGCTGCGGCGGGGGACCTCCAATCGGCAACGTCGGTTTCTGTGGCGAGGGACATGGCCGTGAGCGTCGGACCGTCGAGCAGACCGTTGGGTACCAGGCCGTTTTTGGCCTGGAAGAGGATGATCGCGTTGTGAGTGCCCTTTCCCTCCTTGCCGTCCTGGGTCGAGGTGTAGAGGCTCTGTTTCTTCAGCAGGCCCTGGACCTCATAAAGCAGGCGGCGGCGGCCGTTTTCCGAGTACGAGGCGTGCGGCGGGGTGGGAAAGAGCATGGCGATGGGCCAGTGACCATTCGGAGGCTCTGAAACTGGAGGCTGGATCATGGCCGCCGGGGGAAGGCCGCCAACCAGCGGCGCATCAGCGGAAGCGGGCGGGGGCTGTGTAAGTGCCGCTCCTTCCAAGGTGAGCGGCATGGCACCGGTCGTCGGGATCGCGGGTGTGGGCAACGCTTCCGGGGGCGCGGCGGCGACCATGACGGGAGCAGGCACCGGTGCAGCCGGTGTCGGAACGGATTCAGGTGCCGCCGCAGTCACCGTGGCCGGTGGCGCTTCCCCGCCGGTCGCGGCGGGCATCAAAACGGGCGCTGCTGCAGCAGGCTCTGGTGTCGCCGGGGTCGGGGCAGGAGCGGTGACGACCTCCGTCGGCACGGCGACCACCGGCGCAGCGCCGGAGGGCGGCACCGCAGCGGTCGGTGCGGGTGTGGTCGATTTGAAGTAAAAAGCCGAGCCTGCGGCAACGACGGCGACCGCCGCCGCCGCGTAGATCGGCATCCGGCTCCTGGCTTCGCTCTTGGCGGCGGGCGGGGCGGCGGCGCCCGGCATGACGAAGGTCTTGGTGTAGGCGCTGGTGCCGCCCTTCAGGCCGAGCAGCTCCAGCAGCTTGCCGGCGCTTGGCGGCCGCAGCGTTGGATCCTTTTGCAGGCAGGCGGCGATGACGGCCTCCCACTCCTTCGGAATGGAGTCCTCCGCCTTGATCTCCAGCTCCTCCCGCCGCTCGAACATGCTGGGCGGGATCTTCGAAGTGATCTGGGAGGGGATGTCTCCACGGAAAAAAGGCGGTTTGCCGGAGAGCAGCTCGTAAATGGTGGCCCCGAGGGAGTACACGTCATCCGTGGGCGCGGGCTTCTCCCCCATCGCCTGCTGGGGGCTCATGTAGGGCAGGGTGCCACTGACGCCGAGCTGCGAGACCGACAGGCGGCTCATTGTGTCCGAGATGCTGCGGGCGATGCCGAAGTCGGCGATCTTCGCTTTGTCATCGCCGAGGTTGGCCATGATGTTCGAGGGCTTCAGGTCGCGGTGGACGACCTTGCATTGGAAATGCGCGTAATCGAGCGCCTCGCAGACGCCCGGCAGCCATTTGGCCACCTGGTCGGCGGTAAAGACGCCGGTCTCGGTTTCCGTCTTCAGTTCGGAGAGAGTCCGCGCATTGACAAACTCCATCGAGATGGCCGCCACATCCTCGTCGTCCACGAAGTCATAAATGCGGACGATGTTGGGATGCGAAAGCTCCAGTCCGCGGCGCGTCTCCGTCTTGAGTTCCTTGACCGCCGAGGGATCGAGTCCGATCAGGCTTGGCAGAAACTTCAGCGCCACGGGCCGCTCCAGCTTCAAGTCATCCGCGAGCCAGACGACCCCCATGCCGCCGCGTCCGAGGATGCGCGTGAGCTTGTAGCGATTGAAGTACATCGCCCCGGCCTGGGGGGTGCGCACTTTGATCGTTTGGTCAAAATCATCTGCAGGATGAAGAGAAGGTGTGGTGTCCATGGTGACGGCGAAGGAGGATCAGAGGCGGAACAATTTACCGGCGAGGCGGAACGGTGTCACTTTCATTCCATTGATTACTGAGGCACCTTGACGCCGCCGCCCTGCGACACGCTGGGGGCGGTGCGTTTCCAAGTGTTGCGGAGGGCATTGCTGCCAGGGCCTTCGGTGTCTTTCTTGGGGGCCACTGTTTTGAGGCGCTCATCGCGTTCCTGACGCTCCTCCTGGTTTTGCTGGGTTCCCGCATTGACTTGGTTTTTCTTCGGGTCCTGCGACAGGGCGCTTTTGCTAGGCTCACGATTGAGCATGTCCCGGGTCCGCACCTTGTTTTCTGCAAGCGCCTTGTCTTCGATGCCCGTGCGCTGCTGCTCCAAGGCTTGCCGCGGAAACAGGTTTTGCAGGCGCAACTGGGCCTCCTGCTGCCGGAGCACCTGGATGTCCTGGCCTAATTTGACAGCGGCGGGGTCATTCGCGAGCGCACGGTCAGCGACCGGACTGAGGAGCTGGTCGATCTCCTGACCAGCGAGCGCTTTGCCCTGCTCCGCCTTTTGGATTTCGTTCTGGTAGTGCTCGCGGGCCTGCCGCAGGCCGCCATGCTGGGCCACGGCTTTGATGCGGTCCCCCACACCAGGGGATCCGAGTTTCTTTAGCTGATCTTCACAATGACCGAGCCGCGCGGTGGCGGCCTCCTGCTTGGCTTGCGCACGATCCAGCTCCTCGCGTGTGCGAAGCTGATCGTCGTTGGCGATGAGATCCGGGTTTTCAGCGAGTTCTTTGACTTTGGCACTTTTCAGATCGGCGTGCTGCTTTTCGAGGGCCGCCACGTCTGACTGCAATTTTGTTTCGGCCGCGTCGAGCGCGGCGATCTGCGCATCGAGAGGCCTGAGGTCCTTCGCCAACTTGTCTTGCGCAAGCTCGACGGATGCGCCCTGGGCACGGTCTGGCTTGATAGCGGCTGCCTGCGCCTGCTTTTGATCGTGGAAGTCCTGCAGGAGCTTGGCCTGCTGGGCCTTCAGATCAGCGACAGCGGCTTGGTTTTGTTGCTGGATGGCTACGGCTCGTTCTCCCAAAAGAACGTTTTTTGCCTCATCCGCCACGAACATCATGGTCCTGGCCTTGTCCGCTTCGTTGCCAAAATGCTGCCGAGCCTGTTCAAGACTGCCATGTTTTTGCACGGCCTGTTCCACCTGGTTGGCTGCGGCCAAAACCTCCAGGGAGGGATCTAGGAGATCTTTCGCCGGAATGGGCGTGTTGAGCACTTGGAGCTGCGCCTCGCATTCACCGAGCGTGGTTTCGGCTGCCTGAAGCTTGGCCTGCGCCTGCTGGAGGTTTTGTCGTGTCTGCGCATCAGGGATGAGGCTGGGATCTGCCTCGATTTCCTGCTGAATGTCATCAAGGCTCTTGGTCTCAAGCACACGGATTTCCTGTTGGAGAGCGTTGACCTGATCGATCGTCGGCTTCATCTCAGCAGCGACGCGGTCTATCTCCTGAGGACTAATCCTGCGCTCATTCGCCCCTTTCACCCGCTGCTGCCTGCCATCATCATCGAGTCTGGCGGGCCCATCGTACTGGTAAGCTTTCTTGTAAGATTCCTTGATCTGCTCGGCCAGTTTGTCGGGTGCGATACCCCCTGCGGGCACATTGCCAACGAAGCTTTTCGCCGCAGCCCCGGCACTCACGGTCAGTTCATGCTCCTGGCGTGGGTTTCCATCGTTGGTTTTCACGTCCCCGCCGAACTGGATGCCCGGTTGCTTCATTTTTTGTTCGACCGATGCATTGAGGGCCTGCTGCTTTTGGTTGATGGCGGCGAGGCGATCTTTAGGCAGGTCGGTCTTGAAAGACTCCTGCAAGGCGGCCACCCGAGTCTCATACACATCCACTTCTTCGTAGAGCTGATCGAGTTCTTCATTGAGGGCTGCGATCTCAGGCCGGGTGGAACCGGCCCCATAAGTCTGATGCAAGTCGTCGAGCTGCTGCTCAAGTTTGGTGATGTGCTCCTGACGGGGCTGAATCTCCAGCGTCTCGATCATGCGCATTTCCACAGCACGGCGGTCGAGTTTGGAGAACTCTTGGCGCTCAGAGCTGGTGTTGGAGTAACTGTCTGATTCCGTGTAGTTAGGAGCGTTGCGTTTTTGCGCCGTCTCTGGGGACCAGGCAGAAGGCTTCATGAAGTCCTGTTTGATCATTTGATCAATGGCGTCAGTCGTGAGAGTGACACGGCTCGGGGATGCCGCTGCCGGCACAGACAGACCGGCGCCCTGGTTCAGATCTGCCACGTCTTGGTCGTCCGGTGGCGGGGGCGGTGGGTCGGTTGGCGGCGAGGGAAACCGCATGTCACTGGCGGCAGAAAGGTCCGGCCCCTCATCCACTGGCAGCGGCGCGGAGAGATCGGCATCCTGCGCTGGAGCAGAGAGCGAGCCGGAACTGGAAACTGGGATCGAAGCAGGCGTCACTTCCGGCGTCGGGGCCACAGTCTGCTGCGCGAGTTGTGTTCTCAGCGCTTGCAGTTGCTGCTGCTTTTCGGCATGGCGCTGCTGGAGTTCCGGCAGGTTGTCCGCATCTGGAGACTGATTGCTGGAGTAGGACCGCTTGGAGGGATCTTTGATCTGGGCTTCGATGATCGCCAGAGCAGCCTCGGTATTTCGGATATCATTTTCGAGGGCCTGCACCGCCAGGGGGGGGACGCCAGGCCCAGCCTGATCAATCGCCGTCTGTGGAAGCTGTGGTGCCGCCGGAGTGACCTCAGGGGGCTGAGAGGCCACTCCGGTTTCGTCGGTTTTGGCGGGAATGTTTGTCTTCGCCACCTTGGAAGGCGCCCCATCCAACGGCGGCGGCAGATTTTGCAGCGGAACGCGTGCTTCGATGGGTGGGTTAGCAGCGGCCACCTGCTGGACGACAGCATTTTCCACCTTCGCCTCCGCAGGCGCCGCGCCACGGAAATAGGAGCGCTCAAAGGCCTCGGGACTGGCGTAGTCGTTTTTGAGGGCGGCTTCGAGAGCGAAGGGTCGGTTAACGCCGACATCGGCACGAGCGTTGATTTTTTCCACAACGGCGAGCTTGCCCCTCATCGCCTCATCCAGCATGGCGCGCGCCTCGGTGCAGGCGTCCGCCGTCCTGCCTTCATCCAAAGACTTTTTCACCTTGCCTTCAATCTTCGCCTTCAGCTCCCGTGTGATCATCTGCTCCGGAGTGATGTGCAGTCCATAGCCGTTGCCAGCATTGAACCCATCCAGATGCGGCTTCAGGCCTGCTCCTTCCATCGCCTGCTCGGCCAACACCTCAAGAGAGTAAAGACTGGGCGCTTTAAAGGACGGCACCTGTAATGCGTTGGGGGCCACTTGCCCCTGAGACACCGCCGCGAGGTTGGCGCGCAGGTGCGGGAAGTTCATGCCCTCCAGACCCACATGCAGGTTCGCCATCTCCTGTGGTTGGATGAAGTTCCGCCGGTAGCCCTCGGTCATGCCGCAGCGCTGGGAACTGTTCTCTACCGCATGTGCCAGTTCCTGCTGGTGCTCCTGAAGATACGAGAGCCCCTCGACAGCTCCATTGAGTATTTGTTTTGCGAACGCGCGCTGCTGCTCGGGAGTGACATGAAGATCAAAGGCCCGCTTTTCCTCATGCGAAAGATAGCGGTCCCCATCGGCATCATCGGGTATCAGAAAGGCCGTCATCGTGCCAGCCAGGGGACAAACGCTTCCGTTCCTGGCCAGCATTTGATTCACCGCTTTTTCGTAGGCCTCGGGAGACTCCGCCGCCCGGGTGACGAAGGAGGCCAGGGACGCCACAGCGTTGTCAGGTCCGGCCGAACCATAGCCATTGGACATGCCCTGCGCAGTGATGTCTCCCTTCGGTGTCGGGGCGTAGTCGATCGCCACCAAGCGCCCGGTCTGGTTGTCCAGCATCAGGTTGGAAATGTTCTGCTGCCCCCCCACGAAGGATCCAGGGCCGAGTTTTCCGTTGGCATTGGGACCTACATGATCATTCAAACCCAGCACAGGGCAGAGCACCGAGGCCTTGCCAATGTCCGCTGCCAGTTGCCCGCCTTGGAAAAGGGCGATCTTCTCTTCGATTTTCAGGCGGTTCAGCGGGCGTCCATCCACCCGGGCGGCCACGCTGACGCCAGCGTCACCTGCGTTCGGGCTGGTAGGGTCCAAGGTTTCCAGATGCCGGTCAACCAATGCGTTGCCCGCTCCTGCTGGAGTGGCCTTGAAGTTTGTGAGCGCCTGATGCGCAGCCTGCATGGAAGCGGGGTCCGTATAAAGCGCAACGGGGGTGAACTGCAGCGGGCAGTCGGGCGAGTTCATGCCAAATGCCTCGGCGGCAACCTGCGCTGTCTCGTAGGCTCCCCGGCCCATGGCGGAATGCTCCACCTTGGCGACTCCGCTCGGCGTCAGGATGGCACCGCCTGACCCCTGATCTGATATTTTCAACTGGGCCACAGGGGCAGCCGTCAGGGCATCCAGACTGGGTGCAGCCAGGGGCATGGCATTCTGCTGCCGACGCTGGTCCCAATCATTCCTCTGTCCGCGAATCACGGCCTGCGCTTGATGAAAATTCTGCACCGAATTGTGGAGCTCTTTGATTTGTCCCACTGTCACACGCCCATTTTCCATCTGATTCCTGTTCCACAGCACTTCGGTGGCATGCTGCCCCACCTCGCGATGGAGGGCGTCATAGACCAGTTGAACCGCGTTCTGGCTGTTTTCCTTTGCGGTCAGCGGGTTGTTGAAGAGCTCAGTATGCACCTTGAGTTCCACAGTGCCCCCGTTGCGCTCTGGCAGGCGTAATGACCTGTCCAGATGGTTCTGAAAGCCGCCGGTGTCGTCGCTGATGGTCTGAGCGAGTTCTGTCAGGCTGATGCTGCCTTGTTGCTGGGAGGTGAGTGAGCGGGGCATGGGGTGAGAGTTCACCTGGAACTAGCCAGGGACGATCCCAGTGTGACGCGAACAATCGAACATGTGTCACAGCGGAGCACATTCGGGCTATCACTCCTCACCTCCGCTCAGGGATGTCTTCTGTCATGTTCTCCTTCCTCAAATTTCTCTTCGCCGTCGGACTCGCCACCTTTGGCGTTTGGTATGTGTTTCAATACGACAGCATCAACGAAGTCACCGGCGGGGTGGCTTTTATCTGCGTGCTGGGGGCTTTTGTGCTGCTGAAGTGGCAGCCGGATTTCTCCAAGAAGGACTACATCGTGCAGTACAAGAACCTCAAATGGCTGCCCGGGGAATTCACGCGCCACTGGCTGATCACGGGAGACACCGGCGTGGGCAAGACGACCTCGGGCTTCAATCCGCTGCTGCATCAGATCTCCGTCTCGCGTCCGAACTGGGGCGGCCTGATTCTCGGTGCCAAGGGGGACGAGCATTTCTTTGCCATGGAGCATGCCGCCGGGCATGGGCGGCCCGAGGCCATCTGCGTGCTGGCGGTGCGCCCGGACCGGCTGGACCGCAAGTGGCAGCCGAAGGAGCGCTACAACCTCGTTTCCGATCCCCGCCTCCCCTACACCACGCATGCGAAGAACCTGGTCGATACCGGCGCATCCCTCACCGAAGGGGAGCAGTCCTCTTTCTTCAAACCCGCCGCCCAACAGGCGCTCACCAGTGCTTTTGAGCTGCTGGAGACGCTGGGCCGTCCGGTGAACGTTCTGCGCGCCTACGAGATCCTCACGGACAGCTCGGCGATGGAATCCATCTTTGAAGAACTGCTGGATGCCGACAGCACGCCCGAGCGCATCAAGCTGGCAAAGTACTTTGACCAGACCTTCCTCAGCGCCAAGGCGGCCGAGCAGAAGGAAGGCCTCGTCGGCACGCTGAAGGTCATGCTCGGCTTCTTCACGCATCCGGACATTGCCGAGGTCTTCTGCTCGGACGAGCCCAACACCATTGACATCGCCGACGTTGACAAAGGCCGCATCTTCTGTACCGCGCTGCCGCAGACTTTCCAGACCGAGCGCCGCTACATCAACACCTACATCAAGCTGCTCTTCTACACGCACGCGATGATGCGCTTCGACAAGCCGAAGTCCGAGCGCAAGGGAGAAAACCTGCTCATCGCCCTCATGGATGAGTTTCAGGCCCTGGCCACCGCCAGCGAGGACGGCATTTCCGACCACAACGTCATCGACCGCCTGCGTGCCGCGAACTGCTGCCTTATCCTCGGCATGCAGAGTGATGCTTCCTTGTTCCCCGTGCTCGGCAAAGAAACCGCCCAGGTGCTCACCCTAAACTGCCGCTCCCGCATCGCCTTCCGCCAGCCCGACCCTGAAGGTGCCCAGGCCGTGGCCGAGTTCATCGCCAAAGTCGAGAAGACGAAGAAATCCAAGTCCTCCGGCTTCATGGGGGCCAACAGCAGCACCACCGTGAACAAGGAGTGGGACTACGAAGTGCAGCCCGGCGAGCTCATGAAAATGCCGGACGCCACCGCCTGGATCGTCCACCCGTCGAAGAACAAAATCAAAATGCGCATCCCCGCCATGGATGGCGCCGGGAAGATCCCGGACTGGTGGAAGTGAAGCCCCTTGGGCACTCGCAACCACCCGCCAATAACCCTTCAATCCAAACTTCCTCGCGATGGAAAACGAAAATCTTCCTATTCAGGCGAAAATCGCCAACCTCGAAAAATACATTCACGATCAACAGCAGCGGATGGTTATGGTGGCCGCCAACATTGAAAGCCTGCGTGTCCTGACTCATCTGGAATGTGATGGTCAGAGGCCGGATTTTTCGACCTTGTCGGATC
>CAMAZK010000016.1 GCA_945863205.1 Akkermansia muciniphila | reverse complement strand
GAGATGATCTGGTCGGCGGTGGCGGCGAAGTATCTGGAAGTCTTCCGCCAGGCGTGTTCGGAGCGGCGTGCACCGGCACGCACGGCCTTCGCAGGCTGGACGGCGGGCAACAAGCAGGAGCTCCCGCAGGCGAAGCTCGACCATCTCGTGCGCATGACCGACAGCACCGGCATCTTCCAGCATGCGCTCTACACCGTGCCGGATTTCCATCACGGCTACTGCACGGACGACAACGCGCGCGCCTTCATCCTCTGCTGCCTGCTCGATGATCTCCGCGGGCATCCGCCGGACGAGCGACTTCACGGCCTATCGACGACGTACCTGGCCTTTCTGGCCTCGGCGCTGAATCGTGACACAGGCGGCTTCCGGAATTTCATGAGCTTTGGCCGCCTGTGGCTGGAGCCCGAGGGCAGCGAGGACAGCCATGGCCGTGCGCTTTGGGCGCTGGGCACCGGAGCGGCCCATTCGCATCACACCGGTCAGCGGAAACTGTGCGCGCATCTCTTTGAATCCGGGCTGGCCCGTGTGGAGGCCTTCACCTCTCCCCGCGCCTGGGCCTTCAGCCTGCTGGGCATTCACGAGTACCTGCGCAGCCATCCGGAAAACAGCGCAGCCTGCGCGGCGCGGGAGGTGCTCACGCAGGATCTCGTGCGGATTTGGAAAAACTGCGCCACGACGGACTGGCCGTGGTTCGAACCGGGCGCCACGTATGACAATGCCCGCCTCAGCCAGGCGCTGCTGCTCAGCGGTCACGCCATGGACCACGCGGAGGCTCGGGAAATCGGCCTCACGTCGCTGCGCTGGCTGGTTTCCATTCAAAAAACATCCACGGGCTGCTTCCGCCCCGTCGGCAGCAACGGCTTCTGCATCCGTGATGGCGCACGCGCCCATTTCGATCAGCAGCCGGTCGAAGCCCAGGCGATGATCTCCGCCTGCCTGAGCGCCGCCCACATCACGGCGGATGCCGCGTGGTCACGCGAGGCACGCCGCGCCTTCGAGTGGTTCCTCGGGCGCAATGACCTCGCCCTGCCGCTTTACGATCCCATCACCGGCGGCTGTGCGGACGGACTGCATCCCGACCGCATCAATGAAAACCAGGGCGCGGAGTCCACCCTCGCCTTCCACCTCGCCCTCGCGGAGATGACCTTCGCCCAGCACCCGCTTCCAGCACGCACATGACCAGCCTCGCCCTTCGCCGCCACCAGATCGTCCTTCAGCCGGAGAGCGCCCGTGTCATCATCCGCCCCTTCATTCCCTCCAGCGCCCAGCGGCTTTCCACCATCATCGGCCGTGCGCTGGCGCTCACGGAAGACGAAGTGGAGAAGGAGCTCGCAGCCGTGCATGAGGACTTCGACGCCCGCCATTACGACATCGAGCCCGTGCTCATGAGCCACTTCGCCAAAGTAAAGGAGCATGTCTTCACGCAGCGCCCGCTCACTCGTGCGCGCCAGCTTCTCATCGGCGCTCTTTTCAGCGGTGAATACGCCCTGGAGGCCGCGGCGCTCTTCAATCCCTCCATCGTGCCGCATCCTGATCAAAGCGGCGTGCCGGACGGCGGTCTGCGTTTCATCATGAGCCTCCGCGCCACCGGTGAGGGGCACATCTCCTCCATTGAGTTCCGCGAGGGCACCATCGCGCCGGACGGACAGATCGAGCTCACTCCCGTCTCGCGCTACGTCAGCCTGCCGGAGGTCCTGCCGAATCCCAGCTACCGGAAGCGCAGCTTCATCATCAAGCTGCACGAGATGGGCTTCGAAAACGAATGCACCGCCGCCGTCATGGACGCGCTGGCCACCAGCTTCACCCGCAGTGAACTCGCGGACCGAGTCGCCAGCGTCCGGCGTGACAGCCTGCCTCTCTCGTCCGACACCCGCCGCACGCTGGAGTGCATCCAGTGGCTGGCGGATTCGAACTACGAGCTCTGCTTCTCCGAAAAGCTTGCCCTCGCTGAGCGCATCCTCTTTCCCGTCTCCACCAACGAGAGCAACGGCATCGAGGACGCGCGTTTCGTGCGCCTCGTCGATGACGACGGCGCGGTCACCTACTGCGCCACTTACACCGCCTACAACGGCCGCGACATCCTCCCCCAGTTCATCGAAACGCAGGACTTTCTGCACTTTCGCGTGCTCACGCTCAACGGCAGCGCCGTGCAGAATAAAGGCATGGCGCTCTTCCCCCGCCGCATCAAAGGCCGCTACGCCATGCTCTCCCGTCAGGACGACGAGAACCTCTTCATCATGTTCTCCGACAATCCGCACTACTGGAGCGCCCCGCAGATCATCCTCCGCCCCGCAGCGGCCTGGGAGTCCGTGAAACTCGGCAACTGCGGCTCCCCGATCGAAACGGAAGCCGGCTGGCTCGTCATCACGCACGGTGTTGGTGCCATGCGCAAATACTGCATCGGTGCCGTCCTGCTCGATCTCGACGATCCCACCCGCGTCATCGGCCGCCTGCGCCAGCCGCTGCTCTGTCCCGAGGGCCTGGAGCGCGAAGGCTACGTGCCCAACGTCGTCTATAGCTGCGGCTCACTCATCCACGGCGGCCAGCTCATCCTGCCTTACGCCATGAGCGACAAAGCCACCGCCTTCGTCAGTGTCCCGCTGGCCGGTTTGCTCAAGACCTTGCTCGAAGGTGCGGTATGAGGCGGCGGGCGGAGGGCTGCGAGAATCCAGCCTCGCGCCACGAAGTTGGCTGAGTCTGTGGGTCCAGCCGCATTCCACAAACCATGATGCCGAAACGCACAGGACCGGACCCCTCGCCCATGTTTGAAAAGCGTCCCGTCATTCCCGAGCGTGCTCATTCGGCGGCAGCAAAGCAGCCATCTCGCTCCCGCGAGATGAGCCGAGCGCCCACGCAAACACGTATGGAATCGCAGTCCGAACGCCAGCGGGACCTGCTGCAGAAGCTCCGAGCTGCGGGGCTGTTTTGATTCCGGGGACCCGATCTTGTCAGAGGGTTGAAGCCTTCATGTCGCCTGACCCCGTTTTCCGTGGATTGCGTGAGCGGCATCAGCTTTGGCGGAGCCTCCTCATCCTTGTCCTGTTCCTTGTCCTCATCTTCAGCCTTTCATCGGAGGGACATGGCTTTGATTCTCGCGGAGAGCCATTGAGGGACCGACACTTTGTTCGGGGCCAGTTGCGGCTCGTCCATCCCAGTGGTGCGGCACTCGAAGAATGGCGGGCATCTGCCTTGCGCTTTACCTGCAACTTCAGCTATGGTGGATCTTCTATTCAGTGCTCTCAATAAGCATCCTGCGCACAAGATGACTACGACTCAAGCCCTGCAAATTCTGGATCTCTCAGTGCCAATCACGCGAGAGGCTTTAAAAAATGCGTATCGTGAGGCGCTGATGGTGTGGCATCCTGACCGTTTTGAAGGGAATAAAGACCTCAGAGCCAAGGCGGAATCAAAGACTTCCCAAATCAATGAGGCTTACGCTGTGTTGAAGGCCGTCCCTGAATCTGCCTACCCCTTTCAGGCGAAGGACAGCAGCCAGGAGTCACGAAGCAGGCCACCACCACAGGCTGCTGCACCTCCGCCTCCCCCGCCGCAGGCCACCACCCCGGCCCCCGAACGTCGGCCCAAGGAAGGGACGAGCATATGGTGGGCCGCGATTGTGGCTGTGGTTATTTGCTATATCCTTTTTGTGTTACTGCCTGGACAGACGAACAGCAAGGCTGTGCATCCGGTGGCCGACACTCCAAGCGCTGCCTTCGCGCCCTTACCCGAACTCGCAGCGAACGCGTCTATCGTAGAAATCAGGAGCCGAGCGGAGCAGGGGGATGCTGAAGCTCAGATTGACCTTGGCTTTCATTATCTTCTTGGCATCGACGTGCCGGAAGACTTGGCCGAGGCTGTGAAGTGGTATGGCAAAGCTGCCGAGCAAGGACATCCCGAGGCGCAAATCAGGTTGGGTATCCATTACAGTAGCGGCAGCGGTGTCTCAAAAGACGAAGTGGAGGCCGTGAAGTGGTATCGCAAAGCTGCCGAGCAAGGTCATGCCACTGCTCAGTTCAACCTAGGCTATCGCTACCGCAAAGGCGAAGGGGTTCCTCAAGACGAAGTGGAGGCGGTGAAGTGGTATCGCAAAGCCGCCGAGCAAGGGCACGCTGACGCTCAATTGAATCTCGGAATTCAATATGCGGTGGGCGCGGGCGTGCCAAAGGACGATGCCGAGGCCGCAATTTGGTTCCATAAGGCTGCCGAGCAGGGGGATGCTGACGCTCAACTTTTCCTCGGAATTGCTTATGCCAAAGGCAAAGGCGTGCCAAAGGATGACAGTGAGGCGGTTAGTTGGTACCGCAAAGCGGCTGATCAAAATATTGGGAAAGCACAATTCGAACTCGGTTATTCGTATGCCTATGGCCGGGGTGTGCCAGTGGACGAAGCTGAGGCGGTGAAGTGGTACCGCAAAGCGGCAGATCAACGTGATAAAAAAGCACAGTGTGCCTTGGGCTGGTGCTACAGAGACGGGAATGGCGTGCCAAAAAGTGAGGTGGAGGCTGCCAAGTGCTTTCTCGACGCTGCTGTTCAAGGATACGCGCCAGCGCAGTTTGAACTTGGTCTTTGCTTTTATAACGCTAGAGGGGTGCCAAAAGATGAGGCCCAAGCATATCAATGGCTTCTTTTATCGGCTGCCCAAGGGGAAGACAAAGCTAAAGAAGCGTATCAGAGCCTTGAAATTCTTTTAACCCCAGAACAGCGCGCAGAAGGCCAGCGCCTCGCCCGCGAGTTCATGCCCAAGATTATCGACGGAAATTGAAGCAGTTGAGCAAAATGTCTGAATGAGACTTTGGCGGCTTCCTATCGCATCGTCCGCTATGCCTAGGGCGGCAGTAGTGAAGGATGCCTCGTCTGACTGCTATGAGGCGTCTTGGCAATTCCGCCCGTGACGTGCAGGGTGCCAGCCTTCCCGAACACCTTGCCGCTCGGCGTCTCCCTTTCTGGAGGTCAGCGCAGTCGGTGCTTGGCGGTGAACTTCTTGAGTGCTCCCTTGGCGAAGAGGGACGGACGCGGCGCACCGGCGGAGTCCGTCTGATTTAAGGCCGGTTGAATTTATCCATCAGTTCCGCCGCTCGTTTCAAAGACCGTTCTTTGTCCTCAGGTGTTGCGGCTTTTTCGAACTTGGTCAGATTTTCCATGGCGTCGGAATCTCCACCTTTGGCAGCGAGGCTAAACCATGCGTAGGCTTCCGCATAGTCTTTGGGCACTCCATCGCCGTTTCTATACATCATACCCAGCGAGAACTGCGAATCGACATGGCCCTGCTCCGCAGCCTTGAGGAACCACTTGCGGGCTTCTACAAAATCTTGATTGACCCCCTCCCCCTTGTCGTAGATCGCGCCGAGATTGAATTGGGCAGCGGCAATGCCCTGCTCAGCAGCCTTGCGATACCATTTTAGGGCTTCGACATTATCCTGGGGGCCGCCGTCCCCACTGTGATACATCGAAGCGAGGTTGTTCTGAGCAAGAGGGTCGTTTTGCTCCGCAGCCTTGAGGTACCACTTGCGGGCTTCCACATAGTCTTGGGCGACCCCCTCCCCCTTGTCGTACATCAAGCCGAGGTCGGTTTGTGCATCGGCGTCTCCCTGCTCCGCTGCCTTGCGGAACCATTTTGCAGCTTCGTGGAGGCTCTTGACCTGAACAGCGCCGTTCTCGATCACGAATTTCATTTGCGCCAATTCGGTGATGTACCTCAGTGCCTCCAACATTGGCACGTTTTTGAGGTCAAGAGTAATGGCGGCATTGCTTGGTGCCTCGTTTTCATCGAGGATAATATTGACCCCTTTTGATCCTTGAGCGGTGTCTAAATCACGGCTTCCAACGCGAAGATATTCAAGGGCTTCCGCTACACTCGCATTTTCGAACTGCACCTTGGGGAAAATTATTCGCCACATCTTTTCAATCGTCGCATTTTTCTGGGTAAGCGATGGGCCGTTTGCGTGTGGGGTCGCCACATGACCAGCGCTGGACGGAACATTGTACCCGGCTTGAATGAACATTTTCACTGCCTCCGCGTAAGCGTCTGGAGATGAGATTTTCAACGCGGCTAGCTGCATCATCTGTTCGGGAGTCAGATCCTTATCACCCGTTGTTGGCGCTGGGGGTGAAGCAGGAGCTGGTATCGGCGCGACGGTAATGACTGGTGCCAGTGGTTGGTCCTGCGCTTGTCGCATTTTGATGTAATCCTGAATCGCATTGAATTTGTCGGACAATGAAATCTCCGGCCTCCTTTGAAGGAATTCGGCTAGCTCTTTGGCTGTTCGCGACGGCGCGAAAGCGTAAAAATCGGCTACTGCCGCTTGTGCCATCGCCTCACTTTTTATGCGTTGTTTGGCTGCTGCAATTTTCTGTTCTGCTCTCTCAAATGCTTCCATCAATTGTCGAGATTCATCACTCCACCCCGGCGTTTCTCTCCAATTAGTCGGCAGACCACCAAACAGTCGATACGCCGGTGTCGACCAAGCTGCCATTTCCTCTGCTGTTAAACCATATTCGTTTAATCCATGGGCTTCACCTGAGTTCGCACGGCCTTGACCGAAGATTGACGAGCATGGATACAGAAAACTGATGGCATAAAGGCCCAAAAAAAGCATCTTCATGCTGCAAACTACGACGCAGAAAGCCTTATCAAGTCAATTCTCATGCAATCTTTCGATCTTGCCACTGACTGCACCGACGACTCAAGACTGCGAACACGTGGTGATTCTCGCCTCAGCAAGAAGTGAATTCGGCGGTGGGCGGCAGGAGACCCGTCATTAATCCTCCCCTGAATCCAAACTCTCTGCTTTCAGATGCATTTTTTGGCCGCATTTAGAGCATTGCCATTTAGCGGGATTGGGCCATCGGATTCCCCCATAAACGATCAGCCCCGCCTCACGTTCTCGTTCAAGTGTCGGGCATTCGGGCGGGTCGCCGTAAAGAATTGTCGCGACAGGGCTATGCCGGCATACAGGACAGCAGCGTGGTTTGCTGGCGTAAGCCTTGATCTCTTTTGGTGCGGAATCTGAAATGTCCATGCTGTGATTTTCCGCAAATCCTGGAGACGCTTGTGAGAGGGCGAACTGTTCCCTCCACAGATATAGAAATATCGGCCATATCAGCGCGACACCGCAAAAGAAGCGAATTTTCGAGCGTCGTCTTTGCTCTCGTCCAGACGAAATCGAATCCAACAATGAAATCACTGTCCATTTTATTCGAGCCGCTTGTGAGCGGGCGACCACAGTTCCAGCAACAAAGTAAAGAAGGATCAACGCAGGGATCATTGGGTGATCCTCACATATCGTCTGAACGAAAACAAGCGTGACGCGTAATAGCTCGATTCCTTCGCTCCTGGTCGTTTCTGTCTGGATATCACTGGCGTCGGTCAGGGCGCAGCAAGGACAGCGCGAAGCGGCTTTGGCGGCAGTGGCAAGGGTGACGGCGTTGGATGCGTCCAGACGGCTGGAAATGGTCGATGACGAGTTGCTGGCGGGGGTGTGCTGATCGTGACCGATTGTCTTTTTTCACTATTTACACTTCCAAGATTCAAAAAGTTATATACATGTGCCCAAATGAACCCCTCTTTCCGGCTAAGTATATCTGCCTTCGCACTTGTTATTCTTTGCTCGGGATTTTCAGCCTTTGCCGTCACTCGCGAGGAAGGAGTAATCATCCGCGACGCATTTATCGACTCCCTTGTAGCGCTCCAAAAAGCGGCGGGATTGGCACAACCGCCAAACGGACAAGCGTCTTTCGTGATGCCAGCCGCACAAGAAAAGGAGATGCTTCTGCTTATCGAGAAAGGCCTCGCTCTCAGCATCAAGGTCACAGACGGCTTTTTGGATTGGGCTCACCCTCAACTCAGGAACCAATATCGAGACAACCTGATCAAAGGCACTTCGACCTACCACGAAGGGTTAAAAGACAAAGACCCAAGCAAGCAGGCAGACGGCATTCGACTGCAATTGAAATGGATCGAGTGGTGGACCGCGAATGCAGATGCCGTCGATAACAAGCTCAACGGCAGATGAGAGTTCCAACCAACAACTAAGGATATGACCATTATTGCTGCGTTGAGGTGAATCTCTGAACTCGAATTGGTGGAAGTCATCGGCGGCAATCATTGCACTCGTTTGCCTGCGCCAAATCTGGTGGGCAGCAAATGTTTCATTCCGCCCGAAGTGGCTGGAGTGGAACGCCGCAGCACATTAAGGGCCGTTCAATAAAGGCAAGATGCCTGGCAAATCGCGTGCAGACTCCCCCAAACGCGTCCCGTTTGAGGCGCAGGAGGCGTCCGGTGGGCTAAACGCGTCCCGTTTGGTGCGCAGGAGGCGTCCTGGGAGCTAAACGGCTCTCATCTGTGATCGAGGAGGCGTCCGGTGGGCTAAACGCGCCGCGTTTCAGACGGGGAGACGGGGAGACGGGGAGACGGGGAGACGGGGAGACGGGGGGACGGGGAGACGGGGAGACGGGGAGCCTTTCCGGACTCGGGTTGTGGCTTCCCGGACTCGGGTTGTGCCGTTCCCGACTCGGGTTGTGCCGTTCCCGACTCGGGTTGTGCCGTTCCCGACTCGGGTTGTGGCTTCCCGAACTCGGGTTGAGGCTTTCCGGACTCGGGTTGTGGCTTTCCGGACTCGGGTTGTGGCTTTCCGAACTCGGGTTGTGGCTTTCCCGGCTCGGGTTGTGGCTTTCCGAACTCGGGTTGAGGCTTTCCCGACTCGGGTTGTGGCTTCCCGAACTCGGGTCGAGGCTTTCCGGACTCGGAAAATGGTTTTCCGAGTCGGGAAAATGGTTTTCCGAGTCGGATTCGGCAGGCCGGGGCCGCCTTGTGCCCAGGCGGTGGTGGACACCGTGAACACGCTGGAGCCGTGGGAAAACGCGGCGGTGGATGTGTCCTTCGACGGCAGCAACGTGCGTTTCACCTTTGGCATCCCATGCGGCAACGACGGCAGCAACGGAAGCGACGGCAGCCCGGGCGAGGTCAGCCAGCAGCTGCTCGACGACGCCATCAGCGGCACCAGCGCGAACACGAACACCGTGAGCACCCTGGACAACAGCTATGCCGATCCCGAGATGGAAGAGCTGCGGCAGAAGCTGAATGAGCTGATCCTCAACGGGCGGCGGGTGTGAGAGAGAGCGGCTGCGCCGTGAGACTTTGAGACTGGGAGACTTTGAGACTGGGAGACTTTGAGACTGGGAGACTGGGAGACTTGGAGACTGGGTTCTTCGAGGACGGTGGAGACTGCGGGTGCGAGGGACCACGCCTTTGCAGGCGCGGCTACGACAAGGAGTGACGCCATCTTGGCGTCAGGGGGCCACGCCTTTGCAGGCGCGGCTACGGGAAGATGGAGCGCGTGTGTGTCGAAGACCACTCGCCTGTTTGAGCGGAGAGCGAAGCTTCATCCTACTCGTCCTCGTCCTCGATTCTTCCGCTCCGCCATCTCCCAGAAGCTCCGCGCCTCACTCCGCACGCCCTTTCGAGGACGAGTGCGAGGACGATCATGGGGGACAGAGTCCCCTCCTCCTTGGTTTGACGGAGCGCGTGTGTGTCGCAGACCACTCGCCTGTTTGAGGGGGAGCGCTGGGGAGTGGAAGAGGCGAGTAGGCTGACGCCATACTCGCGCTCCGTCGGGAGCCACGCCTTTGCAGGCGCGGCTACGACAAGGAGTGACGCTATCTTGGCGTCAGGAGGGTGCGGACGGCAGGATGCCGTCGCTCCGTGGGACCGCGAATGAGGAACGAATGGCGACGAATGGCAGACGGGGAACCGCACAGGGGACTGTGCGGACCACTTTGGGGCTTCCGGAATCTGCGGCCACGGGCTCCCGAATCGGACCACGCCTTTGCAGGCGCAGCTACGACAAGGAGTGACGCTATCTTGGCGTCAGGGGACGGGCGGCGGGAGCGGAAGACGCGGGCCGGTGGGATTGGAGGCTGAAATGTGTGTTTGCGGGCGCGGCCTGTGTGTATGCTGTTCTCCACCATGCATCTCCTGCTTGTCGAAGACGACTCAGAACTCGCCCGCCAGACCGGTCTCTGGCTGCGGGAGGCGGGGCACTCGTGCGCCTGGCGTGAGAAAGGCGGGGCGGCCCTCGTGGCGCTGGGCACGGAGAATTTTGACGCGGTGATCCTGGACGTGGGCCTGCCGGATATGGATGGCTTCACGGTGGTGGAGCAGATGCGCGTGCGCGGCTTCACGCTGCCGGTGCTTTTTCTCACGGCTCGGGACAATGTGACGGATCGTGTGCGCGGCCTGAAGGCCGGCGGCGATGATTACGTGACGAAGCCCTTCGCCGTGGAGGAGCTCATGGCCCGTCTGGAGGCGCTGCAGCGCCGTGCGATCGGAGGTGTCCAACCGGCGGTGAACCGCCACCTGGGCCGGTGGACGCTGGACCCGGTCAAACGCAGGCTGCATGCGGACGGGGAGACCGTGGAGCTGTCTCCGCGCGAATGGACGCTGCTGGAGGTGCTCTGGGCCAATGAGGGCCGCACGTTGACCAAGAAGTTCCTGCTCGAAAAAGTCTGGGACATCCAGTTTGATCCTGGAACGAATGTCGTGGATGCGATGATCTGCCGGCTGCGGCGCAAGATCGACGCCCCCGGCGGGCCATCCCACCTGCAAACCGTCCGAGGCAAAGGCTATGTTCTCCAAGCTGTTTCCTAAACGCCTGCCGTCCACATGGCGGCTGGGACTGCTGCTGACGGTGCTCATCACGTGCAGCACGGGGCTGTGCATCACCGTGGCGGGCTGGGCGATGAGGCGGAACCTCAGCAGCATCGCGCGGGCGGTCGTGCTGGACGATCTGGGTGAATACGCGGTGCTCTACAACCGCAACGGCCTCCGGGAGATCACGGAAGTCTTCGCGGCAGGCGGGCATGAGGAGAGTCAGGCCGTGCGGATCACGAGTGCGGAAGGAAGGGCCATTTTTGAGCAGGTACCGGAGGCCGTCGGAGGGTATGACTGGCCGGATCATGCTCCGGTGAAGATGAAGCCATCGGAGACCATGCTCGTCACGATTCAGCACTCGACCCGCGATCAACACCTGCTCGCAGGCTGTCAGGTGCTGGACGATGGCAACGTGCTGTGGTTCGGGCGCACGGACGCGGAGGACATCGCCTACGTGGATCATATTCGCAGTCAGCTCTGGCTCGCCGGACTGGCCTCCACCGCGTTCATGCTGCTGCCGCTGTGGTGGTTCGTGCGCCATGTGCTCAATCCGGTGAACGAGCTGATGAACAGCGCCCGGACGCTGGCGCAGGGCCGCACGGACGAGCGTCTCATCGCCCCGCATGCGGTGCCGGAGCTGCAGGCCTTTGCCGCCGCCTTCAATGCCGGGCTGGACCGTATCGACGCACTGACTTCCGAACTGCAGAGCGCCAATGACAACCTCGCGCACGAACTGCGCACGCCGCTGGCGCGCATCCGCGGCAATCTGGAGATCTTCCACGACCACTCGGAAAACGCGCAGGCGCGTGACGCCGCTGCGCGTGGCATGGAGGAAATCGACCGCGCCGCCGATCTGGTGCAGACCATTCTGACCACACGCGCCGGGGAGCACCAGGCGCTGAAGCTGCACCTGGAACCGTGCGATCTGCGGGAGCTTCTCGCGCAGCTGCACGATCTCTACCAGGCCGCCGCCGATGAGCGGGGACTCCGTTTTGATCTCGAAGCGCCCTTTCCACAGCCTGCGCTCATCGACCGGCAGCGCATCAATCAAGCGATCGCGAACCTGCTGGACAATGCCTTTGCCTACACGCCCGGGCGGGGCCGTGTCACCCTGGCATTGGAACGAAGAGGCGGACAAATTCGCATCCTCGTGAAGGACGACGGCCCGGGACTGAGCGACTCCGATTTTCAGGCTGTCTGGCGGCGCTACACGCGCGGCAGCGCCGCCACCGCCAACACGCCCGGCATGGGCCTGGGGCTGAGCCTGGTGCGTGCGCTCATCCACGCCCACGGTGGTCAAACGGGCTGCCGCAATCGCGAGGAAGGCGGCGCGGAGTTTTGGATCGATCTCCCGGTCGGCGAAGCGAAGAGCAGGTGACTTTCCGCGCCGGGCGGCTAACGGTCCGCGCATGCCGACGACCCACCGCTGGAGATCCATCACGCTGCGCCTTTGGCGCGTGGCGCTGCTGGTGGCGGTCGTGTTTGCGATCCGGCGTTCGCATCAGCCAGGGCCGGTGGAACTCAGCGTGGAGCGGGTGCGTGACTACTTTCCATCTGCGGCGGTTTTGGCTCCGCAGGGCGGCATGCTGGCGGTGCAGGATGAGTCGGGCATCACGCTGGGACATGTGATGCAGACCTCGCCGGAGGCGGACGACATCATCGGCTATGCCGGGCCGACGAACACGCTGATCGCGCTGGATTCACGCGGCCGGGTGCTGGGGCTGCGCATCCTGAAGAGCAGCGATACGACGGATCATGTGGCGGAGGTGGTGGGGGCGCGGTCGTTCTTCAAGCAGTTCACGGACAAGAAGCCGGCGGAGATGGCGAACCTGCAGGTGGATGCCGTTTCAGGGGCGACGCTGACGAGCAGCGCGATCGCGGAGGGAGTGCTGCGCCGTCTGGGTAAAAGCGCCGCGACTTCGCTGCGTTTTCCTGACGCCCTCACGCTGGAGGAGGTGAAAAAGCTGGAGCCGAAGGCCGCAGGCCTGCGCGAGTCGGCGGCGCATCCCGGCTCCATGGAAGTTCTCGATGAAAAGGGAGCGGTGATCGCGCTGGCAGCCCGCACGGCGCCCGCATCGGACGGAGTGGTGGGCTACAAGGGGCCGAGCGACACTTTTTTACTGCTGGATGCGACAGGCTCCACGCTCCGCAACATGACTTTGCGCCGGAGCTACGACAACGAGCAGTATGTCGGCTACGTCACGGACGATTCGGCGTTTTTGAAGACCTTTGACGGCATGGCCGTGGAGGAGATCGCGAAGATGGACTTTGCCGCAGCAGGAGTGGAGGGCGTTTCCGGGGCGACGCAGACGAGCTTCGGCGTGGCGGAGGGTGTGCGCGTGCGGGCGGAGGCCTGGATGAAGGATGCGGAAGCGAAGCGCGGCTGGTGGACGCGGATTCGCTGGCGCTGGCAGGATTCGGGGCATGTGGCGGTCGTCCTGGCTGCCTTTGTGATGGCGTTTACGCCGCTGAGGGGCCGGGCGTGGTGCCGGCATCTGCATCACGCGCTGTTGGTGGTTTATGGCGGCTTCATCGCGGGGGAGATGCTCTCTCAGGGGCTGCTGGCGGGTTGGAGCCTGCATGGCTCGCCGTGGCGAAACGCGTCCGGACTGGTGCTCCTGGCCGCCGTGGCGCTGCTGGGGCCGGTTTTCACCTCCAAGCAGTTGTACTGTCATCACATCTGTCCCCACGGCGCTTTGCAGCAACTGGTGGCAAAGCGGCTGCCGCTGCGCTGGTCGCCTTCGAAACGGGTGGATAAGCTGCTTTCGAGGCTGCCGTTCGTGCTGTTGGCGTTCGTCTTTTTCAGCGTGGTTTTTGCGCTGCCGGTGGATCTGAACGCGCTGGAGCCGTTCGACGCGTATCTGTTTCGCGTGGCGGGCTGGGCCAGTATCGGGATCGCGGTGGCGGGGTTGGCGTGGTCGCTGGTGACGCCGCTGGCCTACTGCCGCTACGGTTGCCCGACGGGGGCGCTGTTCAAGCTGCTGCGCTTCACGGGGGATGGGGATCGCTTTGGCGTGCGTGACTGGCTGGCGGCGTTCTGCGTCGCGGCGGTTGTTCTCTTTGCTCCGGGCTGAAACCCGGCTACCAACAGGCATTCATGTCGATCATCTCCACTTTAGAGTCCAAGTTCGGACGTTTCGCGATCCCCGGCCTCGTGCAGATCCTCGCGGTGCTGCAGATGATCGTGTTTCTGATGATGTACGCGGGTCCGCCAGAGATGCAGGCCGTGGTGCTGAAGTCGGTGATGCCACAGGCGGACAAGGTGCTCTCCGGACAGGTGTGGCTGCTGTTTTCGCATGTGCTGGTGCCGCCCTTCACCAGCGCCTTCGCCTGCCTGCTGACGTCCTATTTCACGCTGTGGCTGGGCCGGGTGCTGGAGGAGTCGTGGGGCGCCTTTCGAGTGAATCTCTATGTGCTGTGGCTGGTGCTGAGCCTGGGGGTGTGGAGCCTGTTCTTCGGTTTTCCGCTGACGAGCTACTGGCTGCTGAACACGATCCTGTTCGCCGTGGCGGTGCTGATCCCGAACGAGGAGATCCTGCTGTTTTTCATCATTCCGGTGAAGATGAAATGGATCGCGCTGCTGAGCGCCGGCGCGATGTTCTTCATGTTCCTGGGGTCGCCAGCGTCGATCTTCCTGATCCTGTTTGCCAATTTGAACTTCCTAGTCGTCTTCGGCCCGCACTTTGCGCAGATGTGGCTGCACCAGGGGAAGGTGGCGGCGCGGCGGAGCCGGTTCGAGTCGGCGCAACTGCCGCAGGGGTCGTTCTTCCACCAGTGCGTGGACTGCAAGAAGACGGAGATCGACAATCCGCACCTCGAATTCCGCGTGCTCGACTCCGGTGATGAAATCTGCACCGAATGCCGGGCGAAACGCGGCTGAGCCGGGCCTCAGAGCCGTCCGGCGGCCTGCAACAGCTCCCGCGCCCAAGCGGCGTCCGCTTCCCCGAGGGGCGGGGCGGGCGGACGCGAGTAGTCCGTCTGCCAGTAAGCTCCGGTGCGGTAGCAGCGGTCCACCAGCGGCTGCAGATCCAGCACGACATCGGCATCCGTGACCCGCAGCGGGATGCGGATGGCGCGCAGGCGCTCCCGCAACGGCATGTAATAGACCTCGCGGGAGGTGGGCTGCGCATCCCGCACCACGCAGGCGAGGTAGCGTGCGCTTTCCCCGGGCTCGCGCACATTTTCCGCCGGCAGGGCCACGGTGTGGCGGCCCGCCCGCAGAAGATCGATCTCCACGAGGTTGACCCGGCTGTGCAGGTAGGTGTTCTGGCGGGCGAGGTAGTTCGCCTGATCCCAGCCTTTGTTCGTGGGGCTGAGCACTTCAATGACGGTGACGAGCAGGCCGCTGCGATCGCGAATTTCGATCCACCGCAGCGTTTCATCATCCACCATGACGATTTCAGGCTCGGCGGTCATCACGGCACCGCCCTCCACCGTCGGCTGCCACTGCGGCGGGATGCCCTGCTTCCAGGACTCGAGCACGGCGACATCCGGGCGGCGGCGCTCCCCTTCATTGCCGATGCTGACCTGCTGCTCCGAGCGCACGCGCAGGTCGGGCGGCAGAGCCTCCGAGACAGCGTCACGAATGTAGCCGATGAGAGATAAATGCACGTCGGACCAGGTGGCTTCCATCCACGGGTCCATGCCGGGAAACGGGTTGTCGCGAGGTGTCATGGCCGCATTCTAACGCAGATGCAGGAGAAGGCAAAAGTCGCGTTTGGCAGCACGACCACGCACCGCTAGCCTTGCGCTCATGGCCGCCCCAGACTCCAGCCCCGCAGGCGATCCGCTCGCCAGGGACTTTCTCGAATTCATGAACTCGGAGCGGCGCTCGTCGGAGCGCACGCTGGCTAACTATGAGCTGGCGCTGCGGCAGTTCCGGGAATGGCGCACGCCGTTTGAGGGCTGGGACAAGATGACAGCGGATGACTTCCGCGCCCTGCTTTTCGATCTGATGAAGAAGGAACGCGGCCGGGCGACGATCCGGCTGCAGTTCGCGGCGCTGCGGAGTTTTTTCAAATGGCTGACCCGGCGGCAGGGATGGAAGACGAACCCGCTGCTGGAAGTGCAACTGCCGAAGCGCGAGAAAAAGCTGCCGGTGGTGCTGACGGTGACGCAGATCGAGGGGATGCTGAACCTGCCGCTAACGATGGAAAAATCGAAGCGTGACGCGGCGATCCTGGAGCTCTTTTACAGCACCGGCATGCGGCTGAGCGAGCTCGTGGCGCTGAACGTGGCGGACATCGACACGTACACCGAGACAGTGCGCGTCTTCGGCAAAGGCAGCAAGGAGCGGCTCTGCCCGGTGGGTGGCGTGGCGCTGGAGGCCGTCCAGCGCTACCGCGCGAAGGCGGGCGTGCATGACGGTGCGCTGTTTCTGAGCAAGCTGCGGCGGCGCATCACCACGCAGGCGGTGGCCGATGTGATCACGAAATACTGGCGCGCGTCAGGATTGCCGGTGCATCTCACGCCGCACAAGTTGCGTCACAGCTTTGCCACGCATCTGCTGAACAACGGCGCCGACTTGCGCAGCGTGCAGGAGCTGCTGGGGCACGCGAGCCTTTCTACCACGCAGATCTACACGCATGTCTCCACGCAACGCATGAAGGAGGTGTATGAAAAGTCCCACCCGCGGGCCTGATCACTTCTTCGGCACCCAGTCGGCCACGGGAGTGGGCGTGTGGGCGGCGGCTTCGTCGAGGGCGAAGGTGATGCAGAGGCTCTGTTGTCCCTTCGCCTCCGGCAGGATGGCCTGGAGGATGTTGACCTTCTCACGGACAAGATCGCGTGCCTGGGCATTGGCAGCCTCTGGAGGCGTGCCGGTGCTGAAAGTGGCGCCTGCGGGTGACACGATGGTGGCGACGAGCGTTTTTCCACCCAGAGTCAGCTTGGCGGAGGCGCCGTCGGGCGCGATCTCGGCCTTGGTGTGCATCTTCCAGGTGATGGTGCCGCTGTTCTTCATCAGCAGGTCGTCCTGCAGAACGACATAGGGCTTGGCACCACGCACGACCATGGCGCCGCGGAAAACGTCCTTGGCGGGCTTGGAGTAGGCCCGGGTCATGTCCACGGCGGCGACACCCTGCTCCGGTGTGGACACGCCCAGCAGCACGGCGGCCTTGGCATCGAGCTCTTGATTGCCATCCAGGACGAGCGTGTTCTGCCCCAGAGTGCCTTCGAGGTAGAGTTCGTAGCGCTTGGTGCGGTCGGCGGCGGGCTTGAAGCCGCCCACGCGGTCACTTTCCGCACCCAGTTCGACGGCCCAGCGCTGGCCGCCGGCGTCGAGGACGAAGCTGCCGATGTCGAGCTGCGCATTGGGGTCTTCATTGTCACCGCCTTTGATCGCCACGAAGTAGTCGGTGCGCTCCCATCCGCTGCGCAAAGTCGCAACGATTCCACCGGGGATCGAAAAGTCGAGGGAGTCGGCGGTGCCGTTCCCGGCGGCATGAGGATTGTAATAAAGAAAGTGGCCGACCTGGCCGAAGTAGTCGGCTGACACCGCCTGCTTGCCTGCGGCGGCGACGGCAGGGATGCCGGGATTGCCGTGAAGGCCGCAGAGCCAGGTGGCGACCCAGGGACGCGTAGAGGTGGTGCCGGCGGAGTCGCCGAAATTAAAGGACTGGCCGGTGGTGCCGATGAGGTGCATGCGGGCTACACCGAACTGCGGGATGCCTTCCAGAAGGCTGAGGCCCAGATCGCGTCCGGCGGCGGATTTCAGGGATTGGACGAGCATCGCCACATAGTCCATGACCTTTTCTCCGGCCTGGATGCCCTCCGGCCACACCCCGGCCGGGGCGAAGCGGACGATGCCTTTGCCAAAGACCTTCGCGCCGGCATCGGCCGCTTTCTTTGCAATCGCGGGGTCGTCATCGACGAAACAGACGGCGGCGATGAGCAGCGCGGTGGCGGCTGCCATGTGTTCGCTGTCCGGGGGAAGTTTGTCATCGGACTTGGGGGCGGCCTTTTTTGGAGCGGCCTTCTTGCTGGCGGTCTGCCCGCCAGAGGTTCCCTTCGCGGTTTCGGGGATTTCTTCGCCTTCCAGATGCGCTACCAGGGCGTCGATGCCCTTCTCCATCAAAAAGGTGCGGATTTCGGTCTTCTGCTGGGCATTGAGGCTGGCGTTGAACCAGTCGTAGCCGAGGGAGACGGCGACCACCATGTCGGCGACGTTGTCCATCAGTTCTGGATGCCAGTCTCGAAAGGCGATCTTGTCCGTCAGGCCGGTGAGCTCCTGGACACCCTTGTCCTGCCATTTAAGGTCGCCATCGCAGTAGTGAAGCGCTGCGAGGAGGCCCATGCGATAGATGGCCTTCGGCCCTTCGCCACCAGTGTCGCCATTGATGCGCGTCAGTCCCGGGTCCTGCAGCAGGTCTTCGCCGGAGGCCTTCATCGCCTCAAAGATCTTCGCCAGCACGGGGTCGGCGGCGATCTGGCCCTTCAGATACGTCCAACCGGCAGCATTGTGGATCAGCCTGGGGCGGACTTTTTGGATGCCGCTGAGAAAATCATTCACGGCGGGTGCCTTGAATTTCGAAAGCGGCAGCACGGTGACGGGCGGGCGCGGTGGCGCGGGAGCTCCGGCGATCTTGGCAGGCGCCTTCGCCGCGGCAGCGGGCGCCGCCGCCGGTGCTGGAGTGGCCGTCGCGGGAGCCGCCTGCATCGCGGCGTAACGCGCCTTCGCGTATTCGAAGTCCGCAGGACTCAGCGTGGCGATGGCCACATCGAACTCGCGTCCGTCCTTCATCTTGATCTTCAGCGTCTTGGACGCCGCATCCACGGACACGAGCGTGGCTTCGACTTGCTTGCCGGACGTGTTTGTCCACATGCGGTATTCTTCGGCGAGCTGTGCGATAGCGCTGCCGGCGGCGAGCAGGCCGATGGCAGCGAAGGAGAAGAAGCGCGGGAGAGTTTTCATGGCGATATTCAATAAACCAGCGGCAGGGAGCCTGCAGGTCAAGACTAAACGCTGACCGGAGGCCGGGCCTTGGCGCAAACGGCGGGTTCTTCGTTTCACCGCCGTCACAAACTCCGGGCAATGCCGGGAGCTTGTGAAATTTTTCACAAATTCGTCTTGCCGCTCTTTGGGCTGCGTAGATAGGTAAAGGCTCAGTTCCCCCATTTCTGCGTTCATGCCCACCGTCACCCGAGAATACGAGGCCCCGGACACCGCCGCCAAAACGTCGCGGCATCTCGAGGCCGTGGAGGAGATGACGACCGATATCGTGGGCGAAAAGCTGGTGCTGAACATGGGGCCCAGCCATCCGGCCACTCATGGCGTGCTGCGCCTCCTGCTGGAACTGGACGGTGAAATCATCGTCAAGGCTGATCCTGACGTCGGCTTCCTGCATCGCGGCGATGAAAAGATCGCCGAGAACATGCACTACAACCAGTTCGTGCCCTACACGGACCGGCTGGATTACTTGGCACCTCTGGCCAACAACGTCGCCTACGCTCTGGCGGTCGAAAAACTCATGGGCTGGGAAGTGCCGGAGCGTGGCCGGGCGATTCGGGTCATTTGCTGCGAGCTGGCCCGCATCTCGGCGCACATGCTGGGAGTCGGAGTCTTCGCCATGGACGTCGGCGCGATGACGGTCTTTTTGTACACCTTCACCGAACGCGAGAAGATCTACAATCTGTGCGAACAGCTCACCGGGGCACGCTTCACGACCAGCTACACACGCGTCGGCGGGCAGATTCGCGATCTCCCAAACGGTTTCGTGGATGCGGTGAAGCATTTCCTCAACGAACTGGAGCCCGTGATCGACGAGATCGACAAGCTCCTGTCACGCAACCGCATCTTCACTGAACGCACTCAGGACATCGGCGTGATTTCCAAGGCGGAGGCGATCGCCTACGGCATCACCGGGCCGAATCTGCGTGGCTCTGGAGTGGAGCATGACCTGCGGAAGGCACAGCCCTACCTCGACTACGAGAAGTACGAGTTCGACATCCCGGTCGGCACCAAAGGCGACTGCTACGACCGCTATCTGGTGCGCATGGAGGAGATGAGGCAGAGCGTGCGCATTCTGCGCCAGGTCTTCGCCAGTCTGCCGGGAGGCCCGATCAACGTGGCGGACGCCAAAGGACTGCTGCCGCAGAAGGAAAAGGTCCTGATGAAGATGGAGGAGCTGATCCACCATTTCATCATCTCCACGCAGGGTATCGACGCCCCCGCCGGGGAGGTCTATTTTGCCGCCGAAAATCCAAAGGGTGAACTCGGCTTCTACATCAACAGCACCGGAGGCGGAGTGCCGCACCGACTGAAGATCCGCAGCCCTTCCTTCCTGAATCTCAGCATGCTCTCCAAGCTCCTTCCCGGGCACATGGTCAGCGATATTCCAGCGGTGCTTGGCAGCTTGGATTTCGTCATGGGAGAGTGTGACCGCTGAGTAAACCCGTAAACTTTTGATCCGAGACACGCACGCAATGGCCTTTGAAGTTCCAGCCGAGTTGGAGAAACGCATGGACGAGGCGATCTCGCACTATCCCGTTTCGAAACGCAGCGCCGTGCTGCCGCTTCTGCATCTGGTGCAGCATCACTTTCGCTTCATCAGTGACGAAGCGGTGAACTGGGTGGCCGCCAAACTCGATCTCGAACCCATCCAAGTGCTGGAGGTCGTGACGTTTTATCCGGGTTTCCGCCAGAGCGCCCCCGGCAAGTATCACATCCGCGTCTGCCGCACTCTTTCCTGTGCCATGGCGGGCAGCTACGATTTGATGGACTCGCTTTGCAAGGCGGCGAACATCGACCGCTCCCACACAGACCATCATCATCCCATCGCGGTGAGTCCCGACGGCAAATACAGCATCGAATTCGCCGAATGCCTCGCGAGCTGCGGCTTCGGTCCGGTTTGCATGGTGGAGGATGACTTTCATGAAAAAGTCGAGCCCTCGAAAAGCGTCGAGTTGCTCTCCAAGTACGCTTGAGACACGAAAAAGCGCGGCGGACCCGAAGGTCGCGCCGCGCACGGAAGCAGCCATCAGGGCTACTGGTTATTTTGTCCGCCAGGAAGTGAGGTCGTCCTTCGTGGACGGAGTCTTGTCGAGGCCCAGGCTGTAGATCGCGATCTCGGTGGGCAGCCTTTGCGGCGGCGGATTGTTCGCATTTTGAGCGATGGACGGGTCGGAGTTCTGCAGGTCGGGATTGATGACCTGCCGGTCGCCGTTGGTATCGAGCAGCACAAGATAGGTTGATCCCCAAAGATCTGTGAGCCTAAACGGAGGCTGCGCTCCCACGAGTCCGAACTGGCCGTTCTTGGCGACCGGGAGGTCGATGAACTTGATGTCTTTGGGGTTGAGATTTACCGCCCCGCCGCTGCTGCCGCTCGCGCTCGCTTGCGTGCTCGTGAGCGCATCGACGAGGCCGGTGTTCTCGTCTGTTTCGAAAGCGGGAATGTCTTCTCCCGAATCGCCGCTGGTGAGCAGGCTGGGGTTAACAGGATACCGGTTGTACTCGACCTGGTAGCTGCTGATGGCGATGCGCAGATCCTTAATGACCGTCAGCACCTGGAGATTTCGGGCATTCTCCATGGTCTTGGTGAACTGCGACAGCGCCAGGCTGCCGAGAATGGCGATGATCGTGATCACGACCAGCAGCTCGATGAGCGTGAAGGCCTGCGTGAGAAGGTTTTGGGGGCGTTTGAGTTTCATGATCGATATGGGTTGAGTGTTTGCATGCGCAGGACTCGTGGCATTGGAACGCGACCCGGACTGCGATGGCTTGATTTAATCCGGTTTGCGAACCGGCGTCAATACTGTCGTGCATTACTGTGCGGTCTTCGATGCCGCGCACCGGGTCGAAATCACAACAGCATCAAGGCGATCACCTCCGAAGTGTGATTGTCAACAAACGCTTGCATCATACAATCCAGCGCTATACATCCGCGCTCCAATCCCCACAGAAACACACACAACCACGGATCGAATCAATCGACCGGCAAAAAATCTATGGCCAAGAAAGCAACCACGGGCAGCGCAGACAAAACGAAATACGTTTATTCCTTCGGAGCAGGAAAAGCGGACGGCAACGGCTCCATGAAAGCTCTGCTCGGCGGCAAGGGCGCCAACCTCGCCGAGATGAGCCGCATCGGACTTCCGGTACCTCCCGGCTTCACCGTGAGCACCGAAGTCTGCACTTATTACTACGCCAACAAGCGCACCTACCCGGCCGCTCTCCAGATGCAGATGGAAGCCGGCATTCGGAACATGGAAAAAATCATGGGCTACAAGTTCGGAGACTCCAAGGGCTTCCCCCTGCTTGTCGCCGTGCGTTCCGGTGCGCGCGACTCAATGCCCGGCATGATGGACACGATTCTGAATCTCGGACTCAATGACGAGACCGTCATCTCCCTGACCGCTGCCACCAACAACGAGCGCTTCGCATGGGACTGCTACCGCCGCTTTATCCAGATGTATGGTGACGTCGTTCTCGGCGTGCAGAAGCGCGAAGGTGAAGACCACGAGCCGTTCGAAACCATCATCGAAGAATACAAGCACGAGATTTACGGCAAGGACATCCTCGACAGCGACCTCACCGCCGCTGATCAGCAGGAACTCGTGAAGCGCTTCAAGGCCCTGGTCAAAGAACGCACGGGCAAGGGCTTCCCGTCCGATCCATGGGATCAGCTCCGTGGTGCGGCCGGTGCCGTCTTCGGCAGCTGGATGAACGACCGCGCGATCGTCTATCGCCGCAAATACAACATCCCTGCCGAGTGGGGCACAGCCGTCAACGTGCAGGCCATGGTCTTTGGCAACACCGGAGTCACCTCCGGTTCTGGCGTGGCCTTCACCCGCAACCCGGCCAATGGTGCCAATGAGTTCTACGGTGAGTTCCTCATCAACGCCCAGGGTGAAGATGTCGTCGCTGGTGTCCGCACGCCGGAGCCGGTGTCCCAGCTTCAGAAGGAAATGCCGAAATCGTACGCCGAGCTGATGAAGGTCCGGCAGACGCTTGAAAAGCACTTCAAGGACGTCCAGGACGTCGAGTTCACCATCCAGGAAGGCAAGCTGTTCATGCTGCAGACCCGCAACGGCAAGCGCACCGCAGCCGCCGCTCTCAAGTTCTCCATGGACATGGTCAAGGAAAAGCTCATCGACTGGGAGACCGCCGTGCTGCGCAACCCTGCCGACCAGCTCGACCAGCTTCTCGCCCCCATCTTCGACCTCGCGGATGTGAAAAAGGCAAAGGCCATCGCCTCCGGTCTTCCTGCCGGCCCGGGCGCTGCCTCCGGCAAGATCTATCTCAATGCGGATCGTGCGGTCATCGCCGAACAGAAAGGCGAAAAAGTTCTCCTCGTCCGCAACGAAACCAGTCCGGAAGACCTTCGCGGCATGATCGCCGCCGACGGCATTCTGACCGCACGCGGCGGTGTGTCATCTCACGCCGCACTTGTTGCCCGCCAGATGGGCAAGGTTTGCATCTGCGGCGCCGCAGCTCTGGAGATCGACTACAACAAGAAGACCGTCACCGTCGGCAGCCAGACCTTCAATGAGGGCGACTTCCTCTCCATTGATGGCACCAGCGGCATCGTTTACGCCGGTGAACTCAAAACCGCCCCCTCCGAAATCATCACCGGCATGCTGCATGGTGATAACGCGGCCAGAGCGACGGAGAAGTTCAAGAGCTTCCAACAGCTGATGATCTGGTGTGCGAAAGCCACCCGTATGCAGGTTCGGACCAATGCCGACAATCCCGAGCAGACGCAGAATGCCATCGCATTCGGTGCGCAGGGCATCGGCCTGACCCGCACGGAGCACATGTTCTTCGAAGGAGACCGCATCGACGCTGTTCGTGAGATGATCCTCGCCGACAACGTCGCCGACCGGAAAACCGCCCTCGCCAAGCTGCTGCCTTATCAGCGCGAAGACTTCACCGGCATCTTCAAGGCCCTCAATGGTCTGCCAGCCACGATCCGTCTCCTCGATCCTCCTCTCCACGAATTCGTGCCGCATGAGACGCAGGCGCAGGCCGAGCTCGCGAAGAAGATGGGCGTCTCCGTCGAAAAAGTCGCGGCACGTGTCCAGGCTCTCCATGAGTTCAATCCGATGCTCGGACATCGTGGCTGCCGTCTCGGCATCGCGTATCCTGAGATCACTGAGATGCAGGCCCGCGCGATTTTTGAAGCTGCGGCCGATGTTTCGAAATTGAAGATCAAGGTGAAGCCCGAGGTCATGATTCCGCTCGTCGGCTTCAAGAAAGAACTCGACCTTCAGGTCGAAATCGTGCATAAGGTGGCGAAAGAAGTGATGAGCGAGAAAAAAGTGAAGCTCAATTATCTCGTCGGCACCATGATTGAAGTGCCGCGTGGAGCACTCACGGCTGATGAGATCGCCGAGACGGCGCAATTCTTCAGCTTCGGCACCAACGATCTCACACAGACCGCGCTCGGCATCAGCCGTGATGACATGGGCAGCTTCCTGATGCCCTACACCGAGAACGAGATCTTCAAAAAGAACCCCTTTGCCACGCTGGATCAATCTGGCGTCGGACAGCTCGTCAAAATCGCCATCGAAAAAGGCCGCAAGACCCAGCCTGACATCAAGCTCGGCATCTGCGGTGAACACGGTGGTGACCCTGAGAGCGTCAAATTCTGCCACCGTGTGGGCCTCACTTATGTGAGTTGCAGTCCTTTCCGTGTTCCCGTCGCCCGTCTTGCCGCCGCCCAGGCTGCGATCGAGGAAAAGCGTGACGCCGCTTCGGCTGCCGCAGGAAAAAATGTCCGTGGAGGCAAGTCTGCTTCCGCGGCGAAACAAAACAACAAAGCAACCAACAACACGAGGACAAATACCATGGCTAAGAAAGCTGCAAAGAAGGCCGCCAAGAAACCAGCCGCCAAGAAGGCCGCTGCTGTCAAGAAGCCAGCCGCCAAGAAGGCCGCTGCTGTCAAGAAGCCAGCCGCAAAGAAGGCTGCTGCCGTCAAGAAGCCAGCCGCAAAGAAGGCTGCGAAGAAGGCCGCAAAGAAGAAGTAACACGTTGACCTCCTTGTGAGGTCAGCTGACGACAAAAATGTCCGTCAAACAAAAGCCCTGTGAAGGATCTCCTTCACAGGGCTTTTTCTTTTTCCGAACTCCAGCCTTCATGGAGCAGATTCTACCCGCACCATCGGTCCCGTGGGCCATCACCGCCTCCTCGGTTCATCATAGACGGAACCGGGTGGCGGCTGTGAAAGGAAGGACCCTCCGGCTGAGACGGCTTCATTGCGAATCGTGCTGGCATTGCCGATCTGCTCGTTTGCCGCGCGGATGCTTCCCAGCCCGGCCGATCCGCTCTGGCCGACGACTTGCCCGAAATTCTGATTCGACGGCCGATAAAACGACTCTCCTTGGACGGCACCGGGATTGAGAAGCACTTCCTGGTCGGGCGTCGGAATGCCATTCGCTTTGCGGTAGGACTCCGCAAGGTAGTGCTTGTTCCAGGCTGCCTCGTTCACCTGTTCTTGGACGTAGTTGTCCAGCCTGCGCTTTTGTTCCTGATACTCCTCCTTGCTGAGCGCACCGCTTGAGCGCTGCCGCTCGAGTTCGGCGAAGTCCGGCTGGAGACGCGCCCGCACGACCTGTTCATAGCGATCCAATTCCGCAATGGTCGGCACGCTGTCCATGGTGGAGGAGGCGCACGAAGCCAGCAGAGAGGAAAGCATGGCGGCTGCGAGCAGTTGGTGGACGTTTCTCATGGTCCCATCTTACGTCATGGCAGGGTGCGTTCAATCCAAAGCATTGTTGCCCCCGCCGCCTTTCTTCCTCATCCTTATGTCTGACATGCCTCCTGTTCTCGATCCCATCGACACAGCCCTCCGAGCTCCCGAGCCGCGCGGCAACTACCTGCCGTATCCCGTTTCACGCCTTGCCGCCAAGATCATCCCGCAGGATCTGACCTCCTTCAAAAGCCGTGGCGTCTCCCGCGTCGAGCGTGAGTTGCAGCAGGAGATGGTCGAAATCCAGGAGCGCTACATGGAGGTCATCGACGCCTTCAACTGGAACAAGCTCATCTACGAAAGCCAGTTCGGCTTCGAGCCCGTTTGCGGGGAGCTTTACCACCTCTATGAGGTCGAGGGGAAGCGCCACCTCAGCATGATCGCTCCTGAGGAATGGCACCAGCGCTGGATTGGCAGTTTCCGCCTCAACGCAGACGGCCGCTGGCAGCAAGAAAAGACCGCCAAGGACTTTGACATCCGCCAGTGGGTGCAGACGTTCGTGGGATCCTGATGCAACCCACCTTCTCCGACATCGGCCAGCGTCTCGCCGGCCCCAGCGGCATCCAGGAACTCATGGATGACTGCGGAGCCGCACTCACCACGCATCCCGACATGCGCATGCTCGGCGGAGGCCAGCCTGCCGCGATTCCAGAGGTGCAGAAGCTCTGGCGCGAGCGCATGCAGGCCCTGCTCGATGACGGCGGCATCGACCGCACACTGCTAAACTACGACCCGCCCGGCGGCAATCCTCTCTTCCGCGAAACCTTTGCCGCATTTCTCAAGCGCGAGTGCGGCTGGGACGTCACTGGCGAAAACATCGCCGTCGTGCCCAGCAGCCAGAGCGCCTGCTTTCTGCTCTTCAATCTCCTCGCCGGTGACACCGCTGGAAAGAAGCGCCGCATCCTCTTTCCGCTGCTGCCTGAATACATCGGCTACGCGAATCAAGCGCTCAGCGAAGGCCAGTTCACCGCCTGCCTGCCGCGCATCGTGGAAACCGCGCCGCACGAAATCAAATACCACGTCGATTTCGACAGCCTCCGCATCACTCCGGACATCGCCGCGCTGTGTGTTTCGTGCCCGACGAATCCCACCGGCAACGTCCTCACTCAAAACGAGTTCGACAGCCTCCACGCGCTCGCCGACGCGCACGGCATCCCGCTCATCATTGACAACGCCTACGGTCATCCCTTCCCCGGCGTCATTCACAACGGCTTCCAGCCCAGGTGGCAGCCGGGCATGATCTTCAGCATCAGCATGAGCAAGGTCGGCCTTCCCGGGGTCCGCACCGCCATGATCGTCGCCGATCCGCACATCGTGAAGGCGCTGTCGAACATGAACGCCATCGTCTCCCTCGCCAACGGCAACATGGGACAGGCCATCCTCATGCCGCTGCTTGAAGACGACACGCTCATCAAGCTCGGACCGCAGATCATTCGGCCCTTTTATCGTGAACGCTCCGACTTCGCGAAGGCCGTGCTTTCCAATGCGCTCGGAGACCGAGTCCCGTGGGCCTTGCATGCCCAAGAGGGCGCCTTCTTCCTCTGGCTGTGGATCAACGGCCTGCCCATTCCCGCGAAGGAGCTTTACCGCCGGCTGAAGGAGCGCAAGGTGCTCGTCATCCCCGGTCACTACTTCGCCTACGGCCTCGATCACGACTGGCGTCATTCGCACGAATGCCTGCGCCTCACCTACTCGCAGCCGCAGCACATCGTTCAAGAAGGGCTTGAGATCATCGCCGATGAAATCATCCGCAGCTTCTGAGCCCTTCTCCGCTTTCATGGCGCGGGCGCTGTTTGATCCCGAACGCGGCTACTACTCCCGTCAAATCCGCACCGTCGGAGCACGCGGGGACTTCAGCACCTCGGCAAGTCTCTCTCCAGTCCTCGGCAGGGCCGTCGCCGCATGGCTGAAGGCCGAATACAAGCGCCAGCCCAAGATTCGGCACATCATTGAAGTCGGTGCCGGTGATGGGGCGCTCATGCAGCAGGTGAAAAAGGCCCTTGGTTGGAGTCATGTGTGGAGATTCAAATTCCACATCGTCGAGATCTCAGCGTCGTTGCGCTCGCAACAGCAGCACCGCCTCGGTTCCGGAATCCATTGGCACCACGATCTCGCATCCGCTCTCTCGGCCACCGAAGGCCAGGCCTTCATCTACCACAACGAGCTGCTCGATGCATTCCCCGCGACGCTTCTGCAATGGGACGCGAAGCAGCAGCGCTGGTTCGAAGTGTGGGTGCCCGAATCGCTGCATCCCCACGAGTTCGATCCCGCCCACTTCAGCGTCCTGCGTCACACGGCTTTTGCCAATGGCCAGCGCTGCGAGATCCATCCCAGCATCCGTGAATGGCTCGCACACTGGACGCCGCATTGGAAAAGCGGCGCCATGCTCACCATCGACTATGGCGACGAGTTCCCGCAGCTCTACCACCGCCGTCCGCAGGGCACCCTCCGCGCCTACCTGCTGCACCAGCGGCTCACGGGCGCGGACATTTATGCCAATCCAGGCCGCCAGGACATCACGGCGGACATCAACTTCACCGACTACCGCGCATGGCTGCACCAGTCCGGTCTCGATGAAGTCTCGCACCAGACGCTGGCGGAGTTCCTGCGGTCGCACAACGCTCCCGCGCAGCTCCTTGATCCCGACGGGGCCGGAAACGCCTTCAAGTGCCTCGTACACCGCCGCAGGTAAAGTTGCCCAGTTGCTGCGCAACTGGTGCAGCCTTGTTGCACAGCAACAAGGCCACTATTTCCACCGCATGCAGCGGAAGGGGTGGTCGTCGATCATGTTCGGCTGCACGCCGGTGAGCCGGTCAGCGTGGTAGAACTGGACGCCGACGTAGTGGTAGATGGGGAGAATCACGCAGTCGTCGGTGATCAGGAGCTTCTCCGCCTGCTGGAAGATCGTGTTGCGCTTCTCAGGATCGGGTTCGCTGGCCGCGGCGGCGATGAGCGCGTCGTACTGGGCACTGGCCCAGCCGGTGCGATTGTTGCCGCTGCCGGAGAGAAACATCTCCAAAAACGTTCCGGGATCGTTGTAGTCGCCCACCCAGCTGCTGCGGCAGAGGTGGTAGTTCTTCTCCTTCATCGACGAGAGATAGACCTTCCACTCCTGCTTCGCGAGATCGACGCTCACGCCCAGGTGCTCGCGCCACATGGCCTGCAGTTCGACGGCGATGTTGCGTTCCACCGGCTTCGGAAAGTAGAGGTAATCGACACGCGGGAAACCTTTGCCGCCAGGATAGCCGGCCTCGGCCAGCAGCTGTTGCGCACGTTTCGGATCAAATTCCGGTCCGGGCGGCGGCTGGTAGTCCTGTCCCGCGCCGGGCGGCGTGAGGCTGTAGGCGTTGCGCTCGCCAAGCTGGGTGATTTTTTCAGTCACGCGTTTGCGGTCGATCGCCAGCGAGAAGGCGAGACGGACCTTCGGATCGGTGAAAGGCTCGCGGGTGACGTTGAAGCGGGTGAAGTAGCTGCCGAGGAAGGGGCCGGTGTGAAAATATGGCTGCTGCTTGAGCTTTTCAGTGAGGGAGGTGGGCACCATGCCTTTGTCCATGATCAGATCGGCCTGGCCGGTGAGGAAGTAATTGATCGCGGTGTTCGGCTCGGAGATGGGCAGGATCTCGATGCTCTGCATCGGCACGTTCGCCGCGTCCCAGTAACGTTCGTTGCGCCGCAGCACGATGCGGTCGTCCAGGAGCCAGTCTTCGAGCGTGTAGGAGCCGTTGCCGATCAACACGCCCGGCTTGATCCAGGCAGTGCCGTTTTCCTCGATGATGCGCAGCGGCACGGGTGCGAAGGTGGCAAAAGCGCAGAGGTCGATGAAGTAGGGCGTAGGATCCTCGAGCTCGACCCGCAGCGTGCGATCGTCCAGGGCGGTCACGCCGACTTGGCCGAAGTCATTCAGCGTGCCTTCATGAAAGGCGCGGGCGTTCTTGATGACGTAGAACTGACCGGCGTAGTCCGCACCGAATTCCGGATTCAGGACACGATGCCACGAATCGACAAAATCTTTGGCCTTCAGAGGCACGCCATCGCTCCAAACCGCATTTGGCCGCAGGTGGAAGGTGTAGGTCTTGCGATCCTCCGACTTCTCCCAGCGCTCCGCCATGCCAGGCTGCGGGCGCCCAGCTTCATCAATGCGGCACAGGCCCTCAAACAACGCGGATGAAATACGCATGCCGACCTGGTCGGTCACAATCGCCGGATCGATGCTCTCCGGCTCCGCACCGTTGATGAACACCAGGTCTGCACGCGGACGCGACTTCCCGCAGGAAACGAGCGTGAACAAAAAGGCGGCGACGAAGGCGAAACGTATCACTCGAAACGCTAGCACAGCCTCCCGCGCGTTCGCAGCACAAAGATAGTGCTCCGCACAGTCCCCTGTGCGGCGCTCCGCGATCAGCCAGCACTCCGATCTTCCACCAGAATTCTGTGGATGCGGAGTTTTTGCCTGCAAAGCCTGCCAGGAGCCTGCCACGCCCGCACAGGGGATTCGCTTCGCGGCTTCGCAGGTGCGGACCACTTTGGTGACCGACCGCACGATGAGGAGCGCTTGCTGCAATGCCCGGCCTCTTTGCGGCGTTCCCTTCGTCCACTTTTACCAACCATGCGCCTTCTCTGTCTCTTCACCCTTCTCGCACTCACCGCCCGCGCCGAACTGAAACTCCCTGCCATCATCGGCGACAACATGGTGCTGCAGCAGAAGCATGCGAATCCAATCTGGGGCTGGGATGCGCCGGGCACGAAGGTGACGGTGATGTTCGCAGGCCAGACGAAGACCGCGAAAGCCGATGCGAAGGGCAAGTGGACCGTGAAACTCGACGCGGTGCCAGCGAACGCGAAACCGGCGACGATCACGATCAAGGGCAGCAGCACGCGTGAACTCAAAAACGTGCTCGTGGGAGAGGTGTGGGTCTGCTCCGGTCAGTCGAACATGGGCTTCAACCTCGGCAGCACCTGGGATGCCGATTTGGACATCGCGCAGGCGAAGCATCCGCTGATCCGCCTCATTTCGGTGCCACAGGTCGGCACGCAGGAGATTCAAGACGACTTCAAAGGCCAGTGGGAGGAGTGCAGCCCGACCAATGCGGGGCAGTTCACAGCCGTGGGCTATCACTTCGGCCGCGTGCTGCATGAAATGCTCGGCGTGCCGGTCGGTCTGATCGACAACGCCTGGGGCGGCAGCGCCTGCGAGGCCTGGGTGAAGCGCGACGTGCTGGAGAAAGATCCGCGCTTTGCCTCCATGATCGCGAAGTGGAAGCAGACCGAGGCCACCTTCACGCAGGCCGCATTCGACAAGCAGCTGGCCGATCACAAAGAAAAGGTGGCCGCGTGGGCCAAAGCTCGCAGCGAAGCGATCAAAGCAGGCAAGATGTTCACCGCAGCCGCACCGCGTGGGCCGCAGAATCCGATGACGGGCCAGCATCGCCCGGGCAACCTTTACGCGGGCGTGCTGCATCCGACCATCGGCTACGGCATCAAGGGCGCGATCTGGTACCAGGGCGAGTCGAACTCCAGCCGCGCGAAGGAATACCGCGACCTGTTTCCCTTCATGATCGAGCATTGGCGCAAGGAGTGGAAGCAGGGCGATTTCCCCTTCTACTGGGTCCAGCTCGCCGATTTCAAACCCTACCAGACCGAACCTGGCGACAGCGATTGGGCCGAGCTGCGCGAGGCGCAGACGCTCACGATGTCAAAGCTGCCGAAGACCGGCCAGTGCGTCATCACCGACCTTGGCGAAGCGAACGACATCCATCCGAAGAACAAGCGCGACGTCGCCGAGCGCCTCGCCCGCTGGGCCTTGGTCAACGACTACGGCCAGAAGCTCGTTTACCGCAGCCCGGAGCTGAAGGACGCGAAGTTTGCGGGCGGCAAAGCGCTGCTCACCTTCGATTTCGCACCCTCAGGCCTGCGCACGGTCGATATCGACGAGCCGCAGGGCTTCGCCATCTGCGGTGAGGACAAGAAGTGGGTCTGGGCGAAGGCCAGCATCATCGGCGGCTCGAAGAAGGGCACGAACCAGATCGAAGTCAGCAGCCCGAGCGTGCCGAAGCCCGTCGCCGTCCGCTACGCCTGGGCCGACAATCCCGTCTGCAACGTCTATTCCGTCGAAGGCCTGCCCGTCACACCCTTCCGCACCGACGACTTCCCGATGGTCACCGATCCGGCCAATCCGAACAGCGCCGAGGCTCAGAATGCCCAGCGTGCCGCAGCACTGAAGAAGCTGATGGAGGCGAAAAAGAAGGCGGGGAAGTGATGCTGCGGGCCTTGCCCGAATATTTCATCAGCACGCTTGTGTTTCCGGCGGCGGGACGCGTATGTTTCCTGTCTTGACCGCCAACCGCATGAACCCCCGCCTGCTTCTCCCGCTCCTCGCCTTCGCCGCTCTGACGCCTGTGAGGGCGCAGCCGGCTCCGGAATCCGCCACCGCGAACCAGGCCATCGATGTCGCTTCGGGCGACTGGGACGGTGTCGTGAACATCGACGTGTCGGTGCTCGTTCCGGACTACCGCGAGCCGTGGAATGCCGGACAGCCGAGCGGGGGCAGCGGCACCGGATTCCTCATCGGCAAGAATCGTTTCCTGACCAATGCGCACGTCGTCAGCGACGCCACACGCATCCTCATCCGCACCAGCAACGATCCCGAGCCGCATCCGGCGCGAGTCGTCCATGTGGCGCATGACTGCGATCTGGCGCTGATCGAGGCGGAAGACGCGAAGCACTTTGAAAAACTCACGCCGCTCGATTTTGGCGGCATCCCGCAGCTGAACACGGAGGTCATCGCCATCGGTTACCCCATCGGTGGCGACCGCATCTCCGTCACGCGGGGTGTCGTCTCCCGCATCGATTTCAGGCCCTACAGCCACACGAGCGTGGATTCGCATCTGGCGATCCAGGTGGACGCAGCGATCAATCCTGGCAACTCCGGCGGTCCCGTCATGCAGGGCGGGAAAGTGGTCGGTGTGGCCTTTCAGGGCTTCAGCGGACGCGTCGCACAAAACGTCGGCTACATGATCCCGGTGCCGGTGATCAAGCGCTTCCTCAAAGACGTCGAGGACGGACGCTATGATCACTATGTCGATCTCGCGGCGAGCGATTTCCCCATCGAAAACCCCGCCCAGGCCAAGGCGCTCGGTCTGAACGGCGGCGGCGTGGGCGTGATGGTCGGAGATGTGGAGCCCGCCGGCAGCGTGGGAGGCGTCTTGAAGGTCGGCGACGTCATTTTGAGCATCGACGACAATCCCGTCCTCAACAACGGCCTCGTCCGGTTTGAAGGCGAGCTGATGGACATGAATGAAATCGTCGAGCGCAAGTTCGCCGGGGACAAGATCAAGCTGGCCTACCTGCGCGGCGGCAAAAAGATGGAGTCCACAGTCACGCTGAAGCGTTTCGATCCGTATGTGCGCCTCGGCGCCACCTACAACCAGCGCCCGCGCTACATCGTCTTCGCCGGTCTCGTGTTTCAGCCGATGGACCGGAACCTGATGGACGCACACCAGATCCGCGACCGCACGGTGAGCTACGTTTTCGACAACTTCCTGACCGACAAGCTCTACGTCGAGCGGCCTGAGCCGGTCATCCTCACCACCGTGCTGCCAGACGAGGTGAACACCTGGCTCGCCCCCTATGCGCAAAGCATCGTCGATGAGATCAACGGCGTGAAGATCACATCCCTCAAAGACGTGCAGACCGCCTTGTCGAAGAAGGACTCGGCCTTCGTCGAAATCCGCCTGCTGGAGAAGAGCCGCCCGCTCATCCTCAAGCGTGAACTCGCGGAGGCGGCGCATCCCCGCATCATGCAGACCTACAACATCCAGGGTGATGTCTTCCTCGGGCAGGAGTGATCCGGTTCTCCGCCTTTTGAAACTTTTACGCCAGACGATCTCATGAAGCTCTTTTCATCCCTGCTCCTCCTCCTCGCGACCAGCGCCTCGTTTTTGCAGGCCCAGGTTCCCGGGCCCGCCGCTGTCAAAAAGAAGCGGATCATTCCCGCCGCTGAACAGGCCGCCGCCGCCGGAGCCGCACAGGTTGCGCAGAACCGCTCGCTCGTGAAGGTGAACGCCACCTCCCAGTCCTACAATCTGCACCTGCCCTGGCAGAAGGAGTCTCCCGGCGGACGCCGGGGACTCGGCGTGGTGATGGCGGGCAACCGTGTGCTCGTCACCGCCCAGATGGCCGCCGACGCCACCTACATCGAGCTGGAGCTGCCCGAAAGCGGTCAGAAAATCCCGGCCAAAGTCGTGGCGGTCGATTACGAGGCCAATCTCGCACTGCTCGAGTCGCCGCCCTCGGACCGGCAAAAGGCCTTCTTTGCCGGTTTGAAACCGATGGGGCTCGATACCTCCGCCCGCATCGGAGACGAAGTGTTCGTTCTGCAGACCGGTCGCGTCGGCGACCTGATCAAAAGCCCGCTCACCATCAGCAAGGTGCTCACCCGCCGCTACATCGTCGAGGGCTCCGGATTCCTCGTCTATGAGGCCAACAACATCGTGCGCAGCGAGGCGAACAGCTTCACGCTGCCCGTGGTGAAAGGTGATAAACTCGCGGGTCTGCTGCTCAGCTACGACTCTAAGAACCAGGTCACCACGGTCCTTCCAGCGCCGATCATCGAGCACTTTCTCAAAGACGTGGCCGATGGCAGTTACGAAGGCTTTCCCGGTCTCGGGATGGAACTGCAAGCCACCCAGGACGAGCAGTTTCGAGACTACCTGGGCCTCAAGCCGGACGCTCCGGGCGTCTTGATCACCAGCGTCTTGAAGGGCGGCTCCGCTGAACAGGCGGGCATGAAGAAGGGAGACATCCTCATCTCCATCAACGGCTTCACCATCGACTCCCGCGGCGATTATAAGGACCCGCAATTCGGCGCCCTCAGCGCTGGCCATCTCGTGCGCGGTCGTGCCTATGTCGGGGACAAAGTGGAAATCAAAGTCATTCGTGAAGGCAAGGAGATCACCCTCGAAGGGAAGCTCACACGCCGGAAGCCTGAGGACTATCTCGTGCTGCCGTATCAGTTCGATCGCGGGCCGAAGTACGTGCTCATGGGCGGCATGCTCTTTCAGGAACTGTCCCGCCCCTACCTCGATTCCTTTGGCAATGATCAGCGCGGCGGCGCCATCCTGCGCCTCGACCGCATCGCCACGAATCCGGAAAAATACGAGGAACAGGGCCGCAAGAAGCTCGTCTTTCTCAGCCTCGTTCTTCCCACCCCCAGCGCCCAGGGCTACGAGAAACTCGGCGGTCAGGTGGTCAACAAGGTGAACGGCAAGCCGATCAACGAACTCGCCGATCTCGCGGACGCCTTCAAGAGCGCCAAGGAAACCTGGCATGTCATCGAACTCGACGACTTCCCGCATATCCTTTACCTCGACACCTTCAACGCCGAGCGGGACAACATGAAGCTTCTCGACGGCGCCTACCGAATCGGCAGCCTGAAGCGGCTGGAGTAACTCCAGCTCTCACTTCACCGCACCAACCAGCGTTTGCAGGCGGGAGACCTGCGCTTGCAGCAGAGTGATCTCCGCCTCGATCCTTGCCCGCCATTCATCGTCGCTCGTCGTGGCAGGCGTCAGCGCAGTCACAGAAATACTCGGCGCAGAGGAAGCCGCCGGTGCGCCCGCGACCTCGCCATGATAGAGGTGCATGAGCTGCGCCACGCGCTGTCCCGGGCCTGCGGGAATGCATTGCACCAGCGGTCCCTCCGCATAGCCGATCAGCTCAGCCAGCGTGTTCTCCACCGCCGCCACATCCTCGAACGCATGCAGCCGCTCCGTCCGCTGCCGGAGCTCTCCGGCCGTCTGCGGACCGCGCAGCAGCAGCATGCACAGCAGCGCCATCTGCGGACGCTCCAGCCCGGGGACGCGGCTTTTCATATTGTGCCGGTACTTCAGCGCACGTCCGCCCACGATGTTCACTTCGAACACATAACCGTGGGATTTCATCGACTCCAGCGCCTGCAATACGGTGCGCTCATCGTAGCGGACGATCGGATCGCGGTTCGTCGTCTGATTGCATGCGGTGACCAGCGCGTTCAGCGTCATCGGGTAGTAGTCCGGCAGCGTGATCTCCTTCTCGATCAGGCATCCCAGAACGCGGGCCTCCTCGGCGGTGAGGGTGAACAGAATGGCGGGCGTGACGGATTCGGTGGGCATGAGGGCGTGATGATGGCGCACGACATTTGGGGCGCAACTTCCTCTGAATAGTTCCCACCTCATCGCGTCGAATCCCGCCGCTATGAAAAGAAAAATCCTCACCGCTGTCGGTGCGCTGCTTCTGGCCACCGGTCTCTCATCCTGCTACGTCTATGACGATCCGCTGGCTTGGGGTGCGCCCTGCCCCGCCCCGGTTTATCACCCGGGCTTTGTCTCGCGTCCCGTGATCTATCCCGCCCGCAATTTCGGCTATGGTGGATTCCGCGGAAATGCGTGCGCACCACCGCCTCCCTCCTGCGGACCTGGCGGTTTTCGCGGACGCGGCTGGCGCTGATCAATGATCAAGGCTGCTTCTTCACGGGAGCAGCCTTCTTCTTTTTCACATAGTCGGCCCACACGATCTTTTCCCCTTCAGCCCCCTGTGAATTTCCATGCGGGCCACATCGGCGCTTCGTTCTTCACGTCGGCGTATTTGGCCTGCAGCAGTTCCTCCAAGTCCCCGTATCAGAGCTCATCTGCGAGCACGAGGAGGAGGTTCGGCCGGTCCGCCATCGCCATGGACGTAAGACTCAGCGTGAGAAGAGCGAGCAGCGTTTTCATCGCTGGCGTCAACGTTCCTGCTTAGCGGCTTGTTCCACGGAGAGCATCCGCCACTCGCCCTCGGCCAAATCACTCAGTTCATACGGGCCAAAGCGCTCGCGGTGCAGCTTCTCCACGTGCCAGCCCTGACTGGCGAACATGCGCCGCACCTGATGGTAGCGGCCCTCGGTGATCGTGAGGCGTGCGGTCTTTGTCGAAACGATCTCGAGTTTCGCGGGCAGGCAGGGTTTTTCCTCGCTGCGCAGCATGAGATCGCCTTTTGCAAAGACCTCGACCAGCGCAGCCTCAAGCTCGCGATCCACCTCCACGAGGTAAGTCTTCTCAACCTCCGACTTTGGCGAGGTGAAGCGATGCACCAGGCTGCCGAGGTCGGTGACAAGCAACAAGCCGCTCGTGTCCTTGTCCAACCGTCCCACGCTCGTCACCGCCGGATTGCGATCCGGCCAGTGCGCCGGCAGCAATTCGTAAATGTTCGGTCCCTCATCCGCGCTGTGCGTGCAGGCATAGCCCACCGGTTTGTGCAGCATCGCCAGCAAACCTTCCGGCGCCTCCAGCGGCTGGTCATCGACGGTGATCAAGGCCGAATCCACCCGCTGGTCCGACCGTTTCACCACCGCACCGTCGAGCTTCACACGCCCCTCTTTGACAAACGCCATCGCCTCGCGACGCGAACAATAACCGAGGGAGGAGAGAAGCTGGTCGAGGCGGCGCATGGGTGTTGGCAAAGAGAAACGGATGCTGCATGCTCACCGCGTCATGTCATCCACGATTTGTGTCATCGGCGGCTGCAACGGAGCTGGAAAGTCCACGCTGGCGCGTGAGCTGCTGCCACGCCTGGGCATCGGGCGGTTCTTGAACGCGGATTTGATCGCCAAGGGACTTTCCCCGACGAATCCCGAGTTGGTGGCCTTTTCTGCCGGACGGCGGCTCATTGAGGAGGCACGAGGTTTGATCGAGGCGGGAGCAAGTTTCGCCCTCGAATCGACTCTGAGCGGCAAAACGTATGTGAAACTGCTCCGTGAGGCGAAGCTGGGCGGCTATCGCATCGTGCTCCACTACATCATGATCGGCTCCGCCACGCAGGCGGTGCAGCGTGTGCGACTGCGCGTGCTCACCGGCGGCCACCATGTGCCGGAGGACGACATCCGCCGACGCTACGAGCGCAGCGTGCGACACTTCCTGGAGGATTATCTGCCGCTTGCCGATGAGTGGGGCTTGTGGGACAATGCCCATGTGCCTGCGCTGCAGGTCGCAGACAACAGTTCGCATACCCTCCAGCAAGTTCGCGACATGATCACCAGCACCAAGCTCCAGGAAACACCACCGATGCCATCCACCGAGATGTCACAGATCGTGCTCGAAGCCAGCCGGGTGGCCACGGCGAAGATGCTCGACCTCTATGAGCGCATGGGCATCAAGGTGACGCCGGAGATGACGCTGGCGGAGGATTCACCGCCGCCGGCCTTCAAGCCGTTCGAGTTTTGGTGATGCACGTTTCCCCGTCGCCTCTTCGACGCGTGATGGGGCGACCTTTGCCAGCTAGCTTTCGAGAATCATCGTGTCGCGGCGCTGCCGCCAGTCCG
>CAMAZK010000015.1 GCA_945863205.1 Akkermansia muciniphila | reverse complement strand
GTTGTGCTGATCCCAGCCGCGATGATAAAGCTGGATGAAGCGCACACCGCGCTCGGCGAGCCGGCGGGCGAGGATGCAGTTCGCGGCATACGTTCCCGGCTTCTTCGATTCGGGGCCGTAGCGCTCGTAGATGTCGGCGGGCTCTTTCGAGAGATCGGCCAGATCAGGAACGGCAGACTGCATGCGGAAGGCCATCTCGTATTGATCGATGCGGGCCTGTGTTTCGGGATCGTGGTAGTCGGCGAGCTTGAGCCGGTTCAGCGCGGCGACGTCGTCGAGCATGGCTCGGCGCCGCTCGGTGGTGATGCCGGGTGGATTGGAAAGGAAGAGAACAGGGTCCTTGCCGGAGCTCATGCGCACACCTTGATACTTCGACGGCAAAAAACCGCTGCCCCACATGCGCTCATGCAGCGGTTGCGCGTTCGTGGGACCGCTGGGACGCGAGATGAGCGCGACAAAGGCCGGCAGGTCCGCGTTGTCCGAGCCGAGGCCATACGACACCCACGCGCCAAACGCGGGCCGGCCACCAATTTGATGCCCGGTTTGCAGCAGCGTCATCGCCGGATCGTGATTGATCGCCTCCGTATGCAGCGAGCGGATGAGGCAGATCTCATCGGCGAACTTCGACGTGTGCGGCAGCAACTCGCTGAGCCACATGCCGCTCTTACCATGCTGCACAAACTTGAACACCGACGGCGCGATGGGAAAACGCTTCTGCCCCGCCGTCATGCCCGTGAGCCGCTGCTCGCCACGCACGGAGTTCGGCAAATCCTTGTCGAACTGCGAGGCGAGCCCCGGCTTGTAATCAAATAGGTCGAGCTGCGACGGCGCACCCGCCTGCGTGAGCCAGATGATGCGCTTCGCCTTCGGCGCAAAGTGAGCCGCAGGCGAGGCGAAGAGTTTTGGATTCGCGAGCGACGCCAGCGCGAGGCTCTTGAGCCAGTTGCGACGCGAAAAAGGGGCGAGGGAGGATTCGGTGCTCATGAGCGGAGAAATGAGGAATTGAAAGGCGCGGTGATGTCGGTCATGATGTCGGACATGAAGACCGCATCCAAGAAAGCCGCCAAAAAAGCCCGTGCGCGCAGCCAGAAGCCGCTGCGGCGTGAATTTACCGTGCGTGACATGAACCGCAGCGGCGCGGAGTTGCTTGAGGCGGCGCGGAAGCTGGGCAGTGTGACCATCCGCAGCCGTGCGGGCGAGGCTTTTGAAGTGCGTGCTCTGACAGAATCGCCAGCAGGCAATGTTCTCGCAAACGCGGTGCTCGAACGCATGCGCCGACATCGTGAGCGACTGGCAGAGGTCGGATACAAAGAACCGAGCGCGGAGGGTTGGGAAGTCATCAGCCAAGCGATCTCAGGTGAACGATGAAGTCCTACGCCGACACAAATTTTCTGACCGCCTTCTACAGTGGCGGCATTCACGCCACTCAGGCAGAACGGCTGATTCAACAGAAGGCGACGGAAGGTGGCGGCCCGATAGCGGTGACTTTTCTGACCCGCATGGAGGTCATCAATTCGTTTCAGCAACAGGTTTACTTCACCAAGAATGGAGTTCCTGGAATCCATGCCAGCCCTGAGGCAGCGATGCTCGAGGAGGCTTTGTTTTTGGACGATTTGCGGGACGGAAATTTGATCCACCTGATGCGAATCGAAGACGAAACACTGGCCACAGTGTTTGAGGAATTGGTGCATCGTCACACAATCAGACACGGCTTCAGAGCCTACGACATCATGCACGTTGCCTCCGCACTCATCTTGGGCTGTGACACCTTTTGGAGCTTTGACACCAAGGCTCGGAAGCTGGCGGAACTCGAAGGGCTGAAGGTGAACTGAAGGCATCGAAATCACTCTTTGGTGATGGTTTCGTCGAGATTGATCAGCGTGCTGGCGACGGTGGTGTAAGCGGCGAGTTCAGCAGCGCTCAGTTTGTCGTCCGTTTTGGCCTCGCCAAAGGTGAGAAGCTGTTTGGCGGCCTCTGTGTCTTTCGTGAAGTCTTGGATGGATCGCTCCACGGCAGCGGCGAGGACTTGGAGCTCCTGCGGGCTCGGTTTTCGTCCGAGAAGGAGGTGAAAACCATGCGTGAGTCGCGACTCGATGCTCGTGCCGCCTTCCTTGATCATGCGCTGAGCCAGAAACCGAGCCGCTTCGACATACGTCGGGTCGTTCATCAAATTGAGAGCCTGCAGCGGCGTGTTCGAGCGCGAGCGACGGAGTGCGCAGGTCTCGCGGAAGGGCGCGTCGAAGAGCAACATGCCGGGATGCGGCACGCTGCGCTTCCAGTAGGTGTAAAGGCTGCGACGGTGCAGATCGTCGCCGCTGCCTTGCTGGTAAGTGGCCTTGGGATTGTCACGCTGAGCCACGACCTGCTCGTAAAGCCCCGGCGGGTGATATGGCTTCACACTCGGACCGCCGATTTTCGGGATGAGCAGACCGCTGGCGGCCAGAGCTTGATCACGGATGACTTCCGCACTCAGGCGATGCCGCGGGCCGCGTGAGAGCCATTGATTCGACAGATCGGACTGATCCGACGAATGACGCGAACTCTGCTGATAGGTCTCACTCGTCACGATCATCTTCACGAGCTTCTTCACATCCCAGCCGCTCTCTTGAAACGTGACCGCAAGCCAGTCGAGCAGCTCGGGGTGGCTGGGTGGATCACCCTGCGAGCCAAAGTCCTCGCTCGTGCGCACGAGGCCGGTGCCGAAGAAATGCTGCCAGAAACGATTCACGATCACGCGGGCCGTGAGCGGATTTTCACGACTAACGAGCCACTTGGCGAGGCCAAGGCGATTGCTCGGCAGATCGGCAGCGAGAGCAGGCAAAACCCCGGGCGTGGCCGCAGCGACTTTTTCTCCAGGCTTATCATAAGCACCGCGCATGAGGATGAACGTGGGCCGCATCTCCTTCTGCTCCTCCATGACCAGCGTGGTGGGAATCTCGGCCTCCGTGGCAACAAGTTGCTTCTTCAAATCTGCCGCCTCTTGAGTTAGGCGACGATGCTCAGGCATCTGCGCAAGGCGGAAATCGGCGAGCTGTTTTCTCTCGGCTGCGGTTCGTTTGGTAGGCTCCTTTTGCGTGATGGCGAGTACGCTTGTGGGAGCAACGAGATCAACTGAAGACGTAGTGGCAAACAAACGCCACTGCGAAGGTCCGCCAGCATTCTCGACACCGATCGTGATCTCCAATTCGGGACCTTCGATAGGCTTTTCGAGTTCAAACAGCGCCTGCGCCGGCTTGTTCGGTGCCACTGAGAGCACGGATTTGGTTTTGCGGTCGTTGTCGAGCACGTTGACATGCGTGGCTTCGATAGCGTGAAGCTTGGCTTTACCCACTTTGAGCTCACTCCATTGAAAACTGGCCGCAGGAGCCGTGGTGGAGCATTCGAGACGCAGCGCAGTGATTTTGCCTGCTGGCAGCTTCGCCCGGATCACGATGTTGTTGGCCCGCGTTTCCTGCGGACCGACCAAAACGGCCTTGTCGGCGATTTGAGGCGGATTGTCGCCTCCGGTGGCTTTTTGCGGCTCAAGCGGCTGCCAGTCGATCTTCGCGGTGGCGAGCTTTTTCGCCCAAGGTTCGATATCACCTGCTGCGAGGCCTTTGAGCTTTTCCTCGACAGGTTGGAGCTTCGCATTCAGCGCGGCGATTTTTGCCTCCAGCTCCGGCGCGGGCAGTTTGACGAAAGGCGGCGCATTGGTGCGGATGGGATTGCCGTAAAGGCCGACGCCCTTTTCCGGCACGTTATGGAAGAAGGCCTTCATGGCGTAGAAGTCCTGCTGCGTGAAAGGATCATATTTGTGATCATGGCAGCGGCAGCAGTTGAAGGTCTGGCCCAGCCAAACAGCTGCGGTCGTCTCCACGCGGTCGGCCGTGTATTCGGCCAGAAACTCCTCCGCAATGATGCCGCCCTCCTCATTGAGCATGTGATTGCGATGAAAGCCGGTGGCGATCTTTTGATCCAGCGTGGCACCTGGCAGCAAATCACCCGCAATCTGCTCGATGGTGAACTGGTCGAAAGGCATGTTCGCATTGAAAGCCTTGATCACCCAGTCCCGCCACGGCCACAGCTCCCGGTCACGATCCACCTGGTAGCCGTTCGTGTCCGCAAAACGTGCCGCATCCAGCCACGAGACTGCCATGTGCTCGCCGTAGTGCGGTGATTCGAGCAGGTGGTCAATGATGTCATTCAGGTCAATCCGGTCATTCAGGTCATCCGGCGGCAGTCCCGTGAGATCCAAAGCCAGCCTCCTCATCAAAGTCTCCCTCAAAGCCTTCGGCGCAGGCTGAAGGCCATGCTTCTTCAACTCCGCCCGAATGAAATCATCAATCGAGTTACCCAACTTCGGTTTCACGGGCGGCACAAAGGCCCAATGCGGCTCATACTTCGCTCCCTCAGCGATCCATTGTTTCATCGTCTCCTTCTGCTTCGCCGAGAGCTTCTTGTGCGACTCCGCCGGCGGCATCAGATCATCCGCATCGGTCGTGTTGATGCGTTCGATCAACGTCTGCGGCCCCAGCTTGATCAGTTCCTCGCGCACATCGAGCCGGAGATCACCCTTGCGGTTGTTTTTGTCCGGACCGTGGCAGTAAAAACAGTTGTCAGAGAGGATCGGGCGGATGACGCGATTGAACGACAACTCCGCCGCGCCAGCCAGCGTGGTGAGTGAGAACAAGAAAAGACGAAACAGCATCCGCAGTCATACGCCGCGTGGCGGCCAGCTCATGCCACCAAATCCCGGATGACATGTCCATGCACATCCGTGAGGCGGCGGTCGATGCCGTTGTGGCGGACGGTCAGTTTTTCGTGATCAATGCCGAGCAGGTGCATCATCGTGGCGTGGATATCGTAGCAGGTTGTTGGGTTGGCGCGGTCGAGCGGCTTGTAGCCCCATTGATCGCTTTCACCGGCTGTGACGCCGCCCTGGATGCCGCCGCCGCAGAGCCAGTTGGTGAAGACATACGGGTTGTGATCACGGCCTTTGCCGCCTTGCGTTGATGGCATGCGACCGAACTCGGTGGTCCAGAGGATGATCGTGTCTTCGAGCATGCCGCGCTGTTTGAGATCGAGAATCAGCGCTGAAACGGCCTTCGCCATGCCCCAGGCCAGCGGACCGTGATCACGCTCGACGTCTTCGTGGCTGTCCCAGTTGCGACGCGGGAAGCCGTTGTCGTTTCCGCTCCAGATTTGCACGAAGCGCACGCCGCGTTCCAGCAAACGACGCGCAGCGAGGCATTTGCGGCCCATGTAGTCAGCTTCTTCCTCGGCATTGATCTCGGTGGGCCAGACTTTGCGATGCTCCTGAATGCCATACATCGCCTTCATCGCATCGGACTCATGGCTGATGTCGAGCGCCTCCGGCGCGGCGAGCTGCATCTTCGCGGCGAGTTCGTAGCTTTTGATGCGCGAGTCGAGACGGCTGTCTTCCTCGCGTTGCAGCATGTGTTTGCGATTCAACTGCTCCAGCAGTTCGAATCCGGCGCGATCCGCCTTCGCACTGATGTAGCGGCCCGACTTGTGCGGAAACAGATCGCTGATCGGCGTCTCGGCACCGGGATAAATGATCGTGCCCGCGTGCTGCGAGGGCAAAAAGGCGCTGTCCCAGTTCTTCGGCCCGTTCGAGGCAAAGCCACGATGATCCGGCAGCACGACAAAAGTCGGCAAATTGTCGCTGATCGAGCCCAGCGCATAACTCACCCAACAGCCCATGCCGGGAAAGCCGGGCAAGTTGAAGCCCGTGGCCTGGAGCAGCGTGCCCTGCGAATGCACGCCGGTCTTGCCGACCATGTTGTGCACGAAGGCCATGTCATCCGCACACGCTCCGAGCGGCGCGACGGCCTCGCTGAGCATTCGACCGCTTTTTCCATAAGGTTTGAACTCCCACACCGGTTTTTTCCACGGCCCGAGTCCGTTTTGAAACGCCTCCACCTTCTCGCCGAAGTCAGACTCCTCGCCGTGGTGCTTGATCAGCGCCGGCTTGTAATCAAAGAGGTCGATGTGACTCGCCGCGCCACCCATGAAGAGCTGCACCACGCGTTTCGCCTTTGGCGCGACAGTCTGCGAGCGATGCGAGGTCTCCGCCGCATTCAGCGAGGCAAAGGCGAGCGCACCGAAACCTTGTCCGGTGGTCTGAAGAAGCTGGCGACGGGTGAGCATATGTGATCTTGCTCCAGACACTACGCACAGGCCAGTCACGTCTTTGCGGGACGATCACGGTCGATCGGGTGCCCTGCCAATGGCGCCAGGAAGCAGCACCAAAACGACATCATGTCGATTTGGTGCTCTTTTTATCGGCCAATAATCGAGCACTAAATTGACATGATGTCGATTTGGTGCTCGATTTGTTCGGGATTTTTCGAGCACCAAATCAACATCCGCCAACACCATGCCAGCGCTTTCCCCCTTTCATGGACGCCAGTTTTACGCGGATCAGTTTGAGCGTCTCTTCCGCAAACCGAAGGCATCGCTGGTCGTCGTGCAGGGGCGGCGGCGCATTGGCAAGAGCGCCTTTGTGAAACACTGCGGACTCACTTTTGGTGATCACTTCATCAAGCTGGAGGGCCTGGGGCCGCGCGAAGGCGGTGGTGCGGCGGAGCAGCTCGCCGCCTTCGCGGAGCAGCTCGCAGGACAGACGAAGATACCGCGTGTCGCACTCGAGAGCTGGCCGCAGGCCTTTCAGATACTCGCGCAGGCGCTGCCGGCCAAAGGCAAGGTCGTGCTGCTGCTGGATGAGATTTCTTGGATGGCCGCTGGATCGCCGGACTTCGCCGGGCATCTCAAAGTGGCGTGGGACAATCTCTTCAGCGCACGCAACCATCTCGTCGTCGTACTCTGCGGCTCCGTCTCCTCATGGATCGAGGCGAACTTACTCAAAAGCGCCGGCTTCGTTGGTCGCACGAGCTGGGTCTTCACCATGCCGCCCATGCCACTGCCGGAGTGCGTGCCATTCTGGCGTGGGAAAGCCGCCCGCGTGCCCGTACTGGAAAAGATCAAGACGCTGGCCGTCACCGGCGGCGTGCCGCGCTACCTGGAGGAGATCGATCCCGCGCAGACAGCGGAGCAAAACATCCACCGCCTGTGCTTCGACGCGGGCGGGCTGCTCTTCCGTGAGTTCGAGGATCTGTTCAGCAGCGTCTTCAACCGCCGCGCGGACCGCTACCGCGACATCTGCCGCGTGCTCAGCGGACCGGCCCGCACGATGACCGAGATCACCAAGGAACTGCAAGTCGGACGCGGCGGCATCATCACCGAGGCGCTGACGGAGCTGGAGAGCGCGGGCTTCATCACCGCCGATCTGCCCTTCTCCCCGCTCGGCGGCACGGAGAAGCGCATCGCCAAATACCGCCTCAGCGATAACTACTCGCGCTTCTACCTCCGCTACATCGAGCCTGAGAAAAAGCGTATCGAGAAAGGTCTGTACCGCACACGCCCGCTCGAAACACTGCCGCAGTGGGACACGCTCATGGGCCTGCAATTTGAAAACCTCGTCCTCGGCAATCGTGATCCGCTGCTGCGCCACATCGACCTCGCCAACACTCCGATTCTGAATGCCGGGCCATATTTTCAGGCCAAAACCCTGCGCACCGAAGCCTGTCAGATCGACATGCTGCTGCGCACGAAGAAGTCGCTCTACGTCATCGAGATGAAGCTGCGCGAAAAAATCCCAGACACCTGCATCACTGATGTGCAGGAGAAAATGCGCCGCCTGAAGCTTCCCAAAGGCACGCCCTGCCGCACCGTTCTCGTTTATCAGGGCGAGCTGGATGCCAGCATCCCTGACGAGGACTTCTTTGATTATCTCGTGCCTTTCGGGCGGCTGTTTGAAGCCTGAGTGGAGGCTCACTTCACCACCATCCACGGCAGCCAGTATGCCTGCGCCATCACCAGCAGCCCCATGAGCAGCGCCAGCGCCACGCTGTGCCAGAACACGCTGCGCAGCACCGTGCCCGCATCAGGGCTGTCGGGACGACCTCCAGTCGCCACGGCAGCCACGACGATGCTCTGCGCGTCGATCATCTTGCCCATCACACCACCGGAGCTGTTCGAGGCCGCCATGTGAATTGGAGAGAGGCTCAATTGGTTCGCGGTGACCTGTTGGAGATTGCCAAAGAGCACGTTCGATGCCGTGTCGCTGCCTGTCAGCGCCACGCCAAGCCAGCCGATGATCGGCGAGAAAAAGGGAAACAGAACGCCGGTGGAGGCCATCATCAGTCCCATCGTCGTGTCTGTGCCACTGTAGCGCGTGACGTAACCCATCGCGAGCATCAGCGAGATGGTGAGCAGTGAGACGCGCAGTTTCCAGATCGTGCGTCCATAGATGCCGAGCAGCTCGCGCGGTGACACGCCAAGGCAAAGACCCGCGAGCATTCCCGCCAGCATTGCCGAGGTGCCCGCCGAGCTCAGCAGGTTTAGTTTGAAGACCGCCTTCTCCATCTCTGCATGGATCACCACCGGCGGCACACGCTCGACCGCGAGGTGCAGCATCGGCACCTCGATCTCGCGATTGAAGAGCGCATTCAGCGCGGACTTCACCTGCGGCATGCCCCAAACAAAAACGAAGACCGTGAGAAAAACCCACGGCAGCCAGGCTTTCCACGCACCGGCAGTGCTCGTCGTATCGCCAGTCGTTTCATCCGCCACATCACGCGGCTTCCACACCTTCATGAAGAGCACGAGTGAAGCCATGGCCACCACTGCGCTGACGATATCGACCAGCCATGGGCCGTGGTAGTTGCTCATCACAAACTGCATCACCGCAAAGCTCGCTCCCGTGACGAAACATGCGGGCCAGACCGCCACCATGCCGCGCCAGCCCACCTGCGCCGCCACCAGCCAGAATGGCACGAGCAATGAGAAGACGGGCAACTGCCTGCCCACCATCGCGCTCAGTTTCATGAGGTCGAGACCCGTGATGTCCGCCATCGTCGTCAGCGGAATGCCGAGAGAACCGAAAGCCACCGGCGCCGTGTTGCCGATGAGCGCCAACTTGGCTGCTTCGAGCGGTTTGAAGCCGAGACCAATCATGAGCGCCCCCGTGATGGCCACCGGTGCGCCAAAGCCCGCCGCACCCTCGATGAAGGCCCCGAAGCAAAACGCAATCATCAGCGCTTGGATGCGTCGGTCGCCTGACACACCCGCGATCTGCTTCTGCATCACCTCAAACTGCCGCGTCTCGACGCTCAGGTTATAGACAAACATCGCGTTCAGCACGATCCAGCCGATGGGGAACAGGCCAAACACGGCCCCGTTCACCGCTGCCATGCCTGCAAGCTGCGCCGGCATGTGATAAACAAACACCGCGATCAGCGCCGCCGCCACGAGTCCCGCCAGCGCCGCGAAATGCGCCCGCACATGCCAAAACGCCAGCAAGCCCAGCAGCACCACCACCGGCAACGCCGCCACGAGCGCCGAGAAGATCAGATTGCCGAGAGGATCATAGTTTTGGGACCAAGTCATGGCTATAAAGCGTCCTCATGACTTGAAACTTGCAGCGGCTCTCCGGCCTCAATCCACGAAGCTGAACTCATTCAGATTCAAAATCACGCGGCAGGTGTTTTCGAGGCCTTCGCGTTTTGCGTAGTCTTCCAGGGCGGCGAGTTCCTCCGCGTTGGGCTCGCGGGCGAGAGCGAGCAGGAAGGCGCGTTTCACGCTGCCAGCATGCGCGGCAAAGTGTTTCGCCATGGCGACGGTGAGGCCGTTGTTCATCATGGCGAGCGCTTGCAGCGGGCTGAGGGATTCGTTTCGCTTGTCCACGCGCATGGAGGGATCTGCGCAATCCATCACCGTCATGAAGGGCTGCTGCTGGCTGCGCACGATGAAGCGGTAGATGCTCCGGCGGTGGCTCTTCGGGTCCTCGGGATCGTGCAGATGGTACTCGTAGTGCGGCGAGTGCTGCGGCTTGTCGATGATGAAGTCCTGGAAGCTCGGGCCGCCCATGGTGAGGTCGAGCTTGCCACTGACGGCGAGGATGGAATCGCGGATGGACTCGGCATCGAGTTTGCGGCGGTTTTGGTGGGAGAGCCACTGGTTCGCGGCGTCCAAAGTGGCTGCGGCTTTAGCCGCATCATTTCGGCTAAAGCCGAATCCACTTTCTTGCCGATACGTCTCGCTCATCACGATGAGCTTGTGCAGCTTCTTCAAGCTGCCGCCCATGTCGTCGCGGAAGGTCACTGCCAGCCAGTCGAGCAGCTCAGGATGGCTCGGCTTACCGCCCATGCGACCGAAGTCGTTCGCAGTCTCGACGAGGCCGCGACCGAAGTGATGCTGCCACACGCGGTTCACGATGCTGCGCCAGGTCAGGGCGTTGTTGGGATGCGAGATCCACTTCGCCAAAGCGGCACGGCGGGCGGATTCATGATCCCCACCAACCTCGAAAGGCATTTGAAGCAGCTCGCTCAGCGCCGTCACCGTGCCAGCGCTGACTTCCTGCGCAGGCTGCTTCATGTCTCCACGTTTGAGCACTTGGATCGTTCGCGGAATGCCGTGGGTTCCTTTGAAGGAACCGCTGCCGTAGTGGACGGCTCCAGCATAGACTTTCTGCGGCGCGGGCAGTTGCGGCAGGGCGTCCCGCCGCTTGCGTGCGGCGTGGAGTTTCTTCTTTGTAGCTTCATCGGCCTGCGCGAGCATGAGCGCATCGCGTTCGCGGATGAGCTTCAGTTTGTCCTCCTCCGTGCGGCTCTCGGGAGCGATGCCATCGGTGAGGTTCGCTTTCCGCCAGCGTGGTGCGGCTTCGATGCTGTCGAGCGATGTCACAGGGCGTCCGACGGCGAGGTTAGGGCCGGTTTTGCTGTCATAGAGCTCCAACTCGGCGAGTGCGAAAATGTAATCGTCTTTGCGTGGCGCGAGTTTCACGGCGGTGACGCGCACATAGCGGCCCGTGACGCCGTCATCGCCCGCCGTGCCGCTTTCGAAGGGTTTGAGGCCGGGATTCGGGAAGTCGTTCATGAACGTGGCGTCATGCTTCCGCCAGACGAGCGTGACACCGGTTTTGAACTCGGGATCGTCGCTCACCTCGATCTTGAAGCGCACCGGGAAGCCGAAGCCACTGCCGATCTTGCCAAAGTCGTCGTAGCAGGGCTTCAGCACGATGCGCTCGACCTGCACACTCTTGCCGAGATCTACCTGCACCCACTTCACGGCGTCTTGAGTTGGCGAGATGGCGCTGTGATAGCCAAAGTCGGGTTTCGCGTTCGGATTCGCACCTTTCTCGGCTGCACCGTCGATCCTCTTGCTGAGCGCGGCGTAGGCTTCACCGGCTTTCTTTTTCAAAGGCTCTTCCAGTGCGGCGATCTCGTCGATGATCTGCTTCTTCTGCTTTTGCAGCGCAGCGAACTTCTGCATGGAGGCATCGTCGGGATAATAATCCACGTCCGTGCGGTCGATCCCGGCGAAGACAGCCTGCAGCGAGTAGTAGTCCTCCTGCGAGATCGGATCGAACTTGTGATAGTGGCACTGTGCGCACTGCACGGTGAGGCTGCAAAAGCTGCCGACGGCGTTCTGCACCATGTCATCGCGGTCCAGATGACGGGCGATTTTGCCATCGAGCTTCGTCTCCGGCACCTCCGCGTGCCCGATGTAGTCCCACGGCCCTGCGGCGATGAAGCCGAGCGCCGTGATGCCATCCGTGGTGCCTGGATAGAGCGCATCTCCGGCGATCTGCTCTTCGATGAAGCGCGTGTAAGGCTTGTCGTTGTTGAAGGCACGGATGACGTAGTCTCGGTAAGGCCAGGCATTCATGCGCGGCTTGTCTTTGTCATAGCCGTGCGTCTCGCCGTAATGCACGAGGTCCAGCCAGTGCCGCGCCCAGCGCTCGCCGTAGCGTGGGGAGGCCAGGAGCTTATCCACGAGGGCTTCATACTTTTGATCCGTCAGATCGGTCAGATGGGACGGATCAGGCGGCAAGCCTGTGAGATCAAAGTAGAGGCGGCGGATCAGCGTGCGGGCATCGGCGCGTGGGGCGGGCGTGAGGTTTTTTTCCTTCAGCTTCTCGTGGATGAAGGCGTCGATGGAAAGTGGCTTGAGCTTTAGCTCAAGTTTTGAAGAATCTTCGGCTAAAGCCGAAGCCACTTTTAGCGGCTTGAAGGCCCACCAGTCCGTCTTGTCCTCCAGCTTCGCCACATCCACGCCATCAGGCCACAAAGCGCCTTCGTCGATCCAGCGCTTGAGCGTTTCGAGGTCGGTGGCGCTGAGCTTCGACTTCGGCGGCATGGGCGTGTCTTTCTCCAGGCCGCTGACGAAACGGAAGAGCGGGCTTTCCGTGCTTTTACCCGCCACGATGTTTTTTAAAGCCACGGCTTTGATGTCGAGTCGGTAGTCGTTCTTCTGTTTGTCAGCGCCGTGGCACTCGTAGCAGTGCTTTTCTAAGATGGGCCGCACCTCGCGCACGAAATCCACTGCAAGAGCGGGCGTGGCGGCGAGGATGATGAAACTGATGATGCGCATGAGCATTCATACGGCGCTTGAGGCAGGCTTTCATGCCACGCGAGCGCGGGACATTGGCATTCATTTGGCGGCGCTGTCTTGCCGCTGCGCGGATTGAGCTTATAGGGGAGGCCATGCCTTTTTCCTCCCTCGGTCTCTCCGCCCCGCTTGTCAGTGCGGTCAGCCAGTTTGCATCTCCGACTCCCGTTCAAAGCGCTGCCATCCCCGTGGCATTAAAAGGTGGGGATGTGCTGGCGACGGCGCAGACGGGTTCAGGCAAAACGATGGCGTTTGTGCTGCCGCTGCTTCAGCGCTGGCTTGGCACCCGCCTGGAAAAGCCGCGGCGTGTCCACACGCTGATCCTGGTGCCCACTCGGGAACTGGCAGCGCAGGTCACGGAGACGGTGATGCGCTGCTCGGTGCATCTGCCGGAGCGGATCAAGGTGGTGAGTGCGTTTGGCGGTGTCTCGATCAATCCGCAGATGATGGCGCTGCGTGGTGGGGCGGACTTTGTGATCGCGACGCCAGGGCGGCTGCTCGATCTCGTGGATCACAATGCGGTGCATCTTTCCCACGTCTCCGCGCTGGTGCTGGATGAGGCGGATCGGCTGCTGGATCTCGGCTTTGCCGATGAGCTGAAGCGTGTGCTCGCCCTGCTGCCGAAACGTCGGCAAAACCTGCTGTTCTCGGCGACATTCCCCGATGCGGTGCAAGCTCTCGCGAAGGAGTTGCTGCATGAACCAACGGTGATCGAGATCGAAAGCGCGCCGACTGAAATGCCGGTCATCGAGCAGCGCGCCATCGAGGTGGACACCGACAAGCGCACTCCGTTGCTGCGTCATTTGATCAAGACCGAAGGCTGGCAGCGCGTGCTCGTTTTCGTCGCCAAACAATACAGCGCCGAGCACGTCGCGGACAAGCTGCGGCGCAGTGGCATCAGCGCGGTGACGTTTCATGGCGAACTCAGTCAAGGCGCGCGCAGCCAGGCTTTGGCGGACTTCAAGGAGTCGCACATCCAGGTTCTCGTCGCCACGGACCTCGCAGGTCGCGGATTGGACATCGTACAGATGCCCGTGGTGGTGAACTACGACCTGCCGCGCTCGGCAGTGGACTACACGCACCGCATCGGCCGCACCGGGCGTGCTGGTGAGGCAGGGCTTGCCGTGAGCTTCATCACGGCGGAGTCTCATGCGCACTTCTGCCTGATCGAAAAGCGCAACCATCTGAACATTGCGCGAGAGCAGATCGCTGGTTTTGAGCCTCAAGATGAAGCGCCGCCGCCATCCAGCGCTGGAGGCATCAAAGGCCGCCGCAAGAGCAAGAAGGACAAGCTGCGTGAAGCGGCGGCGAGAGCGGGCGGCTCCGCGGTTCGCTGAACGGATCCGCCCCGCTCCATCAGTATTTCGGGAAGATGGCGGGGGTGGGGAAGCGGTCGTCGTGGCTGAAGCTGCCGTCGCCGAGGTATTCCTCACGGGGCAGGTTCACCGCAGGCCAGCCTGCGGGACGGACGCGGACGATCCGGCCGGGGCGTATGCCTTCGATGATGAGGTCGGTCTCAAAGCGGATCTGGATGCCGCTGCTGCCCAGGGGGACATCACCAGTCGCGATCGTGACGTCGTGGATGGAGCCTTTGGAAGCCATGTGTGCGGGGCCATAGTTTCCGCCCGAGTGCTTCAGGGTGTTTTCGGCGGCATTCATCACGAGGGCGGCGTCCTTTTTGAAATCGGCGTAGAGCGCGGCATCCATGCCGCCGAACAAAGTGGCGGTGACGATGGCGCGGCCGAACTTGCCATACTCGACGGCATCGACCCACGCGGGCATCCAACGGCTGCGGATGAAGGCCTTGTGCGTTTCGGTCTGGTTCTTGGCGGCACGTTGCATCGAGACGTCGTCCAGCCAGATGTCCGAGATGTGAAAGCGGGTGAAGATGCCATCGGGTGTGGGTTTCCAGGTGATGCCGAGCAGGACGGGTTGGCCGCCGAGCGATTTTTTCCCTTCCGCAGGCCATTTGCCTTCGGCGATGAGTTCCTCGATGCTGAGGCTTTCGCGTCCGCGCCAGATGCGGGTGGCGGCATCGAAGGTCAGCTTTTCCTCGTCAGTCTTGCCGTCGCCGCCTTGCTTCGGCTCGCGGGTGGCGATGATCATGCCCTCGTTGTTTTTGACTTCGATCTCCTTGAGCTTCCAGACCATGCCTTCGCGCTGGCAGTGGCTGGGCTCGTCTTCGAGAAGGAGGACGTGATTCTCGGCCGGCGCGACTCCTTTGCCGCTGTAGCCGGCGGTTTTCTCGCGGTTATCGACCGGCAGCACCGGCACGGCGGAGATCGTCGGATCCGGCGGAAGAAACGCGCGCACATGCATCACGGTGCCGAGCGGGATGTCCCGCAAATCAGCCGGTGCGCCGTGATAACGCACGATGCCGTAGGGCAGCATGGCGAAGGGGTGCGGAGCGTTGCGGAAATACGTGCCCTCTCCCTGCACGCGGAGGCTGCCCCGGCGGTTCGCATGGTCCACGAAGACGAGCTCGCCACGGTAAGTGTGCGCTTTTTCCAGAGGCGGGAACTTGCCCGGTTCGGGGCGGAAGGCCTCGTCCGCAGCGATGGCGGCGGTCGTGATCAGCAAGAGGCCAAGGCAGCGAGCTGTGAGCCAGTTGCGCGATGGCCTGTTGGAGTGATGGGGCGTTGAAGAGATCATTTTGGACAGAGGAATGGGGGCAGGAGAATGAAGGGGCTGGGAGATCAGTATTTCGGAAAGATGGCCGGGGTGGGGAAGCGCTCGTCGATGCTGGAGGCTCCGTCGCTGAGGTGTTCCTCGCGTGGCAGGTGGACATCCGGCCAGTTTGCAGGGCGCACTTTGACGACTCGCTTGGGGCGCATGCCTTCGGTGATGAGATCGGTCTCAAATCGGATCTGAATGCCGCTGCTGCCGAGAGGGACTTCACCGGGCGTTTGTGTGACGTCGAGGAGTTTGCCGCGTGCGGCCATTTGCGTGGGACCGGCGCTGCCGCCTTCGGTGTGCTTCAGCGTGTTCTCGACCGGATTCATCAGTGCGGTGGTGTCTGTTTTGAAATCGGCGTAGAGCGAGGCGTCCATGCCTCCGAATAAGGTCGCGCTGACGGTGGCGCGGCCGAACTTACCATACTCGACCGCATCGACCCAGGCGGGCAGCCAGCGGCTGCGCATGAAGGCCTTGTGCGTTTCGGTCTGGCGAAGCGTGGCGTTTTGCATCGCGGCGTCGTCCAGCCAGATGTCCGAGATGTGGAAGCGGGTGAAGACACCGCCCAGCGTGGGCTTCCAGGTGATGCCGAGCATCACGGTCTGGCCATCGAGGGCTTTCTTTCCTTCTGCAGGCCACGCGCCTTCGGTGATGAGGTGTTCAATGCGGAGGAATTCGCGTCCGCGCCACACGCGCGTGGCGGCATCGAAGCTCAGCGTTTCCTCGACGGCCTTGCCAACGTCACCTTGCTTCGGTTCGCGGCTGGCGATGATCGTGCCTTCACGGTTCTTGATTTCCAATTCCTTGAGTTTCCAGACGAGACCCTCGCGCTGGCAATGGCTGGGCTCGTCTTCGAGGAGAAGGACGTGATTCTCGGCGGGAAAGATGCCCGCGCCGCGATTGTGGTTGGCGTCTTTCTCCTTGTTGTTCACCGGCAGCACCGGAACGGCAGAGACGGTCGGATCCGGCGGAAGAAAAGCGCGGACGTGCATCACGGTGCCGAGCGGGATGTCGCGCAGATCCGCCGGTGCCCCGTGATAGCGAACGATGCCATAGGGCAGCAGGGCAAACGGATGAGGATCGTTCCTGCGAAACTGGCCCGATCCTTCCACGCGAAGGCTGCCGCGGCGGTTCGCGTGATCGACGAAGACCAGTTCGCCACGGTAGGAGTGCGCTTTTTCCAGAGGCGGGAACTTTCCCGCTTCGGGGCGGAAGGGTTCTTCTGCGGATGCTACGAACCCGGAAAGTCCCATGCACAACGCCACGAGCCAGCGGCCCAATGGAGTGGTGGAGTGCTGGAGTATCGGTGAGATCATTTTCGACAGGAGAATGGGGACACCAGAATGAACCGAGAGGGGTTGGTAAAGGATGATGGGTAAAAGCTTCAGAAAGCGGTCTTCATTTTTAATCCCGAATCTTTTACCAGCTACAGGAGTCGGGTCGTGTGGAATAGTGGAGTGCTGAACTTGCTTGGCTGCATCCCTCCAAAACTCCACCACTCCATTCCTCCGTCATAGCGAGACCACCTTGTTGCTGTCACCAAACGTGTCCGTCTCCACGCCCATGCGCTGGGCCATGAGGAGGAGCAGATTGCTCATGTGGGCGTCGGAGTTCGCGGGGCGGCTGCAGAGCTGGTAATGTGCGGTGGTGAGGGCGCCGTCTGCGCCTAGGGCGTAGCCTTCGAAACCTTTGGCGTCTTTGTTGAAGTCGAGATGACTGCCGTGCTTCAGGCCGAGGTCCGACCCACCCGCGAGCACGAGCGGGAGGTTGGCGTTGCCATGGCTGTGACCGTAGGACATGCCGCTGCCAAAGAGCGCCATCGTGGAGCCGAGAAGCGGTTTGCCATTGAGGTCTTTCGTTTCTGTCAGCCGGGTGAGGAAGTGGCTGAACTGCTCGATGGCGAAGGTGTCGTAGTTCGTAAGCTTCTCCATGTAGCCTGCATCGCCGCCGTGGTGGCTGAGCTGATGGCGCGACTCGGTGATGCCGATTTCAGGAATGGAGATGGCATCTCCCTCACCGCCGAGGCTGAAGGTCGCCACGCGCGTCACGTCCGTCTGGAATGCGAGCACCATGAGGTCATACACGGTGCGGAAATAATCGCCCGCCATGGTTTTGGCGATGTCGCGGTTGGTGCGCTTGCGATCGGCGTCGGAAATGGTCGGCAGCGGCGTGTCGAGCCAGGCATCGGCACGCCGCGTGCGGATCTCCGCCTCGCGCACGGAGGTGAGGTACTGTTCCATGCGGCCTTTGTCCTCCACGCCCATCTTCTTTTCGAGCTTTCGCACTTCGGCGAGGTTGGCGTCGAGAACGCTGCCTTTTCGGCGCAAGGCACGCCGCTGGGCCATTTTGCCGCCTTTCGGTTCTTCGAAGAGCGATGCGAAGATCTCACTGCAACGACGCATCGCCGGCAACCGCACGCCGTCCGCCGTCCATGCGAGTGAATCCTGCGTGATGGCGACCTCCATCGAAGGGTAACGGGTGTGCAGCGCCGTCATCTCGGCCATCTTCTGGTCCACGGAGATCGTGTTGCGATCCGAGGGGCCGAGCTTCCCGCCGGTGAGCCAAACGGAGATGCAATTGTGATGATGGCTCAGCGCCCCCGGATGATGCAACCCGCTGATCGGCGTGATGACATCGCGATGTTTCTCCAGCGGCTTCAGCGAACGGGAGAACTGGTAATTCTTCCCCGGCGTGGTGATCTGGTAGTTCAGCGAGTGCACGCCGTTCGCCAGATAGATGAAGGCACTGCGCTTCGGCGCTGCTGTGGCATTCTCCGCTGCACGCAGAGGAACCATACACTCGAGCATGGGCAGCGAGATGAAGCTGCCGAAAGCCTTGAGAGCGTGGCGGCGATTGAGGAGCCAGGATTGAGTTTGGATGTTCATAGAGAGATGGGATGTGGAGAGTTGGAGTAGTGGAGTAGTGGAGTAGTGGAGTGATGGGAAGCCGAGCGAAGAGATGTCATTGTTTCAACACTCCACTACTCCACCGCTCCATCCAGCAGGATGCGGAGATCGTGGGCGATAGCGGGGTCGGTTCCGTATTCGATGGGGTCTTCGCGAACGATGAGTGTTTCGGTCCAGTCTTTAGAATCGCGTTTGCGTTCCAGAGCCTCGACGAGCTTTAGGAGACGATTCTCCAATCGGAAAATCAGTGTGTCGAGTTGCTCGAAGGTCGAGGATTCGATCTGGCCGTTGCGCGAATATGCGATGAAACCGGAGAGGGTTTCTCCGAGTGATCCCAGTGCAACGTTGAGATGTTGGAGATACTCGCGCACGGTGCGTCGGCAGTAGCCTTCGGCGATGTTGCGATGAACCGAATCACTGGAAGCGTTCGACTGTGAGGCGAGCTTCTTCAGTTCAAAAGGCCACCCACGAACAGCACCAAAAGCGAGTCCATACAGCTCGATCGCATCCTCCCAGACCAGCAACTGCTGGTATCCGCGGTTCTTGTTTCGTCGTTCGGCGCTCATTGGTCATTTTTCCATTTCTCCAACACTCCACTACTCCAACACTCCCGGGATGCGTCATCGCTTCTTCACCAGTTCCGACATCGCCACGGCACGCACAATGTCTTTGATGCGATACTCGCTCTTCTTCGCTTCGGCTAAGATCGCGTTGAGGTCGTCTTGGTCGTCAAAGGCGAGGGCGCGGCGGAGGGCGTAGGTGCTTAGATGCTCGATGAAGGCGCGGGCGAGCTTGTCGCGGTCTTCGAGCAGTCGTTGCTTGAACTCGTTGGCGTCTTTGAAGGCGCGGCCGTCGGGCATCTCACCGGCGGGATTGATCACGGGGTCCTCGCCGACGCCGGCGGCGACTTTTTCGTGCGTGCGCCATTGGCCGATGGCGTCGTAGTTGTCCCAGGCAAGGCCGAGCGGGTCAAGCTTCGCGTGGCAAGCGGCGCAGTTGGCATCTTCGCGATGAGCTTCGATTTTTTGGCGCAGCGTGGCCTTGGGGCTTTGTGCTGTTGGGGGTTCGATGGCCGGGACATTGGCCGGCGGCGGCGGCGGCGTCTTGCCGAGGACGACCTCGCTGAGCCAGACACCGCGATGCACCGGGCGATGCCGTGTGCCGTCCGAGGTCAGGCCGAGCACCGCGCCCATCGTGAGCAGACCGCCGCGACGATCCTCGGGCTTCAGCGAGACACGCTGGAAGCCGCCATTCTTTGGCTCCGGCAGTCCGTAGAAATCGCACAGGCGACCATTGGCCACGGTCCAGTCGGAATCGATGAAGCCATCGATGGGAAGGTTCTTGACGAACATCTCGCGGAAAAACTCCACCGGCTCCGAGCGCATGCTGTCCTCCAGCCATGCGTCGTAGGTCGGGTAGAGCTTCTTGTCCGGCGGGAACATGCCCACGCGATGCAGTTGCAGCCACTGCCGCGCGAAGTCGTCGATGAAGCGACTGGCTTTCCCGTCCGTCAGCATGCGGTCCACTTCTTTCGCGAGGCCATCACCCTTCAGCGTGCCGCCTTTGGCCGCAGCGATGAGCGCGTCATCGGGCATCGAACTCCAGAGCAAATACGACAAGCGCGAGGCGAGTTCCGTGTCCGTGAGATATTCGCGAGCCACCGTGTCGCCCTCGACGAGGTAGATAAAGTGCCGGGAGGTCAGCACGCCCTGCATCGCCACGCGATACGCGTCGGCGGTCTTTTCGCCTGCCTCGCGCTCGGTGCGGTAGGATTGCAGATACTGCTCCAGCTCCTCCGCTTTCACCGGACGACGCCACGCACGCTCGGCGAAGCGCTGCAAATGCGCCGCCACCACTTCGGGTGTCGCATCATCCGGTGGCAGCAGGCCTGCACGCCGCGATTTTTCCGCCTCCGACACCAGCGGTCCCTCCCATTCGATCCAATCGAGGAGCACCGTGGAAAAGATGCCGTTCCCCTTGCTATCGAACATCTGCGGTGCGTTCGGATTCAAGAGCAGGGTCTCGCTGCTGTGCGTGAAAATATATCCACCGCGGCTGCCGAGCGCATTGCGAAAGGCCGCGCCTTGTCGCCGGTCCACCACTTCCGTCGCCACGACGCAAAAGTCGAGCGTGGCAGGCATTTCGAGAAACACCTCGAACTCATAAACCTGCGGTTGGTCCTCCGGTGCGGTGATGTCGAACTCGATGATGCCATCCACCGTCTCCTCCCCGGTCTTCTTGCCGATGCTCAGGTGCGCCGTCTGGCCGTCCGGCGGTCGGATGCCGCTGGCTTGGATGCGGAGTTTATAGAGTCCGCTGTGTTCCGGCCCCGTTTTGCCGAACCAGTTGGGCGAGAGGGCGTTTTGGACCGTGCCCGGGAAAAGCAGATAGCGCAGCGGTCGCTTGATGCCAAAGCGGTCCAGCGCCGCCTGCTGGTCCTTGCCGCCGCCGTAGCGCAACTCTGTGGCCGTCTGGTGGATTTTTCGGGACTCGCTGGTTGTGGTCGGGAACGCGCGATCCAGCACAAGCTCCGCCGCGCGGTAATAGCGGTCCACATGCGAAGGCGAGAGCGAAAGCTCCGACCCGATGCGCTCAAAGCCATGCCACAGCGTGTCCTCGTTCAGCTCCCCCGGTTTGGCCGGATCATAGCGCACGCCGAGCAGGTCATAGACCGTGTTTTGATACTCCTTCCGGCTCAGCCGGTAATGCGACACCGCCGGCCGCGCCGCCATGCGCGCTGCACGGCCTTCTTTGATGCGAGAATCGAGACTGGTCACAAACGCTGCGATCTCCGCCTGCGTCGGCTGCTTTTCCTTCTTCGGCGGCATCTCGCCCGAGTTCACCTGCTCGATCATCTCCGCCCAGTGATGCGTGTCGGCGCCCAGTTTGAAATCGCGCGAGAGCTGATCGATCCGCACATCACCCTTCTCCTTCTCCGGTCCGTGGCAGCGGAGACAGTGCGCCTCGAGAAATGCGTCAAACGGCTCCGCAGCACGAACTGCGGCGGCGATGAGGAAGAAGGTGACGACGAGGGATGATCGAGGGCAGAGACTGGAAGGCATGGCGGCGTGTGTTCCTTAACGCCACGAGACCGCCCTGCCTAGCGGGCAGTCACCCCCGAAAATCCGGGGTGTGCAGCGTGGGCGCGGGAAAGGCTCACACCAGCCCTTCCTTGAGCGCCTTGGCCACGGCGCCGGTGCGGGTATTTACCTCCAGCTTCTCGTAGATGCGGCGGAGGTAGGTATCGACGGTGTGGACGCTGAGCGTCAGTCTGTCGGCGATCTCCTTTTTGATGAGCCCGGTGGTCATGAGTTGGAGGATCTCCTTTTCGCGGTCACTGAGTCCGTAGTCGCTCTGCTTCGGTGCAAACTTGGAGAACATCTCCAGCACGCGGCGGGCGATGCGGGGATTCATGGGTGAACCGCCGGCGAGCGCCTCATGCACCGCCTGGGTGATGTCGGCGGCGCTGCTCGTCTTCAAAAGATACCCCGCTGCACCGGCACAGATGGCCTGGAAGACTTTTTCATCGTCATCGAAGACCGTCAGAATGACGACGAGCGTCTTCGGACTGCGTTGCTTGATCAACCGGATGCCGTCCAGCCCGCTCATGCCGGGCAGGCCGACATCGAGCAGGATCAAATCGGGAGACGGGTCGCCAGCCAGTGCCGCGAGCGTCTTCTCGCAGGAATCGAAATCGCGCGAGCACTGGAGGTCCGTCTCCGCATTCAGCACACGAACGATGGTGCGGCGGAAGGCGGCGTGGTCTTCGACAATCCAGAGAGTTTTCATGCCAGCGGTGCGTCGAGGGTGATTTGAGTGCCAGGGGCCTGCGGCTTCGATTGACAATCGAAGCTACGGATCCGCAGCGTGCCTCCCAGCACTTCGGCACGATGTCGGAGATTGGCGAGGCCGTTTCCGGCGGTTACCGCATCGGCATCGAAGCCGCAGCCGTTGTCGTCGATGCGAAGATGAAAATGCTTCGCCTGCCAGGTGATGTCGATCGTGACCTGCGTGGCCTTCGCATGGCGGGCGATGTTGTAGGCGGCTTCGCGGAAGAAGAGGAAGACCTGACGATGAAACTCCAGCGAGGCAGTCGTCGATTCGTCGCTCGAAGGCGTTTGCAGATGCCAGTCGATGCCCTTGAGCAGTGATGTGGCGCTTTGCCGCATGGCTTCGACCAGACTGGCGAGCTTTGGGGCATCGCCTTCGCGCACGAGCCAGATGATGCCGCGCATCGATTCTGCGGCCTCCCCGGAGAGGCGGTGAATTTCTTCCATCGATGCAGTGTCCGCTCCTTCACGCAAGGCGAGTTCCGACATCAGACGGATGCTGCCGAGATGGCTTCCAATTTCGTCATGAAGATCACGCGAGATGCGATGCCGCAGTGACTCGATCTCCTTCCGACGCGAGCGCCGGGAGCGCTGCAACAGCACGAAACCGCCCGCCATGGCGACTAGCGTGAAGGCGGCCGCAAGATAAGCGGCACGCCCCTGCGCCGTGCGTGTCGCAAGAGCGATCTCGCCATCGAGGGAGGCCAGGCGGCCTTCGAAATCCCTCCGTTTCGAAAGTTCGGCGAGCCACTGCTCCTCCCCCAGAAGCAGGCCGGAGCTGCTGCGTCCATCGACGAGCCCCTCAGGCGACCATGAGGAAGTGATCGTGTCGTCTGAAGCGGCGACACTGGCACCCAAAGCGATGTCTTTGCCTCCATCGAAGACCTGAAGCTCCGCGAGCGCGAAGACGAAGTCACCGCTGCGCTCCCACAGACGCGTGGCGGTGACGCGGATGATCTGCACACGGAGATTCGGGGCCGGGATCGCCACGGGCGTGTCACCGGGATTCGTAAAATCGACGCCGGTGCTGTCGAAGAGCATCCGGCCATCACCTTCGATCTTGAAGCGCTTCGGAAAGCCGAAGCCGAAGCGGTCCGGGTAGTCGCGAGGATGCGCAGGGATGAGACGGATCTCCTGAAGGTGGCGCACGGAGCCGAGATCGAGCTGCACCCACTTCGTGGCATCGGTCGTGGTCGAAATGGCGCTGTGCCAGCCGTTGCCGTTCACATCGTCCGGTTGCACGGGCAGGCCGAGCGCGTGGCAGCCATCGACGAGATGCTTCGGTGACCAGGTGGGCAGCGTTTCGACCGAGTTCGGCGCAAAGACCGCGGCATGCAGCGCCACGTTGCGCCCACCGCTAAAGACGAGCAGTTCACCGAGGCAGAAGATGTGGCGTCCGGCCAGACGCGGCTGGGGTGCGAGCCGCGTGGCTGTGAAGCGGACGTAGCGGGCCTTCACCTGCCCAGCGGAAACATGCCACGGCGCGAACTGCGGGGTGACACCATCGCCCGTTTGATCCAGCAGCGTCATGGATTCCCCGAACAGCGGATCGTTCGACGCATCGATCCGAAACCGATGCGGAAAGCCGTAGGCCTCCACGCTGCCGAGCATGGCTGGGACCACCACGACCGCATCGAGGGCATATTCCGCGCCCAGATCGATTTGCACCCAGCGAATGGAATCCGGCTGCGGCGCGAAGCCGCTGTGAAATCCCGCGTGCTCATGCGGCTGGGCGGCGGGTGCAGGCGGAAGCGCGGCGAGGCGCGCCTGCAGCTTGTCCCTTTGCTGCTCAATGCCCGCAAGTTCCGCATTCAACCACGCCCAAGGGACACCAGCGCTTGCAACGGTGGTGCCGAGCAATGCGAAGGTGAGCAGCCAGCGGTTCAAACCGCATGACCATTCCTGCGATGGCACAAACTGCAACCCACGCGAAAGCGGGACAGAGTCTCGCTAGACCAGTCCGCCCAGCGTTCCGGTGCTCGATCCGAATGCATCCGTCTCTGCACCCATGTGCTGCAGCATGGTGACAAAAAGATTGCTCAGCGGCAGGTTGTTGTCCGCCTTGAAGGCGTGATGCTGGCCGTGCTTGAGGCCGCCACCGGCGAGGATGATGGGGAGGTTGGTGTTGTCGTGCTTGTTGGCGTCACCCATGTTGCTGCCGAAGAGCACCATGGTGCGGTCGATCAGACGCGCTTCGTCTTCACGCTTCGCGGCGAGGTTTTGGATGAGCTTTTGCAGCAGTACCATCTGTCGGCGGTCGGCTTCTTCGAGCTGCTTCACCTTGTCCGGTGCCTGGCCGTGATGACTGAGTCCGTGGTAGCCCTGGGTGGTGTTTTCGCCATCGTGAATCTTGAAGACGGGCGTGGCAAAGGCATCGACCATCAGCGTGATGATGCGAGTGGAGTCGGATTCGAACGCAAGCTGCGCCATGGCGAGCATGAGATCGAGCTTTTCAAAGATCAGCTTCTTGTCCTGGATGTCGGCGGGCTCGGGCAGCGTGGTGGCGGGCTTGGGTTTCAGTTCCCACTCGCGGGCGGTGAGCAGGCGCTCCTCCACCTCGCGCACGGAGGTGAGGTACTGGTCGAGGCGCGAGCGGTCGTCGCTGCCGAGGCTGCGGCTGAGCTTCTTCGTGTGCTCCGTGAGCGTGTCGAGGATGCTGCCACGTTCGTCGAGGCGGTTGAGCTGCTTCTTCACCGCCTCGGGATCGCCCTGCACAAACATGCGACGGAACAAGGCGGGTGCGCTGTCCTCCGCAGGCAGCAGCACGCCGTCGCGTGTCCAGGAGAGGCTGCGGTTCGCCTTGTCGATGTTCACGCCAAGGTTCAGCGATGGGAATCGCGTGAGCTGGCCCAGCTTTTCCACCGCGAACTGGTCGAGCGAGATCTGATTGCGAAAACCGCTCTTCGTGGGCCCACGTGCGGCGGTGAGGAAGCAATTCTCCGCGCTGTGCCCGCCATTCACATCCGGGTGTGACATGCCGCTGAAGATGCTGAACTCGCCTTTCACATCCGCGAGCGGTACCAGCGTCTGCGTCAGCTCGTAATCGCGTCCCGCTTTGGTCGGAAAGAACGGCTTCGGCAAGAAGCCGAGGTTGTTCGAGATGATGAGCATGCGGTGAGGTGGCTTCACCTTTGCCGCACGACCAAACACCGGCGTCATGCATTCAAGCAGCGGCAGCCCCAGCGTGACGCCCGCGCCTTGCAAAAAGCGACGACGTGAAAAAGACTTGGCGATGTGGGGAGCGTTCATAGTGAGATCCATTTTGGGTGCCTAGCGGTCGGGAATCGCCGACCGGATGCCAAAGGCATCCAAGCCATTAGCCGGTGGTTGAGCGCAGCGATACCACCGGATACGATGCGCGAACACCCCGCATCCCGGAGGGATGCTAGCAACAACGCATCGCCATGGCCTCGACGTTTCTCGCCCTGCACTACCACATCGTTTTCTCCACCAAGGATCGAATGCCGTTCATCGACCCGTCTTGGCGGGAACGATTGCACGAATACCTCGGCGGCACTGTGGCGGGGTTGGGCGGGTTTGCGCAAGGTGTCGGCGGAATAGCCGATCATGTGCATTTGTTGGTGGGATTGAAGGCCACGCATTGTTTGGCGGATTTCATGCGGGAGTTGAAGAAAGCATCGTCGGTCTGGGTGCATGAAGAGATCCGGCTGCGGGAGTTCGCATGGCAGGAGGGCTACGGAGCATTCACGGTAAGCCCGACAGCAAGACCGCAGGTGCAGAAATACATCGCGAATCAGGCCGAGCATCATCGCGTGAAGTCGTTTCGTGAGGAGTTCGTTGATTTTTTGAAGAAGGCGGGAGTGAAATACGAAGATCGGTACTTGGACTGAGCGGCGGTCTGGCTGGCATCCCTTCGGGATGCGACCTTTTGAAGAGGAACATGGATGATTGCGGTCCGGTGGTGTCGCTTCGCTCGACCACCGGCTAATAGCTGGGATGCCTTCGGCATCGCGATACAACACAGCGATCACTGCTGGGCCCCTCCCAAAAATATCCGGCTCTGCACCAGCGCGAGCATCAAATCCCGCACGCGATAGCCGTCTTTCTCGCACGCATCGAGCATCGATTCGATCTCGCGGCGATCGGAGTAGCGGACGGGCGTGCCGGTGGCATAGACGGCGAACTGATGGAGCAGGTTCCGCGCAAGCTGGCGCGGGTTGGCGGCGAGGATGGCTTTGAGGTCTTTCACGTTCTTGAACTCGCTGCCGTCGATGAGCTTGCCGCTCGGATCGACCTGCGCGGACAGCGTGTAGGCGAAGTCGTGTCCGGCGCGGTCGATGCCGGTGATGCGCTCGCCTTCCTCGACACCGCGATAGCGCGTGCGCCAGCCGCCGAGGATGTCGAAACTCTCCAGCGCGAGGCCGACGGGATCAAACTTCGCATGGCATCCGGCGCAGGACTTTTCCTTGGTGTGCAGCGCGAGCAGATCGCGGATGGTTTTGGCACCGCGGATGTCCGGCTCGACGGCGGGCACGTTCGGCGGCGGTGGAGGTGGCGGCTGGCCAATGAGCCGCTCCATCACCCACGCACCGCGCACAACGGGCGAGGTGTTCGTCCCGTTCGCGCTGACTTTCAGAACCGCCGCCTGGGTGAGCAGACCGCCAAAGGGACTGTCGGCGGGCAGCGAGACCTTGCGCATCGCGGAACCCACGAGCGGTGGCAGATTGTAGTGCTTCGCTAGACGATCGTTCGCGAAGACGAAGTCCGACTTCACCAGCACGCTGGCAGGCAGATTGTCACGAATCATCGCGGTAAAAAAAGTGCGCGTCTCGCGCTCCATGCTTTCCACGAGATATTCGTCGAAGCGATACTCGGGAAACAGGCGGATGTCAGGATCGTCCCGGCGGACGTGCCGCAGGCTGAGCCAGTAGTCGGTGAAGTTCTTCACGAAGCGGTCGAAGCCGCCGCCTGCGATGAGGCGCGTGGCTTCTTCGCGCAGGGTTTTCACCTCACGCAGCTGCTTTTTCTCTGCGAGATCGAGCAGGCGTGCATCGGGTCGCGAATTCGTGAGAAAATGCGACAAACGCGAGGCGATGGCGAATTGATCGTCGGCAGATTCCGGCTCGCGCAGATAGATGAAATCGCCGGAGGCGAGGAAGGCCTTGTAACCGGCCAGCATCGCCTCGCTGAAGGGCACACCCTTCTCCAATCGCTGCCGGATGAGCGCCTCAAACATCTGCAGATCGTCCTCCGACACCGGCTCACGCGCCGCGAGCTTCACAAAGCGCCGCAGCAGTCGTTTCGCATCTTCAGGGCCGTTCTTCGGCTTCACCTCGATTCCGAGATCGTCAAACAGCACGCGATGCGACGGCGGCGGCCAGCTTGAAGGTGGAATGGGGCCTTCAACTTCGAGCCATCGCACCGCGATGCCCGGCTGCCCGCCTTCCGGAAACGGCGGATAGCGATAGGTCGGCGCGGATCCGTTCGGATTCATCGCCAGCGGCATCGGCAGGCCGAGCAGGCTGTATTCGAAGGACTCGCCTGCACGCAGCAGGACTGTCGTTTGATAAACCTGCACGTCCGGCTGGACGTCGATGATGCCTCCAGAGGCACGCACCTCGTTGATGATGTCCACACCGGCGGGCTTGCGCGTGCGGAAGGTCATCGGCACGGGCGTTTTTGCAGGCAGCAGCGTGTAGCCCGGCTGCTGCAGCACGGCCCGCGCGGAGAAGCGCACCCGGTAATGCCCGGCGTGCTTCGCCACGATGCCTTTGGGCGTGCCCAGGTAGGGCCAGCTTGCCGAACGAAACAATGCCAGCTCGATGCCCTCATCCGATTCAGCTTCTTTGGCTTTGTCGCGCTTCGGCTCGATGAATTTGTTGTCCCTGGCGAAAAACATCGCCTCGCGATTGCCGAAGGTGCTGGTGCCGGGGAACAGATCAGCGCCCGCCACGCGCCATTTCATCACCTGTGGCGGCTCGCGCTCCGTCACCATCGCCGCTCGCAAAGCAGCCTCCGCCGCATCCAGATAGGCCGCAAGCTGCACACGCGACATGTCCAGCATGTCTCCCGTCTTGTTGAAAAGATGCCCCTCGCGGTCCTCCGGCAAAATGTCACGGATGTCGAGGTCCGGCAGTTGCAGCACATCACGCAGATTCTGCTCGTATTCGTCCCGGTTCAGCCGGCGGAGTGGTCCACGTCCTTGGGCGAGCACTTCTGCGCGATCCGTTTGGAAAAGATCGGCAGCCAAACTCTTGACCAACGCAGCCCGGTCCTCGTCGGCCATGTCTCCGGCCTTTGGCGGCATTTCACCTTTTTCGACGCGATCATGAATGCGCACCCAGCGCTCGCGATTCTCGCGATCCGCGAGATCAAAGTCCAGCGTCGTGAGATCGAGGCCGCCTTTGGCGGTATCCTTGTCGTGGCACTCGATGCAGGATTCCGAAATGGCCTGCGGCACCTCATGCCCCTGCGAAGCGCTCCACCAGAGAGCGGCGGCAAAGATGATGGTGGCGTGTTTGATCCGGGCGTGCATTTTGACCGCGAGTTAACGCCCCGCCGACCACCGATTTTCCACCGACTGATGAACCGTTTCTTTCTCGTCATGTTTGCCGTGACCTCCATGTCCGCCCAAGCCGTCGAAATCATTGCCCATCGCGGTTTTTCCGCCCGTGCGCCCGAAAACACGCTCGGTGCCTTTGAACTGGCCTGGAAAAGCGGCAGCGACGCGTGCGAACTGGACGTGTATCTCACCGCCGACGGCAAAACGGCCGTCATTCATGACAAGGACACGAAGCGCACCGCCGGCGTGAAGCTGGGCGTGGCGGTTTCAAAGCAGGCCGACCTGACCGTGCTGGATGCCGGCTCTTGGAAGAGCGCGGAGTGGTCAAACGAGAAGATCCCCACGCTGGAACAGGCGCTGGCGACGATGCCGGAGGGCAAGCGGCGCTTCTTCATCGAAGTGAAATGCGGCGCGGAGATCGTGCCGGAGCTGAAGCGCATTTTGGAGCCGATGAGGGACCGTGCGGCACAGCTCGCCATCATCGCCTTCAATCGCGAGGCCGCTGTAGAGTCGAAAAAAGCGCTGCCCTGGGTGAAGGTTTACCGCCTCGCCTCAGGCAAAACGAAGGACAAGAAGCCCACGGATCTCACGCAGCTCATCGCTGACACGAAGGCCGACCAACTCGACGGTCTCGACCTCAGCATGGCGGATTTTCCGTGGGACGAGGCGATGGTGAAACAGATTCGCGACGCCGGCTTCGGCCTCTATGTGTGGACGGTCAACAAACCTGCGGATGCGCAGCGCTTTGCGAAGCTCGGCGTCGATGGCATCACCACGGACGATCCCGTGATGGCACGCGAAGCTTTGCGCTGATTCTTGTGGAGCGGCGACGAATCGTCGCCAATGAAGAAGGTTCAAGTTTCAGGCGACGAATCGTCGCCACTCCATAACCCCCATGTCACCCATCACCCCTGCCGTTGTTTCCGCCAAAGACTTGCGCCTTCAATTCGGGCTGCAGCAGGTCTTCAATGACGCGACGATGAGCATTCACGAGGGCGAGAAGCTCGGGCTGGTGGGTCGCAATGGCGCAGGCAAGACCAGCCTCATGCGCATCCTCGTCGGCACGGAGAAGCCGGACAGCGGCACGATTTCACGGCGCAACGGCATCATCGTCAGCCACCTCGCGCAGGAGTTCACTCTGGATGACGAGGCCAGCGTGATCGACAACGTGCGCACCGGCGCCAAGGAACTGCTCGACATGGTCGCGCGATACGAATCTGGCGATTACACAAGCGGCCAGGAGGACGAACTGCTGCACCAGATCCAGCTTCATGACGGCTGGGGAGTCGAAACGCGCATCCAGACGGCGATGAACGAACTCGGCGTGCCGGCGGCGGACCGCCTGGTCAAAGGACTCTCCGGCGGTGAAAAGCGCCGCGTGGCTTTGGCGCGTGCGCTCGTTTCGCAGCCCGATTTGCTGCTTCTCGACGAGCCGACGAACCATCTCGACGCCGAATCCATCGAGTGGCTGGAGGTTTTTCTGCGCAGCTTCACCGGCGCGGTGCTTTTCGTCACGCATGACCGCTACTTTCTCGACCGCGTGGCCACGCGCATCATCGAGATCGACGACAGCCGCATCTACAGCCATCCCGGCAACTACAGCGCGTTTTTGGAGAGCAAGGCCATCCGCGAATCCGTGGAGGCGAACTCCGAGCGCCGCCGTCAGAGCTTCCTGCGACATGAATTGGAATTCGTCCGCGCAGGCGTCCGAGGCCGGGGCACCAAACAGCAGTCGCGCCTGGATGAGTTTGAGCGTGTGTCCGCCATCGCGGCTCCCGACGCCGAGTTGGTGATGGATTTGATCATTCCTCCCGCCCCGCCGCTGGCGAACACGGTCGTCGAGGCCAAGGACATCGGAGCGCACATCAATGACCGCTGGTTGTTCAGCCATCTCGATCTGAATTTCGAAGCCAGCACATGCACCGGCATCATCGGGCGGAACGGCCTCGGCAAAACCACGCTGCTGCGCATTCTCATGGGCGAGCAGCAGCCGAACGAGGGCAAAGTCGCCATCGGCAAGCGCACGATCTTCAACTACGTCGATCAGCAGCGCCTGCTGCTCAATCCCGAAAACAGCGTGATGGAGGAGGTGGCGGGGCCGATGAGCGAGTTCGTGCAGTTCGGCCCGGAAAAGCTGCATGTGCGCACCTATTTGCGGCGCTTCCTCTTCACCGATGATCGCGTGACCATGCGCGTGAAAGAACTCAGCGGCGGCGAGCAAAGCCGGGTGCTGCTGGCGAAGATCCTCCGCCGCGGCGGCAACTTCCTCATTCTCGACGAGCCCACGAACGACCTCGATCTGCAGACGATGCGCGTCCTGGAAGAGGCCATCCTCGCCTTCAAAGGCACCGTGCTCGTCGTCAGCCATGACCGCTATTTCCTCGACCGCGTGTGCGACCGCATCATCGCTTTCGAAGGCCAGGGCCGCATCCATGAATGTGCCGGGAACTACAGCTACTATCAGGAAAAACGCGCCGCCAAGGCCGCCGCCGAGCTGGCCCTCGCCACCGCCGCCGTGAAGAAAGAAAAAGCCGTGGCCGCCAGTGCTCCGAAACCGCGCAAGATGTCGCAGAAAGAGCAGCGCGAGCTGGCCGACTGCGAAGCCGCGATCGCCACGCTGGAGAGCGAAATCGCCGCCATGGAGGCCGAACTGAGCAACCCGGAGACCTTTGTGAAACTCGGCGCCGGGACGAACGACTACATCGCGAAGCTGGAGGCGAAAAAGCGCGAGCTGGATGGCAAGTTCACGCGCTGGGCGGAGCTGGAGGAGGTCCGGGTGGCCTGCGGTGGCTAAAACCAAAACGCGCCCGATCTTTCGACCGGACGCGCTTTGGGGTTTTGGGGGTGGTGATGGTTGCCTTGTTGCGGTGCAACACGGGGGGCTTGGTTCCGCAGGAACCAAGCAACTTTAATAGCGGTAGTGATCCGTCTTGTAGGGGCCTTCGACAGGCACGCCGATGTAGTCGGCCTGATCCTTGGAGAGCACGGTGAGCTTCACGCCGATCTTGGCCAGGTGGAGGCGGGCGACTTCTTCGTCGAGCTTCTTCGGCAGGACGGTGACGCCGATCGGGCGGGTGTCCTTGGTTTCCCAAAGTTCGATCTGAGCCAGCGTCTGGTTGGTGAAGCTGTTGCTCATCACGAAGCTCGGGTGGCCGGTGGCGCAGCCGAGGTTCACGAGGCGGCCTTCCGCCAGCATGAAGATGCTGTTGCCAGCCGGGAAGGTGTATTTGTCCACCTGTGCCTTGATGTTGAGGCGCTTCACGTCGCTGCGGGCGTTGAGCTTATCGACTTGGATCTCGTTGTCGAAGTGGCCGATGTTGCAGACGATGGCCTGGTCCTTCATCTTCTCCATGTGCTCAAGGGTGATGATGTCCTTGTTGCCCGTGGTGGTGACGTAGATGTTGCCGTAGCCAAGGGTGTCTTCGATCGGCATGACGCGATGACCTTCCATGGCTGCCTGGAGGGCGCAGACGGGGTCGATTTCGGTGACGATGACCTGGGCGCCCATGCCGCGGAGGGCGGCTGCGCAGCCCTTGCCCACGTCGCCATAACCGCAGACGACGCCGACTTTGCCGGCGATCATGACGTCGGTGGCACGCTTGATGCCGTCGAGCAGGGATTCGCGGCAGCCGTAGAGGTTGTCGAACTTGGACTTGGTGACGCTGTCGTTCACGTTGATGGCCGGGAAGAGCAGCTTGCCTGCGCGGGCCATTTCATAGAGGCGATGCACGCCGGTGGTGGTCTCTTCGGAGACGCCCTTCAGGTCTTTGACGATCGTGTGGAAGATGCCGGGCTGGTTCTTGGCGATGTCCTTGAGGAGGTCCTTGATGACCTTCACTTCGTGGTTGTCGGACGGGGTGTTCACCCAGTCGTCGCCGTTTTCCATTTCATAGCCCTTGTGGATGAGGAGGGTCACGTCGCCGCCGTCATCGACGATGAGTTCTGGGCCTTTGCCGCCGGGGAACACGATGGCCTTCCAGGTGCACCACCAGTATTCTTCGAGGGTCTCACCCTTCCATGCGAAAACAGGGGTGCCGGAGGCGGCGATGGCCGAAGCGGCGTGGTCCTGGGTGGAGAAAATGTTGCAGGAGGCCCAGCGGACATCGGCACCGAGTTCCTTCAGCGTCTCGATGAGCACGCCGGTCTGGATGGTCATGTGCAGGGAACCGGTGATGCGGACGCCGGCGAGGGGCTTTTTCGGGCCGTACTTCTCGCGGGTGGCCATGAGGCCGGGCATTTCGCTCTCGGCGATGTCGAGTTCTTTGCGGCCGAAGTCGGCGAGGGCGATGTCTTTTACTTTATAATCGGACATGAGGTGTCGTGTGGGTTCAGGTTTGGGTGAAAGTCTCGTTGATACGTTCAAATCAACATATCAGGATGCGTTGATACGTTCCAAAGAGATGCCGGAGTGTCAAACGGGGATTTCGGAGGCGGGCCCCGTCACAGCCGCTCGGAGGGCTTGCGAAAGCGCTCGCTGACGGGCGGGCTGTCGCCACACCCGCCCTACGATGCGCGCGCCATGGGGTCACTCCTTCGTGATCGTCTCGTCGAGATTCAGCAGGACGCGGGCGACGAGGGTGCGGGGATCGATTTCGCCGGGCTTGGACTGGTGGCGTTTGAGCATGTCGAGCAGGACGCTGCTTTCCTTTGGCGTGGGGGAGCGGCCGGTGCAGAGTTTGAAGCCGTAGCCGATGCGGGAGGCGTCCGTGGCTCCGCCGTCCTTCCACATGCGCTGACCGAGGGCTTTGGCGGCTTCCATGCTCATGGTTTCATTCAGAGTCATGAGCGCCTGCATCGGCGTGTTGCTCCGGGAGCGGCGGATGCAGGAGGATTCGCCGTTCGGCACGTCAAAGGTGCTCAAAAAAGGATATGGCGTGCTGCGGCGGCGGAAGACATAGACGCTGCGGCGAAACTGGTTCGCGTCTTCATCGACATGCCAGGGGAAGGGGGCGTAGCTGGCGGGTTTTTCGAAGAGATGAGCCGGGGCGGGCGGCATGACGGGGCGTCCGCCGAGGGCGGGATTGAGCAGGCCGCTGGCGGCGAGCTGGATGTCGCGCACGACCTCGCCTTCGACTCTAAAACGCGGTCCGCGTGCGAGCAGGCGGTTGTAGGGATCGCGTTCGAGGAGCTGCGGCGTGACCCGGCTGGACTGCTGGTAGGTCTCGCTGGTGACGATGAGTTTGAGCAGATGCTTCGTGCTCCAGTTGTGCTCCATGAAATCGACGGCCAGCCAGTCGAGCAGCTCCGGATGGCTGGGCGGCGTGCCCTGCGTGCCGAAGTCATCGGCCGTCTCCACCAAACCGGTGCCGAAGACGGCCTGCCACACGCGGTTCACATAAGCGCGGGCGGTGGTGGGCGACTCGCGGCTGGCGAGCCATTTCGCGAAGGTCAGACGGCTGCCGTCGGCGTTCTTCGGCAGCGGATTGAGGACGGCGGGCACGCCGGCGGTGACTTGGTCCCCGGGCTTGGTGAAATCGCCGCGCTTCAGGATGGTGGTCATGCGCGGCTCCTGGCGGGCGTCGAGCACGAGCGTGGTGGCTCCCTGGGGATGCTGGCACCATGCGGCTTCGATCTCGTCGTTCACGGCCTTCCATTCAGGAACGGTGGTGCGGAAGATGGCGAATTCGGACTGGCGGCTGTAGAGCGGATCGGCCACCGCGTCCGGCGCGTCGGTGGTGCTGATGCGGTAGCGGCCGAGGTTCATCGTCTGCAAGTCGTCGCTGTTCCACCCGCCGTGCTTCATGCTGAGGGTGACGGAGAGTTCGGAGTCCGGTGTGACCTCTACGGGATTCTCGAGCACGAAAACGGCGTTGCGCGGCACGTTGCGGCGTCCGGGGCCGGCGTCGATACCCCAGGCGGTTTCGGCCTTGCCGTCGATAGCGTAGCCGACCGGGCCGGTGACACGTTTGTCTTTTGCGGCATCCTGATCGCGTGCGAAGGGCGCGAGCGGTGTGTTTTCCGCCTCGCCGAAGTCGGCGGTGGCTTTGACAAACTTCAGCTTCGTCAGTTTGCCGTCGATCTTCATCTCGGCGTTGAACTCGGTGAGAGCGGCGGTGCCTTTTTGCGAACGTCCCGGGCCGTAGGCGGGCAGGTTGGGGTCGTTCATGAGTTCGAGGCGGAAGGCGGCGATTTTCATGACGGGAGAGCGGACAGGAGTGTCCGCATCACGGTCGAGCTTCACGACGAATTTGACCTCGCTCTTCGTCGGCGCGTAGCCTTGGGCCAGGATGCTGCCGTCGGGCTGGCGCAGGGCTTTTTCGCCACCGGAGGGATCGTCCACAAAGTGCAGCGTGCGCCACTGCGGCTGCGCGGCTTTGACCTGCGTTTTCCAGGCCTTCATGCGTTGCTGCCAGTCCGGGTGGTCGTGTTTGAGCTTGGCTTCGAGTTCGGCGGTGCGCTGGAGGATTTGCGAGCGCTGCATCTGCTCGGCGGCGGTGTAAACGACGCGCCAAGGCTCGTCGTCGTTGTTCAGGTAGGCGAACATCCGGTAGTACTCCTCGTGGGAGATCGGGTCGTACTTGTGGTTGTGACACTGGGCGCAACCGATGCTGAGGCCGAGGATGCTCCTGCCGATGACCTCCAGGTGGTCAAACATGGCCTCCATGCGGAACTGCTCGGGATCGACGCCGCCTTCCTCGTTGATCATCGAATTGCGCAGGAAGCCGGTGGCGACAATCTGATCCTGCGTGGCCTTCGGGAGCTGGTCGCCGGCGATCTGCTGGATGATGAACTCGTTGTAGGGCAGGTCGCGGTTGTAGGCGTCGATGACCCAGTCGCGGTAGAACCAGATGAAGCGCATCGGATCCTTTTCGTAGCCATTGCTGTCGGCGTAGTGCGCGGCATCGAGCCAGTGGCGAGCCCAGCGCTCGCCGTAGTGCGGGGATTGCAGGAGTTTGTCAGGCAGGTCCGACAAGTCTGACTTGTCGGACGGGTCAGGTGGAAGGCCGACAATATCGAGATGAAGACGACGCCTCAGCGTTTCCGGTGAAGCTTTGGGTGCCGGCTTGAGGCCTTCCTTTTTGAGGCGCTCCAAGATAAACGCGTCGATGGGATGCTGCGCGTTCGCGGGCACTTTCGGCTTCGCCGGCGGCTTGAAGGCCCAGTGATCGGTTTTTTGCTCGATGGTGACGCTGGCGCTGTCCGGCCACACGGCACCGGCATCGATCCAGGCTTTGAGTTTGGCGATCTCGTCAGCGGTGAGCGGGTCACCCTTGCGCGGCATGCGCATCTTCGGGTTCGTGCCGAGCACAGCGTGCATGAGGCGGCTGTCGTCCGCCTCGCCGGGCAGGATCGCGACGCCGAAGTCACCGCCTTTGAGAGCGCTCGGTTTGTGATCGAGGCGGAAGGCGGCCTCCTGCTTGTGCGAGCCGTGGCACTTGTAGCAGTGCTCGCTGAAGATGGGCTGGATGTCCCGGATGAAATCGACCGCCGCAGCGGCATGCGTCGCGAGCAGGGGCAAAAGTAGGGAGAAGGAGCTTTTCACGGAGGTGAGTGATACGCGGTGCCGGGATGCGAAATCGCCGCCGGCTGCATGGACTATGCTGTCGGCGGGCTTCAGGGACGAGGGACGACTTCCAGTTTAGGATCGGGCTTCGGCAGGCCGCTTGCTTCCCACACGATGCCCTCCTTTGCGTCCAGGAGCTGCACGGTCAGGTCCACGGTGCGGTCTCCAAACTTTCCGTCCGTGCGGTTCCAGATGACGATGCGCTCGATCGGCAGCGCCTGGCCGAGGTCCACGCGCCACCACGGGCTTCTGCGAACATTGCCATGGGTGTGCGTGACGCTCTTGCTCCCGGGCATGTCGCCGTCCGTGTTACCGTCGATGGCCAGATCGGGCGTGCCATCGTTGCTCACGCTGCTCTGCGTGGCCTTTCCTTTGAGGGCGATGTTTTTTCCGCCGCTGAAGACCTCCACCTCGGCCAGGTTGAGAATGCCGCGTTGGATGGGAAGCTCGATGCGCACATAGCGCCCGTTCGCGGGCGTGCTGTTCACCGCTAAGGTGGCGAATGCCGCGGGCATCGAGAAGCTCCATGAGGAAACCGAATTCCGCATCACGGGCCAGAGGAAGAAGCCGAGAACCGCGAGTGCGGCGAGATTCAGCACCACGGCGATGATCCGGCGACCGGCTGAGGATGTCGCTGCCGGCGGGGCCGACGCGGGCGGGGGCACCGGCTTTTGAGCCACCGGCTTCGGTTTGGGCGCCTGGGGATGCACTGCGGGCGCGGCAGGCGGCGGCTGCGGGTGCATCGGCGTCAGCATTTCGAGCGCCTGGGCGACAAACTGCGGCCGCAGCATCGGATCGGGCCGCAGCAGCCAGGTGAGCCAGTCGATGAAGGGCGTGTCGAGGTCCGGGCGCAGATGGCGCAGGGTCTGCCCGGCGTCGAAGGCGCCCCACTGGCGCACGAGGTCGGCAGGGTCGGAGCCCTGGGCGGGCGCGGAATTCGTGGCGAGGCAGAAGAGGCTGGCCGCGGCGGTGAAGAGGTCGCTCCGGGATGTCGGCAGCCCGTCGGCGTGCAGTTCTGGAGCGCGAAACCACAGCGTCTCCAGCGGATGCTCCGTGCGTGCGAGGGAAAGGCCCCAGTCCTGCACCTGCACAAACAATCCGCCGCCGGGATGATCGGCGATGATGAGATTGCTCGGCTTCGGATCGCCATGCGGCCGGTGCAGGACCTCCCCCACCATCAGGGCGTGCATCAGCTGCACGGCCAGCGCCCGCAGGTCCGCCGATGACGGGCGGCGGGCGGCGGCGAAGGCCAGCAGGTTCATTCCTGGCATGAAATCGTAGATCAGCGCGAATTCGTCCTCCGTCGGCATCATCGTGATCAGTCCGGCGATCTGCGGGTGCCGCACCTTGAGCAGGGCAGGCGCGAGGAGCTGCAGCTTCTCGCGGTCCAGCGCGTGCGGCGTTTCGATGTCATGCAGCGCCTTGATCAGCACCCGCCGCCCGGTGGCTTTTTCCACACCGCGATAGACTTTCGCCGCCGGCCCTGCGGCGATGAGTTGTTCGGGGTGAAAAGGGTCGTCCTGCATCGCTTTTCGCTGACTTTTGCCAGCATGGCGGAAAACCGGGGGATCGCGCAAGGCAAGATTATTGGCGCGCTTGCGCAATCCGGCATCCGCCCCACAGTCGGGGGCATGTTAAAAATTGGACTCATCGGCTGCGGGAAAATGGGCGGCGCACTGCTGCGCGGCGTGGAAGAGGCACTCGGCAAAAGCGGCCTGGGCGTGGCGCTCAGCGACGTGGTGCCGGAGGCTGTGAACGGCCTGCGCAAGTGCCTGAGCTGCCGCACGACCACCGGAACGCCGGAAGAAGTCGCCGCAGCCTCGGACGTGGTCATCATCGCGGTGAAGCCTGCGGACGTGAAGGCGCTGTGCGAGGCGCTCTCCGAGGTCAAAGGCACGCGTCTGTTCCTCAGCATCGCTGCGGGTGTTTCCCTCGCCCAACTGGAAACGTGGCTCGGCCCACGCCAGCGTGTCATCCGCAGCATGCCAAACACCCCCGCGCTCGTCGGCGTGGGTGCTGCGGCCTTCGCCCGCGGCATCAAGGCCACCGCGAAAGACGCAGCCATGGCCCAGAAGATTCTCGGCGCCGTCGGCACGGCGGACGAGGTCTCCGAAAAGCTCCTCGATGCCGTCACCGGCCTCTCCGGCAGCGGCCCGGCCTACATTTACACGGTGATCGAGGCGCTGGCGGACGGCGGCGTGCTCATGGGCCTGCCGCGTGCCACCGCACTGCGGCTGGCGGCGCAAACCGTGGCCGGAGCCGCCGAAATGGTGCTGGTCACCGGCAAGCATCCCGCAGCGCTGCGGGATGAAGTCACCAGCCCGGGCGGAACGACCATCGCCGCACTGGAGCAGCTCGAAAGCCATGGATTGCGGAACGCGATGATCCAGGCCGTGCGTGCCGCCGCGGAAAAGAGCAAGGCGC
>CAMAZK010000014.1 GCA_945863205.1 Akkermansia muciniphila | reverse complement strand
TTTTCGTTGCCCGCCGTTTCGATGAGTCCCGCGATCCGGCCCAACTCGGTATTCATCGCAATGCCAATAACAACAGCCTCGCCCGTGCCCGCCGCGACACTCGTGCCCATGAACAGCATGTTCTCGCGATCACCTAGCGGCATGTCTTCTTGGTCTAAGGTCTCCGGCCTTTTTTTCACCGCCTCAGACTCTCCGGTCAGCGGCGACTCGATGCACTTGAGCGAAGCCGCCGTGAGAAGCCGAGCATCTGCGGCGATGAGGTCGCCAGCTTCGAGTGCGAGAATGTCACCCGCGACGATGTCCGTGGCCGGAATCGCAGCGATCCGCCCATCTCGCCGCACCTTGGCTTGAGGGGCTGTCATCTGCCTGAGCGCAGCTATGGACTTCTCGGCATGGTATTCCTGATAGAAGCCGATAGCCGCATTGAGCACGACGATGGCCAGGATGGCGATAGCATCAATGGCCTGGCCCAGAACGCCTGAGATGATGCCCGCCCCGATCAAAATCCAAATGATGAGGCTTTTGAACTGACTGAGGAGAATCTGGAAAGGGCTGATGCGCCTGCCTTCAGTCAGCTCATTCGGTCCGTCTGCCGCGAGACGTTTGGCTGCTTCCTGCGCTGACAGTCCGGTCGTGGACGAGCCAAGCTGAGCTAACACAGCATCCCCAGCTTGGCTGTGCCATGCTGGGGCCTTCGCTTTTGGCGAGATTGGGGGACGCGCGGTCAAAGGATTCCGGCTCTAACGAGCATTCAGTCGCGCCAGGGTATGGTCCAACAAGCGCTTCAACTTTTCAGCGGCACCGGCGATGGCTTGGGGGATTGTCTCCGCATCATCCGTGACCGCAATCGGTTGGTGGCCTTCGAGGCGCGCTTCCATCATGCAGCGTTTGTCATGAGCGCCGCCCTTGTCGCTGTTCTCATCGCTGAGATGCACTTCGACGCGGGTGATGTGCTCCGCCAGATGGCCGATCGCGGTTTCCACCGTCGCTTCGGCATGCTTGGTCAGCTCTTCGCGGCCTGTGACGTGGTTGTCTGTGTTGATCTGGATTTTCATCGCTTGTCCCATTTTTGGATCATTGGGTGGAAATGAACAGGTGATCGCTATTTCGAAGGGCCGACGCGAACCACGCATTTGCCGAAATTGTCTCCAGCCAGCATGCCAATGAAGGCCGCCGGGGCATTTTCCAATCCATCCACGATGTCCTCGCGGTAGTGCATTTTCCCGGCCTTGAGCCAACCACCCATCTCCGCGGCGAATTCAGGATACAAGGGAGCAAAATCTTCGAAAATGATGAAGCCGCGCATGGTGATTCGCTTGCGCAAGATCTGCCCCATCAGGTAACCCATTCGATCAGGACCTTCGGGAGGGCGTGTGGCGTTGTATTGCGAGACAAGGCCGCACACGGGCACGCGCGCGCCGGTGTTGAGTTGAGGCAGAACGGCATCAAAGACCTTGCCGCCAACACTCTCGAAATAGACATCGATTCCGCCTGGAGTTGCCGCGACCAACTCATTGCTGAAGTCGGTCGAATGATGATCGAGGCAAGCATCCAACCCAAGAGTCTTCACCGCGTATTCGCATTTCTCCGCACCGCCTGCGATGCCGATCACCTTGCAGTCGAGAATCTTTCCGATCTGGCCGACGGTGGCACCCACGGGGCCGGTGGCGGCTGCGACAACGAGAGTCTCTCCCGCTTTCGGCTTGCCGATCTTCGTGAGGCCGGCCCATGCCGTGAATCCAGGCATGCCGGTCACGCCCAGAGCCCAAGACGGATGCTCCGGATCGGTGCCCAGCGAGGTGACGCCGTCTCCGTTCGAGATGGCGTAGTCCTGCCAGCCGTTTGCACTGAGAACCCATTCGCCTTTCTTGAAACCATCGAGTTTGGAAAGCTCAACTTGCGCGACGGTGCCTCCAACCATCACCTCGCCAATTTTGACAGGCGGTGCATAGGAAGGAGCTTCGCTCATCCGCCCACGCATGTAGGGATCGAGCGAAAGGAATTCCGTGCGCAGCAACATCTCGCCTTCTCGAGGGGAGGGGACATCTTCTGTTTTAAGCGTCAAGGTGCTCTCTGTCGGCACACCTTCAGGTCGTTCTGCTAGAACGAGGCGGCGGTTGGTCGTGATCGTTTGTTTCATGATCATGTGTGTTGTTCGATTTCCGCTCAGAGCTCCTGGCTGGTGGGTCGAAACAGGATTTCGTTGATGTCCACGTCATCCGGCTGGCTCATGGCATAGACCACCGCCCGCGCGAATGAGTCGGCGGGAATGGCGCAGCCCTTGTAAAATTTGATGATTCCAGCAGCAGACTCTTCATCCGTGATGTGGCTCGGCAGTTCGGTATCGACCGCGCCCGGTGAGATCACCGTGGTGCGGATGTTGTAGGGCTTCACCTCCATCCGCAGCCCTTCGGACAAAGCCCGCACCGCGTGCTTGGTCGCGCAATAGACCGCTCCCATCGGCATGATCTTGTGTCCCGCCACCGAGGAGACGTTGATGATGTGCCCCGCCTTTTGCTTCGTCATGTGGGGCAATGCCGCCGCGATGCCGTAGAGCACGCCCTTGATGTTGATGTCGATCATGTTGTCCCACTCGTCCACCTTGAGAGACTCCAGGGGCGACTGTTGCATCAGACCGGCATTGTTGAGCATGACATCGACGCGCCCATATTTCTCCACGGCGGCCTCCACCAAATGCTTCACTTGGTCGCAGTGGGTGACATCGGTTTCCACGGCGATCGCTTTGCCGCCGCCACCGTTCAGTTCATGGGCCAATTTTTCGAGTCGCTCGATGCGGCGTGCGCCGAGCACCACGGTGGCGCCTAGAGCGGATAGAAGTCGGGCGGAGGCCTCGCCCAGCCCGCTGCTCGCTCCCGTAATCACCACGACTTTGTCTTTGATATTATCGTTCATCGTTTTTCAGGGGGTCAGTTCCTCGAAGGATTTAGATCTCGGTTACCGCGAACGAAGCGCTCGCGGATGCACTGCACCCAGACTGCGCCGTGGTGGGCAGCACCGCGATGGGGTGTAACCCTACCCGGAGGACGACGAGGGTGCCCGTGATGCCGTCATACTCAGGCTCATCGCGGCACTACCCGATCTTCTCGTGCCACGCGAGGAGGCGCAGGGCATTCAAGACGACCACAATGGTGCTGCCTTCGTGCAGGACGACCGCGACGCTCAGCGGGATGATGCCAAAGCCCGAGGCGATCAGGAGCAGACCAATGACGCCGAGCGCGATGACGAGATTTTGGCGAATGATGCGCGCGCTGGCGCGGCTCAGGCCGATGGCAAAGGGCAGCTTGCCGAGATCGTCGCCCATGAGCACGACGTCAGCGGTTTCCAGGGCGACTGCGGTGCCGCCCGCGCCCATCGCCACGCCGACGGTGGCGGCGGCCAGTGCGGGGGCATCGTTCACGCCATCGCCGATCATGGCGATGACGCCGTGACCGCGCTGAAGTTCCTGGATCAAGGTCAACTTGTTTCCCGGCAGCAACTCCGCGCGCACATCGGTGATTCCCACACGTTCGGCCACGCGATGGGCCACGGAGGCGTTGTCGCCCGTGAGCATCACCAGCCGCTCGATGCCCTGCGCTCGCAGCCGTTGCATCACCTCTTTGACTTGGGCGCGTGGCTCGTCGGCGAGGGCGATTACGCCGATGAATTTTCCCGCACGGCGGATAATCACCGTGGTTTGTCCTTCGCCTTCGAGCTTGGCGATCGCATCGGCAAGCGGCTGGCCTTTTTCGGCCGCAGGATCGCCGGCAAAGGCCCGCATGGCTCCGACCAGGACTTCTGCGCCTTCGACTTGTGCCTGGATGCCTTTGCCAGCGAGGTTTTCGATCTCGGTAGCCGAGGGGAAGGTGATGTTTCGCTCGTTGGTTGTCTTCACGATGGCCTTGGCCAGGGGATGACTGGATTGTTCTTCGACCGCAGCGGCGATGCGCAGGACCTCGTCCTCTGACGTGCCTTCAAAACCGATGACTTGCGTGACCGCGAAGCTACCGGTGGTCAGCGTGCCGGTTTTATCCAGTGCCACGGTTTTCAAATGCCCAAGGTTCTCCAAATGCACACCGCCTTTGATCAGCACCCCACGACGTGCCGCCTGGGCGATACCTGCGAGCACCGCAGCGGGTGTGCCGATGGCCAGCGCACAGGGCGAAGCCGCCACGAGCAGCAACATGCCTCGATAAAAACTCGCGCTCCACGTCCAGCCAAACACGAGTGGCAGCAGCACGATGACAAGCAGCGTGCCGACGAGCACTGCGGGCACAAAACGCCGCGCAAATGTCTCGGTGAAGCGTTGCGTGGGGCTCTTTTGCTCCTGCGCCTCGGCGACGAGCTGCATCACGCGGGCGAGCGTGTTGTCGCGGGCCAGCCGCGTCATGCGCACATCCAGCGCATTGTCCTGATTGATCGTTCCAGCGAAGACTTCGTCGCCGGGTTTGCGCTCCACGGGCACGCTCTCGCCGGTGATCGCGCTTTGATCGATGCTGCTTTCGCCCGCCGTGATCACACCATCCACCGGCACGCGTTCGCCCGGCTTCACGACGACGACGTCATCCAAAGCGAGTTCTTCCACCGGCACTTCTTCGAGCCGGTCGCCGCGTTTCGTGAAAGCCGTGCGCGGCATGAGCTCCCCGAGCACGCCGACGGCATTGCGCGCGCGTTCCATGGCGTAGTGCTCTCCTGCATGGCCGAGTGAGAAGAGAAACAGCAGAAACGCGCCCTCCGCCCATTCGCCGAGCAAAGCCGCCCCGCCCGCCGCCGCGATCATGAGCAGGTCGATGTCGAACTTGCCCCGAAACAAAGCCGGCAAGGCCGCACGAGCCACATCGTAGCCGCCTGCCAGGTAGGACATCAGGTAGAACCCGAGCGCCGCCGACGCAGGAAGTCCAAAGAACTTCTCCCCGAAGAATCCGATCATGAGCGCCACTCCCGCAACTGCCACCGTCAGCGCCGCCCAGTGCTCCTGCATCCAGTGGGGCAGGAAAGTCGGCGCAAAGCCGTGATCGTGATCGGCTTCTGAAGCGACGAGTTCGGGTTTCGCTGAGGGCGAATCAAGAGGTGGGGTGTGCATCACAGCTTCATGTTCCGCAGTCTCAGGGCGTTGCTGATGACAGAGACGGAACTCAGGCTCATGGCGGCACCGGCGATGATGGGGCTGAGGAGGAGACCAAAGAAGGGGTAAAGCACGCCGGCGGCGATGGGGATGCCGAGCGCGTTGTAGAGGAAGGCGAAGACGAGGTTCTGGCGGATGTTGCTCATCGTCGCGCGACTGAGGCGGATGGCTTGGGCGATGCCTCGGAGGTCGCCCTTCACCAGCGTGATGCCCGCGCTCTGCATGGCCACGTCGGTGCCGGTGCCCATGGCGATGCCGACTTCGGCTTCGCTGAGCGCGGGGGCGTCATTGATGCCGTCACCGGCCATGGCGACGTGTTTGCCTTCGGCTTGCAGTTTCTTCACGTGGGCGACTTTTCCGGCGGGTTCGATCTCGGCTTCCACCGAATCGAGACCGAGCTTCTTGGCCACGGCTGCGGCGGTGCGACGGTTGTCGCCGGTGAGCATGACGAGTTTCAGGCCGAGTTCGTGGAGATCTTTGATGGCTTCGGCGGTGGTGGCTTTGATCGGGTCGGCGACGGCGAGGATGCCGGCCGGTTTGCCGTCGATGGCGACGAACATCGCAGTCTTGCCGTCCTCCTGGAGTTTCACCGCCGTGGCTTCGAGTGAATCGAGATCCGTGACCTTTTCATCCCGCAGGAAATCCGGTTTGCCCACCATCACCACGCGCCCCTTGACGGTGCCGACGACACCGCCGGCGGTCACTGAGCGGAAGTCCTTCACTTCGTCGAGGGGGAGGCTCTGATCTTTCGCGCCGAGCACAATCGCTGCGGCGAGAGGGTGCTCGCTGTTCTGCTCGAGGGAGGCGGCGAGGCTTAAAAACTCCTTTGCATCGAATCCATCGACCGGCAGGACATCCACGAGCTTGGGCTCGCCCTCGGTGAGCGTGCCGGTTTTGTCCACGACCAGCGTGGTGACCTTCTCCAGGCGTTCGAGAGCCTCGGCGTTCTTTACCAGCACGCCGAGCAGAGCGCCGCGTCCGACGCCGACCATGATGGACATCGGCGTTGCCAGACCGAGCGCACATGGGCAGGCGATGATGAGAACGGCAGCCGCATTGACGATGGCGTGTGCGAGCCGTGGCTCAGGTCCGACCCACAGCCAGACGACGAAAGTGATCAGTGAAACCGCGAGCACCGCAGGCACAAAGATGGCCGCGACCTTGTCGGCGAGACCTTGGATAGGCGCGCGACTGCGCTGCGCCTCGGCCACCATTGTCACAATCTGACCCAGCAGCGTATCATCGCCCACGCGTTCGGCTTTCATGACGAAACTACCTGTGCCGTTGACCGTGCCACCGGTCACTTTGTCGCCAACGGCTTTCTCCACGGGGAGTGGTTCGCCGGTGATCATGGATTCCTCCACGCTGGAGTGACCTTCGACGACTTCGCCATCCACGGGCACCTTGTCACCGGGCACGACGCGCAGCTTGTCGCCGACTTTCACCTGATCGAGCGGGACTTCCTGGTCGCCACCGTCCGCGATGAGACGCGCCGTGGGCGGAGCGAGATTGAGTAATGCCTTGATCGCAGTGCCGGTGCGACTGCGTGCGCGGAGTTCCAGCACCTGACCGAGCAGCACCAGCACCGTGACCATGGCGGCTGCTTCGAAGTAAATACCGACCTTGCCGCCATGCTGCATCGAATGCGGGAACAAATCGGGCAGGAGCATCGCCACAGCGCTGAACAGGTAAGCGGCGCCCACGCCGATGGCGATCAGCGTGAACATGTTGAGGTTCATCGACAGGATCGAGCGCCAGCCGCGCTGAAAGAACGGCCAGCCCGCCCACCAGACCACGGGCGTCGTGAGCACAAATTGTGTCCAGCGCGAAACATCACCCGTCACCCAGGCCTGCCGACCCAGTGCGGGAATCATGTGTGCCATCGCGAGGAGGAATACCGGCAAAGTCAACACTGCGCCGATCCAGAAGCGCCGCGTCATGTCGTTCAGTTCCGTGTTTTCCTTCTCATCCTCAGCACCTGCCTTCGCCTTCATCGGTTCAAGCGCCATGCCGCACTTCGGACACTCACCAGGATGATCCTGCTGCACCTCGGGATGCATCGGGCAGGTGTAGAGCCCAAATTCAGACATCATCCGGCCCCTCCGGCACCAGGGCAATGAGCCTCTGCATGATGTTCACCTTTGAGCCGATGAAGAGAACGTTCGGCAGATCGAGCTGCTCGCGAGTAGCTCCCGATGTCCGAATCTTCATGTCGCCCGAACCGACACCCAGCAGCCAGTGGCGGAAGATGTCATCGCGATGCTTTTCCAGCCCCATGCCCTGTGTGTTGTAACTGTTTGAGCCACCGCCAAAGAGCACCTTGCGGGTGATCTGCCCCGGCGTGACCTCCCAGTAGCTCAGGCGATCCATTCCAAACACCGTGAAGACCCATGTCACGAACATCAGGGTGGAGAACCAGAAGTAGGCGCCCATCGTGAGGTGGATGGTGAGATTGCCAAACCATCGGAAGACCTCGTCCCACCAGCCAAGATAGGCCAGCACCACGGTCAGCAAAGCTGCCCCCATGATGACCATTCCCGAAGCGAGGCCGCGCACGGAAAAGTTCGTGATCAGGATGATCAGGAACAGTGTGAGGAAGTAGATCACACCGAGATTGTTGCCGGGATGGACCCACTCCAGCACCTGCCCAGCGGATTCCAAGTGATGCGCCTTGCCCTGCCAATAAGTGAGGGCAGCCATGACATAGCCAACCGCCCAGACCGGCCACCAGAACAGCAGCGAGGAGTGGCTGTAGATGCGAAGACTCGTCGGACCGTGTTCGTGATGATGTCCGGCTGATGCCACCGCGCTGGCAGCGCCATGAACTGTATGTGGATGAGATTCGGCAGTGCCTGCGGCTTCGGGGAGAGCCGGCTCTTTGGCGTCTGGATGCTCTTGCTCGTTCATGGCGTTCGTTAGGATGGGGTGGAGCGAAGGGGCAGGGGAATCAGGCGGAAGCAGCCGCCGTCATGATCGCGAGAATCGCATCCTCCACTTCTTGAGCCACATCATTGAGCTGGGGCGTGTTGAACATGGCCAGCAGCACCGTTGGTTTCAGGGTGGCGAGAGTGGTCTGGCCGCCCTCCTCATAGACGGAGATGCGGCAAGGCAGGGCCGTGGAGATGCTCATGTTCGCATCGAGCACCTTCTTTGCCTGTTGCGGCTGGCAGACTTCGAAGATTAGGCACTCGTGGGCGATCTCCACGCCCTTCTTCCACATGGTCTCCTTGAGATCATGGACCTGCATGACGCCGAAGTGATGAGCCTCGACGGCGATGTGCAGCGCCTCGGCGGCCTCTTTCACAGTCTTGTGGGTGGTTAGTTGGATCAGCATGGTGTTGTGAGGGGTTGGAGTTCGCCGCCAGTCCCACCACCCTGCCAAATGCCGCTGCGACCTGCCATGGGGTGATGACCTACCGCACTGCGTTTGTCCTTTCAGACTGCCTCCGCGAGCCGCAGCTCCCGACACACCGAGCGTGCGATCATGAGTTCCTCATCCGTATTGATCACCCGCACCGTGGCACGGCTGTTTTCTGAGGAAATCACTGCCGCAGAGCTGGCGTTGCGCTTTTCGTCGAGTTCGATGCCGAGGAAGTCGAGGCCCTGGCAGATGCGCGTGCGGACCTGGGGTGAATTTTCACCGATGCCGCCGGAGAAGACCAGCGTGTCGAGTCCATCCAGCACGGCGGAGAAGGCACCGACCCATTTCTTCGCCTGATAACAAAACAGCGCCACAGCCTCCGCAGAACGCACATCGGTGGCCTCCTGCTCCAGCAGATCGCGCATGTCAGAGCTGGTCTCTGAGACGCCCAGCATGCCGGACTCGTGATTCACCATGTGCTGAAACTGTGCGGTCGTCATCCCCTCGGTGTTGGCCAGGTAGTTGATCAGGCCTGGGTCGATGTCACCCGTGCGCGTTCCCATCACCAGACCAGCGTTTGGCGTGAAGCTCATGCTCGTGTCCAGGCTCTCGCCATCACGCACCGCAGCCAGGCTGGCACCATTGCCCAGATGAGCCAGGATCACGCGTCCCTTCACCGCAGCAGGATCATTCAGGCGCATGAGTTCCTCCATCAGATAGGCATACGAGAGGCCGTGGAAGCCGTAGCGTTGCACGCCCAGCGTTTCGTAGCGTCGCGGGATGGGCAGCATCTTTGCCACGCGTGGCATGGTGCAGTGAAAGGACGTGTCAAAGCAGGCCAGTTGTGGCAGCTCAGGATGCCTGGAATGCAGCGCCTGGATGAGGCCCAGCTCCTGCGGCAAATGATCCGGCGCGTAGGACGTGATGCGATGAAGCTCACCGACCAGCGTCGTCGTGACGAGCGTCGGCTCGGCATGAGCCATCCCATGCACCACGCGATGCCCCACCGCCCGAACGGCATCGAAGACCTTCCGTCCCTCCAACCAGTCGATCAAAAACATCGCCGCCGCCGAATGATCCGCCACGGCGACCGGCAGGCTTTCTTGCTGTTCCTCAGCTCTGTCCCTGAAAATCAGACGCGTGCCCCCCTGGCCGATGCGATCCATTTTTCCGTGCAGTTCCAAGAGCAGAGGATCGCCCGCCCGATAGACGGAAAACCTGATGCTCGAAGATCCTGCGTTGATGGTCAGAATACCAGGCGGGAGTGCATTCATGACGCTGCCCCATTGGTAAAGTCATTGGCTCGAATTGGAAATCGGGAGTGAGTCCGCATGGCGAAACCATGAAGACCGCCAAGCAGTCAAGAAATGGGGTTTTCACCCCAAAGTCAGGACTTTTTGCCGAGTCCCTTGGCCTTCTGCATGCCGCATCTGAAAGCTGGGCTACGCCATACTCGCGCTTCGTCTCATTCGTAGAGCCTGAACAAGCCCGAGTGGTCGAGATCCCCGAAGCCTTTTTCGTGAACAAACTTCTCCCACTGCGCGAGAGAGTTCTTCAGCGTGGGTGAATCGAGGCCGACGGAATCGGCGAGCTGGGCCATGAGGCGCACGTCTTTGAGCTGCAGCTCGGCACGGCCGCCGGGGACGAAGTCGCGGCGCACCATGCGGTCGCCGTGGAGATCGAGGATGCGGCTTTCGGCGAAGCCGCCGAGCAGGGCCTTGCGCACGAGCGCAGCATCGACGCCGGAGAGCTCCGCCATCCGCAACGCCTGTGCGACGGCATCAATGGTTTGGGCAACGATGAGTTGATTCGCGAGCTTGGTCACTTGTCCGCTGCCGCTCGCGCCGAGATGAGTGATGTTTTTGCCGCAGACCTGGAAAATCGGCAAAGCACGCTGGAAATTCGCCTCGCTGCCGCCGGCCATGATCGTGAGCGTCGCGGCCTCTGCGCCGACCTGGCCGCCGGAGACGGGCGCATCGACCCAGTTCACGCGTTCGGCCCATTTTTTCGTCTCCGGCACCCCAGTGGTGCCGAAGTCGATGATGAGCGCGTCGGGGTGCAGGCCTTCGATCAAGCCGCCTTCACCAAAGACAACCTTCTCGACGACATCGGTCATCGTCAGGTTGATGCAGATGATGCCGGGACCGATTTCGCGGGCGAGTTCGGGCAAACTGGCCGCCCGCTTCATGCCCAAAGCCACCGCCGCCTCCGCAGGCGCATCACTGCGATTCCAGACGAAGACCTCGGCTCCGGCTTCATGGAGATGACGTGCATTGGCCCGGCCCATATTGCCGAGTCCGACGAATCCGATCTTGTGTCCTGTGAGTGGCTTGTTCATGTGTGGTTGATGCATACACCGCAGGAGGGCTGGAAATGCAATCGGCGATGGTGATTCAGGGTTCGCTCCATTGCCAGACAGTCATGCCTTTCAGATCGCGGATAAAAACCTGGCCGTCAGAAACAGCGAGGTGAGCCCAGGACTCTTCCTTGCTGACCTCCACGCGGTCGAGGACGTTCCATCCCTCGCGCGTGGGCTGGAAGAGGAGCAGTTCGCCCTTTTGATCGAGGGCGAGGATCTTCTTCCCGTCGGTCACGAGGCTCCAGTACTTGCCGAATTTGTCCTTCACCTCCCAGAGCTTCGAGCCGGTGGCGAGATCGACGGCGATGAGGCGCTGGTCGCGGTTCACCTCGTAGCCGACGCCGTCGAGGATGACGGGAGAGGTCATGTAGCCCTGCTCCTTGAGCGTCCACTGCTCGCCGATTTTGAAACCGTCACCCTCTTTGCCAACGGCGAACATCGTGGTCGCACCTCCGTAGGTGCTGGTGAAGACGCCGCCCTTGTGGGCGGTGGGCGTGAGGATGTTCATGCCGCGGAAGGCCTTCACCTCCTGCGACCACAGCTCCTTGCCATCGGTGAGAGAGACGCCGGCGAGCTTCGTGCGTGTTTGCACGACGAGCTGCCGCTTGGTGGCGAGCGTCTCGATGACAGGGGAGGCGAAGGCGCTGCCAGACATGCCGCCCGGGTCCGTCAGCGTGCGCCAGAGCAGCTTGCCCGTCATTTTGTCCAGCTTGCAGGTTCCGGCTCCGGCTTGGACGTAAACCGCGTCGCCATCCAGCAGGGGTGAGGAAACAAAACCGAAGGCGGGCTCGGGTGTCTTGAGTTCCGCCACGAAATCGAAGCGCCAGAGTTCCTTGCCAGAGGCGGCGCTCAAACAGACCAACACATCGCGCATGCCGGCCACGTAGAGCCGCTCGCCATCGCATGCCGGCGTGGCGCGGATCCAGTCCCCGTTGGCCTTGGCAAAGAAGGGCACGTTCATCGCACCTGGCCATGAGGCCCGCCAGATTTCCTTCCCGGTCTTGCGGTCCAGAGCGCGAACCACTTCCTTTTCGCGATCCTCCGTCTCCGTGGTGAACACGCGATCACCCACGACGACAGGTCCCGAGTATCCCGGCCCCAGATCGACCCGCCACTCTTTGCGGAGCACCTTTTCGCCCAGCGAGGAAGGGAATGCCTTGCCTTCGATCCGGCCGTCACGATCCGGCCCGCGCCACTGCGGCCAGTCGGCGGCGACGGCGGGGGTGATGGTCAGCGACAGGGCGCCAGCGATGAAAGACAGGCGGGCGGGATTGAGGATCGAGGTCATGTTCGGCGAGGAGTACGCCTGCGGCACGGCTTGAGACGTGCTCTTTGCCGTGGTCGGTGGAAGGCCGTTGCCTTGCCGCGCGGTCAATCTATGATCCGCACTCCTCACTTCCGATCTCAACCCACGCATGAAAATCATCATCACCGGCGGCGGCGGCTTTCTCGGCTCGCAACTCGCAAACAAGCTCCTCGAACGCGGCACGTGGTGCAGCCAGCCGATCACCGAGATGGTGCTGCTGGATGCGTTTTTTCGCGGAGAACCGACGGATGCTCGCGTGAAACAGGTGGTGGGCGACATCGGCGACCGCGCGACGGTTTTCGCGGCGACGGGATCGAAGTTCGACGTGATCTTTCACCTCGCCTCGATGGTGAGCGGCGAGTGCGAGGAGCGCTTCGACGATGCGATGCGTGTGAACCTGGATGGCGGCCGGAATGTCTTCGAAGCGGCGCGTGCTGCGGAAGGCAGGCCGCGTGTGGTGTTTGCGAGCAGCGTGGCCTGCTACGGCGGCATCGACATGTCGCAGATGATGTCCGACATGACGAAGCAGCTCCCGCAGACGACCTACGGCATGACGAAGGCGATGTGCGAGATGATGGTGAATGATCACACGCGCAAAGGTCACTTCGATGGCCGCAGCGTGCGCCTGCCGACGGTGATCGTGCGCCCCGGCAAGCCGAACGCCGCCGCTTCGAGCTGGGCCAGCGGCATGTTCCGCGAGCCGCTGAACGGCGAAGCCTGCATGCTGCCGATCCGCCGCGATCAACCGCATCCGATGACCGGCTACCGCACGGTGATCGAGTCGTTCATCGCCTTGAGCGAAGTCGAGGAATCGAAACTCGGCAAAGACCGCGCCTATGTGCTGCCCGCGCATCGCGTGACGCCGCAGATCGCCGAACAAGTCATCACCGAAGTCGCCGCTGAGCGTGGGATCACGCTGGGGCCGATTGTTGACGCTTTCGATGCCCGCATTCAAGGCATCGTCGATAACTGGCCGCAGCAGGTGGACGGCGCACGCGCCGAGGCGATCGGTCTGCCGCGCCCGCCAGAGCTGAAGGTGATCGTGGAGCAGTTTGTGGAGGACTTTTTGGCGAAGTGAGTGCCTCAGGTCGTCTGCTGGACGAATCAGCGTTTCGGCCGACGAGTTGCGTTTCGGGCGCGTTGCAGCACAAGGAGTCTGCCGATGCTGTGGGGCAGAAGAACCGCACAGAAGACCAGGTAGGACAAAGCCCAGGCTTTGAGAAGCTTGCCGGCGCCACTACTGCGGGTGGCCTCGAAGACCAGCACACCGGCGGCTGAGACGGTCGCCGCCGCCAGCGAGAGGATGGTCAACGGCTGCCATAGCCGCCGCGGCGAATGGTTTCTGGCGGACCAGGACGTGGCAGCCGTGAAAATGAAGGGAAGGAAGATCGCGTAGGCAGGCGCGAACAAGACCATGAAGAGACGATGAAATCGCTCGGTGGCGTAAAGCCCGTCGTTTGACGGCCTGCGGTGCATGCGAAGATTTTTAGATCATGAAGGCACGCGGCAGCCTGATGAATGTCGAAGAAAGCAGAGACGGGTGATCAGAATCCTCGTGGGGCCATCGAGTAGAGGCCCATGGTGACGTCGTAGGCGTCGAGCATGGACATGCGCTTGAGTTCGTGGCCTGCGCCCCAGGAGTCGGTGAAGAGCAGTTGGTGCTTGGCCAGATTGTAGCCGATGACCATGCGCATATGGCCGCCGCGCGTTTGCCCCGCGCCGGGAAGCGGTGGATCCTCCGGCTTCTCTCCCAGGATCAGGCCCCAAAGCAGCGGCACGCCCTTATCCACGTTTTCCTGCAAAATCGAGAGGAACTGCTTCTCCGACACACGCCTCTTGCGGCTGGTGGTGTAGTACTGCTCGGGGTTGATCAGTGGCTTGAAGGTGACCTTGAAGGCGCTGTCGATCTTGGCCAGGCTCTTCTGCATCGTCAGCACGTCGGCGCCGCGCTCCGCATCCACGCTGACCAGTTGCGCCATCTCGTGCTGGTCGCAGGGGATGCGCATGTACTCGAAGAGGCGCTGGCAGCTTGCCGCCACGCAGTAGCCCTTTTGTCCCTGGTCCACCATCGGCACTCCAGTGATGTAAACATCGCCCTCCGGGGTCTTTTTGACGCGCTGGAGCAGTTCCATGCGTTGCACACCGGTGGCCATCTTGCCCATGCTCCAGTTGGCCTGATCCGGCGCGGCCAGTTTCATGCGCAGGAACTCGGGCTTCGTGCTCTTTCCCGGCTTGTTGTACTCGTTGTATTCCAGCAGGGCGATGCCGGTCGGCGAGCTCCACATCCAGCTGGTGACGTCGAGCGCCGCGTTGGCGGAGTTCAGCTGCTTCTTCGGCGCGACCTTCGTCACCTGGCCGAGGTTTTGGCCGATGGTCCTGAACATGCGGTCAAACTCGGCGGCGTCGATGTCGCCGGAGTCCCCCCGGTTGTAGAACGAAACGGTCGCCCGCGCCGCCTTGCCGTCCACAAACTCGATGACGGCCTCCTCCACATTGATCGAGCCGCCGAACATCGTCAGCTTCGTCTCCACGTTCGAGAACATGTTCCGGGAAAAGCGGGCGCGCAGCCTGGCATTGCTGATCCACTCGAACTGCGGCGGCTTCTGCTGCTTGGACTGGTCCTCCAGCTTCACGACATAGTGCTTTTCAAAGTCCTCCGTGGTCCATCCCCACATCGCGGAGAGATTGAGCAGGGCGTCGAGATTGGCGGAAAGCTTCGGCAACTGCCGCTCCTGGGCTTGGCTCCAAACCGTGAGGCCGACGACAAGGCAGAGCAGGGCAAATCGGGTCATGCGTGCGGATTAAACTCCGCCAGCCGCCCTGATGTCAATCATTTCGCCGCTATCGCAGGCTTATCCGCGGCCAGCACCTTCTGCAGCGGCTTCGGATAGACGCCCAGGACGAGGATGATGGCGGCGAGCGCTCCGGCGACGACTTTGGAGGCCATGCTGATGGTCAGGGCAGGGGTGTCGCTGCCTTCGACGGTGTACATCACGAGGATGGTCTTGAAGTAGTAGTAGAAACCGGCGGCGGCGGCGATGACGGCGCAGCTCAGCGCGCCCCAGTAGCCGTGGTCGGCGAGGCCGAGGAAGACGAAGAGCTTGCCGAGGAAGCCAGCGGTGAGCGGCAGGCCGGCGAGGCTGGCGAAGCTGATCGTCATGAGCAAGGCCAGGAAGGGATTGCGCTTGGAGAGACCGGCGAAGTCCTTGATGTCCTCACCGAGGCCGTTCGCACGCATGAGGCCGAGACCGAGGAAGCCGAGCACGGTCATCGGCAGGTAGGTGGCGAGGTAGAAGGCGACGATACCGCTGGAGGAAATGTCAAAACGGGCGCTTTCGCGGCAGGCGAGGGCGAGGAGCAGGTAACCGGCGTGCGAGATGCTGGAGTAGGCGAGCAGGCGCTTCACGCTGGTCTGGAACATCGCAGGCAGGCTGCCGAGCAGGGCGGTGAGAGAGCCGGCGACGAGGAGCAGCGCCTGGATTTCGCTGCCGATGATGGAGCCTTCGGCGAGGAAGGCGTCCAGCGCACGGGTGAGGACGACGAACCCGGCCGCTTTCGAACCGACGGAGAGGAAGGCGGTCACCGGAGTGGGTGCGCCTTGATACACGTCCGGCACCCACATGTGGAAGGGAGCAGCGGCCACCTTGAAACCGAGGCCGCAGAGCAGCAGAGCGGCACCGAACAGCGCAGCAGGCTTGCTGGTGGCCGGGTCGGCGAGCGCCTCGCCGATGGCGGCGAAGTTCATCGAGCCCGTGGCTCCGTAGATCCAGGCGATGCCATAGACGAGGATGCCGGTGGAGAGCGCACCGAGGATCAGGTATTTGACGCCAGCCTCAAGGCTGAAGGCACTCTTGCGGGCGAAGGCGACGAGGACGTAGAAGCTGACCGTAACGAGCTCCAAAGAGACGAAAACGGTGACGAGGTCGCGGGCGGAGGCCATCCACATCATCCCGGCGCAGGTGATGAGCGGGAGGCTGAACATTTCAGCCAGCCTGCCATCAAGCGTGAATCGCGTGAGGTAGGGCGCGCATTCCAAGGTGAGCCAGAGCACGAGCAGCGTGATGACCAGCGCGAAGCCCTTGTAAAACATGGCCAGCGTGTCGAGCTGATGCCAGGCCTCCATGAAGCCCGGCTGCGTCGTCCCGCAGAACGGCAGTAGCACCAGGGCCAGCGCGGTGCCGGCCATGGCGGTGAGTCCGAGGGTGCGGCGGGAGATGTCCGGCTTGAAGGCCTCGACCATCAGCAGGGCGAGTCCGAGGAGGGCGATTCCGGCTTCGAGGGTGAAAACACTCATGGCAGGGCGGTTTTCATGAGGTTGAGCAGCAGCCAGGGGCAGCAGCCGGTGACGAGCAGCGTGGCGGCGAGCATGATGAACGGCAGGCGCTGCGAGAAAGCGGGATCAATCATGTAGAAACCGGCGTTCGTGCCCCCGTGGAAGATGCCGCGGTAGGCACGGAGCATGTAAACCGCGCTCATCACTACGCCCCAGAGAGCCAGGATCACGGTCCAGTGCAGGTTGGTCAGCGTTCCTTTGAATCCGGTGAAGCTGCCCGCGAAGATCATCAGCTCGCCAGCGAAGTTGCTCAATCCGGGCAGCCCGATGCTGGCGAAGGTCCCGAAAGCGAAAAGCACGGTGAAGGCGGGCGCGTGGGAGGCCAGACCGCCGAGCTTGGAGTATTCCAGAGTGCCGAGCTGGTTGCGCATGCGGCCGCAGAGTCCGAACAGCAGGGCGATGGAGACTCCGTGCGCGAACATGAGCATCACCGCGCCTTTGAGCGCGATGTCCGTCCCCGCGGCGAAGGCCAGGAAGATGTAGCCCATGTGCATGACGCTGGAATTGGCCAGCGTGTCATCGAGGCGATGCGCATGGATGGTGACGAGGCCCATGACGAGGATGTTGCCCAAGAGCATGAGTAGCAGGGCATTCTGCACCCATTCCACCTGCGCTCCCTGCGGCAGCAGCGGCATGGCGATACGCAGCAGGCCGTAGAGGCCGAATTTCTTCAGGACGCCCGAGTGCAGCATGGCGACGGGCGTCGGTGCGGTGGCGTAGGCCGGAGCAGCCCAGCTGTGAAAGGGGAACAGGCTCACCAGGGAACCAAAACCGACCAGCAGCAGAAAGAAGAGCTGTCCCTGCTTTTCCACCGGCAGCGGCGTGAGTTTGGCCTGATTGCGCAGGGCTTCGAGGTCGAAGGTCAGCTTCGATCCGCCGCTGAACTCCAGCACGACCCAAGCCAGGCCGGCCAGCAGGACGAGGCTCCCTGCTCCGAGGTAAATCGTGGCCTTCCAGGCGACCGCCTTCCGCTGCGCCGGTTCGGCACGGCCATGCAGGGCGATCATGAGGAAGGTCGGGATCAGCGCCAGTTCGTGAAAGGCGTAGATGAAGAAAACATCGGTGGTGAGGAAGGCACCGAGCGCACCGCCGCCGATCAGCAGCGAGGCGATGTAGAAGATGTTCGGGCGGTCCTCAATCTGCCAGACGGCGGCCAGCATGACCAGCGTGGTGAGCAGCGCGAGGATGAGCGAGACGCCATCCGCACCCACCGCGAAGTTCAGCGAGGGATTTTCCAGGATCGGACGTGATTGGGTGAAGGCGAGGCCGCTTTTGCCGGCATACTGCACCATCGAAACGAGCACGAGCACCAGATTGATGAACGTGGCTCCGAGCGATGCGGCGCGGGCGGGCGCACCGAGTCCGACCGCCAGGGCGGCCAGCAGCGGCAGTGCGATGATGATTTCAAGGACGCTCATTCAGTTTTTCCATCAATGACCCATGCGGGGCAGCACAAACACGACGAGATAAATCACGGCGATGACTCCGCCGCCCAGCAGGAAGGTGTAACCCTGCAGGTGCCCGCCCTGCAGCATGCGGGTGGCGGCACCGAGCCGCGCAACGATAGCCGCCGGAAGCCGTGCGACGATGCCATCGACAAAGATGCGCTCCAGGAAGGTCACGATCCACGCCAGGCGGTCCTGGCCGATGCGGACGATCACGGCATAGATCTCGTCGAAGTAAAACTTGTTGGCGAAGAGCTTGATGTTCACCGGATCCTTGTCCTTGCCGCGATAGAGATAGATCGCGCTGCCGGCGCCCAGGAGCAGCGCCACGATCGAGGCCCAAAAGACGGTCTGGTGGCCTTCGACATGCGGCGGTTTCATGGCCTGCAGCGGTGTGGCCATGATGTCGTAGCCTGAAATGACCGAGAAGATCGCCAAGATGGCCAGCGGCAGGATCATCACCATCGGCGCTTCCGTAGCGTGATGTGCGGAATCCGTGCGCGGCTTGCCAAAGAAGGCGACGATCAGCAGGCGGGTCATGTAGAAGGCGGTGAGAGCGGCGGTGACGGCACCGATGATGAAAAGCACCTTGCACCCGCTGTCATAGGCGGTGCCGAGCACGGCCTCCTTGCTCCAGAATCCGCTCAGCAGCGGCACGCCCATGAGTGCGGCGGTGCCGATGGCAAAGGTGTAAAACGTGACCGGCATGTGCTTGCGAAGCCCGCCCATTTTCCAGATGTCCTGCTCGTGGTGGCAGGCATAGATGACCGCGCCTGAGCCGAGGAAGAGCATCGCCTTGAAGAAGGCATGCGTGTAAAGGTGGAACATCGCTGCGTGTCCTGGATCAGGCCCGTGGGCGGCTTCTCCGTGCTGGGCAGCCATCGCCACGGCACCGACGGCCATGACCATGTAGCCGAGCTGGCTGAGCGTGGAGTAGGCCAGCACGCGCTTGATGTCGTTCTGCTGCGTGGCCATCAGCGCGGCGAGCAGGGCCGTGCCGCAGCCGATGCCGGCGATGATTTCTGCGGCCAGCGGGGAGGCGGTGACGAGGAAACTCATGCGCACCATCATGTACACACCCGCAGCGACCATCGTGGCGGCGTGGATGAGGGCGGAGACGGGCGTGGGACCTTCCATCGCGTCCGGAAGCCACACATGCAGCGGAAACTGGGCGGACTTGCCGACAGCACCCCTGAAAATGCACAGCGCGGCGGCGGTGATGAGGCCAGGATTCGAAGCCTGCATGTCGAACAGCGGGCCGCCCTGCACAAAGGCGTCCTGGAGATTGTCGATGGCGACATCCCCCTTGTTCAGACCGAACAGGATGAGGATGCCGATCATGAAGCCGAAATCGCCAATGCGGTTTGTCAGGAAGGCCTTCTTGCAGGCGTCGGCGGCGCTGTTTTTCTGATACCAGTGGCCGATCAGCAGGTAGGAGCTCAAGCCTACCAGCTCCCAGAAGATGAACATCATGAACAGGTTCCCCGCCAGCACGATGCCGGTCATGGAGAACATGAAGAGGGAGAGCGCCCCGAAGAAGCGTGGTTTGGCCTCGTCGTCCTTCATGTAGCCGAGCGAGAAAATGTGCACCAGCATGCCGATGAAGGTGACGATGAACATCATCCCCTGGCTCTGCTTGTCGCTCATCACGTCGATCCCGGCACGGAAGCCTTCGACGTCGATGAAGGGCAGCAGCATTTTGGTGCCTTCGTTGTCATCCGCTCCCAGGAAGGCGATGCTGGCCAGAAAGGCGATGATCGAGGAACCGACGGAGATCAGGACGGCGGCGCCTTTGAGCTGGCGGTGGCCCAGCAGGATGATGAGCGCCGAAAACAGGGGCAGCAGGAGGAGGATGCTGGCGTTCATGTCGGCGCGTTATCCTTGAAGTTTGGTGACGGACTCGACATCGACGCTCTGCTTCGTGCGGAAGAGCGCCACGATGATGGCGAGACCCACGGCCACCTCGGCGGCGGCCACGGTGATGGTGAAGAATACGAGCGACTGCGCCGTGTAGTCCGGCAGCCCGTTGACGAGGTGGAAACGCGAAAAGCCGACCAGCGCGAGGTTCGCTGCGCTCAGCATCATTTCCAGACACATATAGACGATGATGATGTTCCGGCGGGCGATGACGCCGGCCAGGCCGAGCGCGAACAGCATGCCGCTGACGACGAGGTAGTGGCCCAGGGTGATCACGCCGCGCCTCCTTTCTCACGCTTGCTCAGCACCACCACGCCGATCGTGCCCACCAGGAGCAGCAGGCCAATGACCTGGAGGTGGAAGCCGTACTGATCGAACAAGGTGAAACCGATGAGCTTCGCGTCCGGCAGCGTGCCTTCTTTGAGATCATTCGTGATCGTGGGCAGTGCCGCCCGGCCGATCTTCCCGGAGGCTTCAGAAAGCGCCAGCGGGGTGTTTTCCGAGGTTTTGTCGGCGATCCCGGTGCTGCTGACGACTGCGGCGATCTGCACGACCAGCAGCACGGCGACGAGGACGCCCGAGATGATCGGCGCGAGGTTCAGCTTTTTGCCTTCCTCCGCCTTGATGTCCAGCAGCATGATGATGAAAAGGAACAGCACCATCACCGCCCCCGCATAGACGAGGATCTGGATGATGCCGATGAAGTAGGCGTCCAGGCCGATGAAAAGGGCCGCCAGACCGGTGAAACTGGCCGCGAGGCACAGCGCACAGGTCACCGGATTGCGACCCGTGACGACCATGAAGCCGAAGCCCAGGGTGATCAGTGCGAGCAGGTAAAACAACAGCGAGGGCATTATTTCAGATCATTCCACTTGTTCACCAGGCCGATGCGCTTGCCGCCGATCTCATACAAGCGCTTCTTGTCATGGACCATCTCCTTGCGGGAAAGACCGGTGATGGCGTAGTCCTTGCGCAGATAAATGGCCTGCTCCGGGCAGACTTCCTCGCACATGCCGCAGTAGATGCAGCGGATCATGTCGATTTCGAACACCTTGGGCCGCTTTTCTACCTTCGCCCACGGGTCGTCGCTCGGGATCTCTCCGGGGATGATCTTGATCGCCTTCGGCGGGCAGATGAACTCGCAGAGCTGGCAGCTCACGCAGCGCTCGCGGTCATGCTCGTCAGTGACCAGCGCCGGGGCGCCGCGGTAGTACTCTGGGAGATGCTCGTCCCACTTTTGCTCCGGATATTCCATCGTCACCTTCGGTTTCTTGCCTGCGATCTGCAGGAAGGTCTTGATGCCGTGTCCGACGGTGATCCTGAGGCCCTTCCACAGCGTGGAAATGAACCAGCGTTCATGCCAGGCGAGCTTGGGGCGTTGTACGATGATGGTAGCCATGATGCGGAAACCGCAGAGAGGGGAGTGGGTCGATTATCCGGTCGTCCCGCAGGGCGGCAACCGCTATTTGTGAAAAATTTCACAAGGGGGCCGGAAACCGCGCCCGAATGCCCCATTTTTGGTTCCCGGCGCCCCTGGAAACGCTGTGAACAGCTGCCGCCCTGGACGTGACAGGGATTTCGATGACACTGTTCGTACTCCTTCTCACTTCACCATCAAATAATGCCGCGTCTTGCCGTGCTTCTGCTTGTTCGTCAGTGGCGGCAGGTCCAGGTGGAAAAAATGGCGCAGGGTCTTGGTGTGGTGCTTCAGAGTCGCCTTCGCCGCTTCTTTGAGGGCAACCCAGCGCTTCCACGGATGATCCGGCGCATGGCTGATGTGCCGCAGCAGACTGAGCCACTCGACGTAGGCTCGGGAAATGTCGCCCTCGGCGATCCCGGCCTTCAAATCCTGGGCGCCCGGCTGCTCGGGATGCAGCATGGCATCGAGCAGCTCCGCCGCGCCCTCGCCATACTCGATGGGAAGGCCGTTTTCGAGATAGCCGTGATGATTCACAAATCCGTAGGTGCCCCTGCACACGGCTGCTAGGCGCTCGGAGCCGCAGGCCAGCGGCAGGTCGAACTTCGAGCCGCTGCGCAGGTTCGCGAGGTGGTGCGCGAGGTCGTCCGCCGGGTAGCTTTCGTCTTCCAGCGCGGCGACGATGGCCAGCCCCTCGCCGTGCTGAAAAAAGCTGAAAATCTCTCCGCGCCGCGTCGGCACACCTTCAGCGTCGATCAGGCCGAGTGTGCGCCAGGCATGAATCGGCGATCCCACGCGCGGCTCGCGGTCGGTGGTGGCCGTTTCCGGCATGTGGACGCCGGTTTCGTTCTTCACCACGACGCTGCGCTCCTGCGGCTTGAAAAGCAGCCGCCCGTGACCGTCCTCGTAGGCCATCACCTCCACCGGAGAAAGGTCAAAGCAGGCAAACACGAGATTCTCCTTCTCCACCGTGCCGATGAATTCGGGAGCGACGTCCTGCACCACATCATCGACCGACCCGAGGATCGCCTTCGCCAGCTCGCCCGCATGCAGCACGGTGATTTCCTCCAGCGGGATCGTCTCCATCTTTCGCGGTAGCTTGAGCAGGCGGCGGACGGACTTCGTCGGCTTGATCAGCTCGCCGTCCGGCACGCCTAGGCTGATCTCGACGCCGTAGATGACTTCCTTCTCCCGCCGGATCTTCCCCACCCGCCCGATGCCGTGCGCGAACTTCGCCGCAAAGGCCGGCACGGTCAGCGTGGCATGCACGCGGCTCAAGGGCACCCGCTGGAGCGCGTGGCGGTGCTGGCGCTCCCACTCGCCCGCCGAGTTCAAAACCTGCTTTTCCGTCGCTTCCAGACCAAACAGCGCCTTCGCATTTTCCAATTCGGGCGGCACGACATTCGGCTCAAGATCTTCCAAACCCAGCAGTGGCGGTACTTTGGCGAAAAGACGCTCGGAGAAGACTTTCGCCGCCTCGAACGGATTCTCCTCCTTCAGCGCGGCATGCTTCATCACCCGCAGAAAAATCGGCCACGCGAGCAAGACCCCGCGATGCAGCCGTGCGGGCCGCGCATCATAGATTGAAGGGCTGTCGCGACTGGTGATGACGTGGCCCTTGTCATCGAGCCCGCGACGTCCCGCCCGCCCGTACATTTGCAAAAGCTCGTCCGGGGCGAGTTTGTGCTCGCTGCGGCCATCGTGATACGTCGTGCCGGCGACATGCACGCTGCGCACGGAGAAGTTGATGCCCGCAGCCAGTCCCATCGTCGCCACGACGACGCGGAGCTGTCCGGCCTTCGCCAGCGGCTCGATCACGCCGGCGCGTGCGCCATACGACAGTCCGCTGTGATGAAAGGCGATGCGTTTCTCGATCAGCGTCGCCAGATCCTTCCCGCACACGCCCCGCTGCTCCGGCGTCAGTTCCAACGGATCACCCATCGGCAGATCCGCGGCGAGCCGTCGCGCGATGGATTCCGCCTCCTTGCGCCTGGGCGCGAAGATCAGCAGCGGCGCGAGGTCGGCGATCATCACGGCGGCGGCGATTCGCGGCCAGTAGTTGGTAAATTGGCGCTGACGCTGCGGCAGCGTCTCCATCGGCACTTCTTCCAGCGGCACCGGCCGGTCCTTTGTCAAAACGACCTCCGCCTTGCGCTCCAGACCGCGCAGCCAAGCCACCACATCCTCCGGATTCGCCACCGAACCGCTCAGCAGCAGCAGCCGCGTCTCCGCAGGTGCCAGCGCGATCGCTGCCTCGTAGTTCGCGCCGCGAGAGTGATCCGAGATCATCTGATACTCGTCGATCACCAGCAGCGCCGGTCCTTCGCCGCGCACGAGGCGCTCGAGCTGCGTTTCCAGCGTCGCCACCACCACCGGCGCATCCACGTTCTCCGCGATGTCACCCGTGGCGATGCCCACGTTCCACTTCGCCTCCTTCCACTCCGCGTACTTGTCATTCGCCAGCGCCCGCGTCGGCACCGTGTAGATCGCCTGGCCCTGCAGATGGCGTGCCTGATGGAGGAGTTCAAATATGTACGTCTTGCCCGCGCCCGTCGGCGCACTCACCACCACGTCCGTGCCCTCGCGCAACAAATTCACCGCCTGGTGCTGCCAGGGATCGGGAAGTTTGAGCTGATTGAGTGACGGGAGCACGCGCTCGCCTTTAGAGCAGCGTCGCCGAAGTGGCAAAGTAGATTCAACTGGCAGTCGAATCCGCCGGGTGATTCGGCTTCGATTGCCAATCGAAGCTACTTCAGGCCGCCGTATTGCAGCACTCGCTTCCGCGATGTCGATGATGCGACACGCTGAGGGTGATGCTGAAGAGTTATTCACAGCATTCTCACCGCCGCGGCGCTTGAATCCATGCGCCGCTGCGGTATCGCTGGCCGGACATGGATTGCCGCCAAAACGAAATCGTCACCAGCCTGATGGCCTCATACTGCGAAGTGGGCGGGATCAATCATGTGGATTGCGGGAACCTTCCCTCAAAGCATGCCATCGCGACGCTTTGCGAGGACCTGCTGCACCTGCTGTTTCCGGGTTTTTTCTCGGAGGAGGCGGTGTCTTCGCAGGAACTGGAGGTGATGACGAACGAACTCGTCGCCGGCATCCGCGGGCGGCTGAATGTGGAGGTGCGCCGCAGCATGCGGTTGAACGGCGCGGAAGGTCCGAAGGACGTGGACACGGCGGCGCTCGTCTGCCGCTTCATGCTGGCGCTGCCGGAAGTCCGGGCGCTGCTGCAAACAGACGTGGAGGCCGCTTTCGAGGGGGATCCGGCAGCTCGCGGCTTTGAGGAGATCATCCTGGCCTATCCGGGACTGGAGGCGATCGCCATCCAGCGCACGGCGCATGTCCTGTACAAGGAAAACGTTCCGCTGATCCCGCGCATGATGACGGAGTGGGCGCACGGCCGCACGGGGATCGACATCCATCCCGGCGCGGAGATCGGCACGCACTTTTTCATCGACCACGGCACCGGCGTGGTGATCGGCGAGACGGCGACACTTGGCAATCATGTGAAGCTTTATCAGGGCGTGGGCCTCGTGGCGCGGTCGCTGGCCGCCGGACAGGCGCTGCGCGGGAAGAAGCGGCATCCGACGCTGGAGGATCACGTCACGGTCTATGCGAACGCGACGATCGTCGGCGGTGACACGGTGATCGGCGCGCGCAGCACCATCGGCGCGAATGTTTTCATCCTCGAATCCGTGGCGCCCGACATGCTTTACGCACTGGGCCAGCAGGAGCACCAGGTGAAGGAGAAAAAGAAGAAGTGACCATGCGCGACTTCGCCCAGCTCTGCTTCGACTTCACGGCATCCCCCGTGTGGACGCCGTTTCAGTCCGTGCGCGACCTGAAGGCGGAAGACCCGCCAGAAATGCCGGAGGAAGCCGCGGAGTCCGGGCGTGACGCGGAACTGGAGGAGCAAGCACGCGGCTGGCTGCTGGCGCTGGGGCTTCCCGGCGGGGCGAAGCTGCTGACGGTCATCTGGAACACCCGGCTGCGCAGCACGGCGGGCTACGCGCGTTACCCGAAGTGGGTGGTGGAGCTCAATCCGCTGCTGCGTGACTTTGAAGGCCAGGTGGAGCGCACGCTGAAGCACGAGCTGGCGCATCTCATTGCCTACCACCGCAGCGGACGCCGCCGCATCGAGCCGCACGGCGGCGAGTGGCGTCAGGCCTGCGCCGATCTGGGCATCCCGGGAGAAAAGGCGCATCACCTCCTGCCGCTACCACGCAAGGAGGTCACGCGAAAACTGATCTATGCCTGCCCTGCCTGCCAGAAGCCGGTGCATCGCGTGCGCAAATTCCGCGCACCCACCGCCTGCCTGTCCTGCTGCAACAAGCACGCCGGCGGCCGCTACGACGAGCGCTTCAAGCTGGTGCTGGTGAAAAAGTAAAGACCATGGACCTGCCGGAAGTCATCGCTCAATGCCTGAGCCTGCCCGGTGCGGAGGAGACGACGCCGTTTGGCCCCGAGGCGCTGGTTTACAAGGTGGGCGGCAAGATGTTCGCCATCACCGTGCCGGAGGATTTTCCGCCGCGCATCAACCTCAAGTGCGACCCCGAACGCGCCGTCGAGTTGCGCGATGAGTACAAGGGCATCAAGCCTGGCTGGCACATGAACAAGAAGCACTGGAACACCGTCTTGCTCGACGGCAGCGTGCCGCCAAAGCTCGTGCGTGAACTGGTGGAGCATTCGTATCAGCTCGTGGTCGGGGCGCTGCCAAAGAAGGTGCGGGAGGAGATCGCCACACGACGAGCGTCGTAACGACGCGAGATTCACGGCAGCGTCGTGGAGTGCGGTGGCAAGCGCTAAAGCGCGACACCGCCGTCAGCGCTCTCGAAGACGACTGGGATTCACGAATCTGCATCATGCTCGCGACAGCGGCGTCGCCGATGCAAGGTGCCCCTTGCATCTCTGCCACCGCACTCCACGACGCTGGCGCGGACATGGACGCTTTTTACCCAACGACCAGCTCCACCGGGCAATGATCGCTGCCGTGAATGTCATCGCGGATGGTGCATGACTTGAGCGCGGGCTTCAGCTTCTCCGAGGCGAGCCAATAATCCAAACGCCAGCCGATGTTCTTTGCCCGAGCATCGGGTGTGCGCTGCGTCCACCAGGTGTAGCGGCCCGGGCTGGGGTCGAACTGGCGGAAGACATCGAGGAAGCCGGCGTCGAGGTGCTGGGTGAGGCTGGCGCGTTCTTCGTCGCTGAAGCCGGGGTTCATCCGATTTGACTTCGGATTGGCGAGGTCGATCTCCTGATGGGCGCAGTTGAGGTCGCCGCAGGCGATGACGGGCTTTTTCTTCTCCAGCTTCTTCAAGTGAGCGCGGTAGGCATCGTCCCAGCGCAGGCGGTAGTCGAGGCGGGCGAGTTCGGCCTGGGAGTTCGGCGTGTAAACGTTCACGACGTAGAAGTCTGGGAACTCGGCGGTGATGAGCCGACCCTCGCGATCGTGCTCGTCGATGCCGAGCCCGAGCGTGGTCGTCTTGAAAGGCACGCGGCTGAGGATGAGCGTGCCGGAGTAGCCTTTCTTCTCTGCGCTGTTCCAGACGGCGTCGTAGCCGGTGAACCAGTCGAGATCGACCTGCTCCTGCTGTGCTTTCGTTTCCTGCAGGCAGATGACGTCGGCATCGCAGGTGTCCATGTATTCACGGAGACCTTTTTTGAGGGAGGCGCGGATGCCGTTGACGTTCCAGGAGGTGAGCTTCATGAGGGGAAGACGAAATAGGCTGGAAACTAAAGCCGGGAAAGGAAGGAATCGGCGAAGGTTGCGTCGTCGGTCGATTTCGGCTCCTGCTGAAGCATGAGTTTTGACCGGTTGGCGCCGCACTACCGCTGGATCGAGGCGTTGTTTGCCCGGGAACGGCTTCAGCGCTGTCGTGTGGCGCTGCTGGATGCGATTCCGCCGCCGGAGCGGGTGCTCATTTACGGCGAGGGGAACGGCCGCTTCCTGGCGGAGCTGCTGCGACGCTTCCCGGCGGCGCGGGTGACGGTGGTGGAGGAGAGCGGGGTGATGATCGACCTCGCACGATCGCGTTTGCGGCGGGCGGGGCTGGAGGCTGCGAAAGTGGAATTTGTGCAGGCGGATGCGCTGAGCTGGGAACCTGCGGCCTCCGCTTTCGATCTCATCGTCACCTGTTTCTTCCTCGACTGCTTTCGCGGGGATCAACTGCGGTTTTTGATCCCGCGCATCGCCAGTGCCGGTGAGGGAGGCGCCCGGTGGGTGGTGTCGGATTTTCAAATCGCCGCGTCGGGGCTGCGGCGTGCGCGGAGCCGGTTCGTCGTGGGAATCCTTTACCTTTTCTTCCGCATGATGACTCGCCTGTCCGGTCGTGAGTTGGTGGATCCAGCCCCGCTTCTCCAAGCGCACGGATTCACCTGCGAACGATGCGTGGAGATGGATCACGGCATGCTTTACAGCGCGGTATGGAGGCGTGCCGATACTGCGTCTCAAGCTCGCCGCATAACTTGAGCAATGGATGCCAATCCACGCGGATCGAAGCGGCCCCGGCTGTGCTTTTGTTCTCGCATGGACCACAAACCAACCTCCCGTAACCGTTGGTTGCCCGCACTGGGTCTCAGTGCGCTGGCAGCCGTGTCACTCTCCACAGCCACCGCAGGCACGCCCGCACCGACCCCGGTGGAGGCAGCCGACTGGAAAGCGCACACCATCGCCCCCGTCACCAACCCGGTGTTCTTCGAAGATCCGGTGATCCGTTCCGAGATCCGCCCGATCTTCGTCTATCACACGATCGACAACAGCTTCATCACCCAGGGCGGGCACGCCACGCTCTTCGCGGTGCAGTTGCGCTACGCGGCGACGGAGCGCCTCGGCCTCATCGCCACGCTGGACGGCCACTTTGACATCGACTCACCTGTCCTGGACGTGGACGGCTGGATGGATCTGGCCGCAGGCTTCAAGTATGCGCTCATCGACGACGCGGCGAATCAGTTCATCCTCACGCCCGGCCTGACCTTCCACATCCCCACAGGTGACCGCGAAATCTTCCAGGGCCGCGGCGGCGGCGAGTTCCGTCCCTTCGTTTCGTTTCAGAAGGGCTACGGCGACCTGCACATCACCGGAAACGTGGGACTGCGCATCCCCGTGGTGAGCAACGAACAGAACCTCGTGGCGAACTACGGCGTGATGGTGGACTATTACACCTGCCGCTGGTTCATCCCCTTCGTCACGGCGAACTTCTGGACGAGCCTCAGCGATGGTAACAACATCCCCGGCCTGCGCGGCAACGGCTACGATGTGATCAACTTCGGCGGCGGCAACACAAGCGGCGTCACCCAGGGCATGCTCGGGGTCGGCTTCCGCAGCCGCGTTCTCAACAACGTGGACTTCGGCGTCGCCTACGAGATCGCCGCGATCCGCCCCTACGGTCTGACGAACAACCGTCTGACCATGGACATGTGCATCCGGTTCTGATTTTTTGGTCGAGTTGCGAGTAGGTGCAGGCGCACGGGGCTGCCCCCCGTGCGCCTTTTTCCTTGGTTGCCGGCGGGGGCCGCCGCTGCATGATGGCGGCCACTCATGAAATCCGCCGTCCCATTCCACGCCGCCGCGTTTGCCTTCGCCCTTTTTCTGAACGCCTGCGAAAAGAGCACGCCGCCGCAGGCCTCGGAGACGAAACCCGTGCCGGAGGCGGCTCCTGCTCCTGAAAAACCGGCGGAGGTGGCAAAGGTGGCCGATGCGCCGGAGACCCCGAAGGAGCCGGATTTCGCGCCGCCGGTGCATCTGAACGGCTTCGGCAGCGACGAGCCCCCTATCCGCACGGACGAGCCCGCACGCGGCGTGATCAAGGTCGATCTGAAAGATGTGAAGCGCATGACCGCCGCTCACTGGGAGCAGTTTGACTGCACGAACCTGACGCTGAAGCGCTGGGGCCGCTACGAGGTCCGGGTGACCTACACGCTGCGCCACGCCACGCTGGGCTCCCAGTTCCGCTTCGGTCAGCAGGCGATGAAAAAACTGCTCGTCGCCTCCAGCCAGCCGAAGCGCATCGTTTACGGCGAGGTCTATGTGGAAAAGCCCGGCACCTATCCTTTCGTCCTCTACATCGCCGCGACCGGCGCGGAGGCCGGGTTCGAGGTCCACGAGATCGCATTCGCGCCCGCCCCGGAAGGCCCCGCCCCGGAGCAGCAGGAGGACGGCACCCTCGTTCTGGAGGCCAAGTCCGCCACCACCTGGTCGGAAAACATGCGCTACGAGCCGAAGCCTGAGAAGAACTGCCTCGGCTTCTGGACCAGCGAGGACGATCTGGCCGAGTGGACCTTCAACGTCACCAAGCCGGGCCGCTACAAGGTGACCGTGGTGCACGGCTGCGGCGGCGGCAATGAAGGCAGCGAGGTGGCCGTGAAACTGGGCGGGCAGGAGCTGAAATTCACCACCCAGGACACCGGCGGCTTCCAGAAATGGAAGGAACTCTCCATCGGTGAAATCGAGATCGCCAAGACGGGGCTGACCCGTCTCGTCATCGATCCGGTGAGCAAGGCAAAAAGCGCCGTGCTCGATGTGCAGAAGGTCGTGCTGACTCCGGCCGGCTGATCACGGTGCGCGACCTTCCTCGGCATCCATCAGGTCGAAGAAGGTGACGATGTCGTCGCGATGGCCGAGGCCCGCCTCGGCTTTCTGTTCCTCCAGGCCTTTCGAGGCCGCATCACGCCAGCCGCGCTTGTGCATGAAGCCGTTCCAGATCTCGATCTGCTCGGCATCGGGCCTGCGGCCGGTTTGGAAGCACCATTCCAGGATTTCCTCGTCGCTGCCACCCGCGAGGGTGCGCTGCGTCAGCACATCGAAGTCCACATCCAGGAGGCGGCAGACGCGATCATCAAAGGTGCGCTTCCCGGGGATGACGCCCAGGTGGTAGCCCTCGGGCAGTTGGCCCTCCCGGGCGTTGAGCCGGATCTTGTCGAGGATGCGACCGAACACGGCGATGCCGCCGACGAGGTCACGAGGAGAACGAATAGGAAATGCCATGCCGCCTTTTAGCCACGGGACATGGCGGAGTCAAACTGACGGGAGAAGGACGAATGAAGCTCCCGTCGGGCTTGGTCGTTCATTCGTCATTCAGGCCTCGTCATTTCAGGCTACTCCGCCTTCTTCTTGGCTTTCGCCTTGCCCTTGGCGGCGCCTTTCGCTCCGGCCGGGGCCACCTTTTCACCCGGCTTCGGGAGCTTGCTCACCGCTTTTTCCCAGTCGGGGTTCAGCGTGGCTTCATGGATCGAAAAATTGCGGAATTCGACCGATTCACCGCCGACGGTGAAGCCGGGGGCGGCCTTTTCGGTCAGGAACAGCGCGTCCGCGCCCCAGGCCGCGAGTTCGTCCACCTTGCCCAGCATTTTGTCGCCGACCATTTCGAGGCGGACCTTGTGCCAGCCGTCACCGAGGTCTGCGGGGAAGCGGGCGAAGACTACCGCCTTGTCCGGGCCTTCATGGTCGTTGTCATCGCGCTGCACGGTCACCGACTTCGGCGTGATGTTGATGCGCGCCATGTGATCCTTCACGGCGTTGATGGAAAGGCTGGTGGTGCGGGCGCCGGAGAACTTGAATTCGTATTCGATGATGAAGTCCTGCAGCTTGTTCGGCAGGCGGAGGACCGCGCCGTGTTTGTCCGCTTCGAGCTCGGAGCCGCGCAGCACCCCGTCGGCGGCCTCCCACTTGCCTTTGGCTGCTTTCCACGGGGCTCCGGCACCGTCGCTGAGATTGCTCTCGTAGATGACCTTGCCCGGGATGGCGATGAGGGGCTTGTCTTCGGCACGGACGCCGAACGCGGCGAGCGCGACGCAAAGGGAGAGGAGGCTGGTGTTTTTCATGGGCCGCTGAAAACGCGACCTCGCGATGCATGTTGCGCCTATTTTCGCGGCCTGATAGAACCTCCTGCACATGCAATCCGCCGAACCCACCCCCGCCGACGCCTGGCTGCACCGTGCCCGGATCGCCCCTCCGTGGCAGGTGCCTTCAGCACTCGAAGCCTGGCAAAAGCAGCGCGTGGAGATTCGTGCGAAGCTCCATGAACTGCTCGGCGATCTGCCGCCGCGACCGCCGCTGTCCGCGTTTCAAGTCATCGCGAAGGAGGACAGGGGCGGCTACACGCAGGAGACGATCCAGTTCGACAACGACGCGGGCGAGATGGTGAAAGGGCTCCTCTTTGTGCCGAAGTCCGCTACCGCGCGCAGCAAAGCCCCCGCCATCCTCTACTGTCACTGGCATGGCGGGCAGTATGACATCGGCAAAGACGAGCTGCTGCAAACGAACGCCACTCCGGTCGCGCCCGGTCCTGCGCTGGCGGAGGCCGGTTATGTCGTGTTGGGCATCGACGCGCCCTGCTTCGGCGAGCGCGATGGCCGCGGCCCCGACGGCCCGCAGCAGAACGGCAGCGCCGGTGAGATGACGGCCGCGAAGTTTCACCTCTGGGCCGGGCGCACGCTCTGGGGCATGATCATCCGGGATGATCTCTCTGCGCTCGATTACCTCTGCTCGCGACCGGAGGTGGATGCGCAGCGCATCGGCGTGACCGGCATCAGCATGGGTTCGACGCGGAGCTGGTGGATCATGGCGCTGGACGACCGCCCGCGTGCCGCCGTGTGCGTGGCCTGCATGACGCGCTACGAGGAACTCATCCGCGCCGGCATGCTCAAGGCGCACGGCATTTACTACTTCGTGCCTGGCATGCTCAGGCACTTTGACACGGAAGCCGTCATCGCCCTCGCTGCTCCGCGCCCCATGCTCTTCATGACCGGCGATCAGGACGAAGGCTCGCCTCTCGAAGGCGTGAAGCGCCTCGGCGGGATCGTCCGCCAGGTCTATGCGCTGCACGGCGAAGATGCGGACGCCAGCTTTGAAAACTCGATCCATCCCGGAGTCGGGCACGTCTATCTGCCGGAGATGTGGGAGAAGACCCTGCAGTGGATGGATCGCCGGGTGAAGGGCGCAAAGTAGCTGCTAGCTTTCGCTGCTCCTCGCGTTTCAGGCGCTCCGCATCATGAAAACCGCCGCCCTTTTTCTGCTCCTCGCCCTGACCTCCCTCGCCGTCGATGCTCCGCTGCTGAAGGACGATTTCTCCGATGCCAAACTCGCCTCCCGCCGCGCCTTGCGGGGCGAGTGGAAGTTCGCCGACAACATCGCCACCTGCACGCAGGACGACGAGCTGTACAAAAAGTTCAAAGACCACGGCCCGATCATCTTTTACGACCTCGCCTACACGGACGCGGCTGTCCATTTCGCCTTCAAGCCGGACGCGGACACGAAGAGTGTCGTTTATACCAGCAATGGCGAAGACGGGCACATCTTCCGCATCGTCTTCAGCAAGGCCGGCGCCTCTATCCGTGCCTTTCCGCCAAAAGGAAAAGCGGACCACGCCTCCATCGCCGTCGGCACCGAGCCCGATCTCAAACTCAAGCCCGGCGAGTGGACGCAGGTCAGCCTCGAACTCCACGGCACCAAAGCCAGCCTCAAGGTGGGCGACTTCGCCAGGATCTACGAGCACGCCTCCTTCTCCCGCGCCAAGACGAACCTCAGCATCGGCTTCGCCTTCGGCACCGTGAGTGTGAAGGGCGTGACCGTGGAGAAGTAACCGCGGTCCTACAGGCCGCCCAGCTTGCAGATCCGGTCCCAGTGCTTCTTTTCCACCGGGGTGATGGACAGCCGGTTCCCGCGCCGCAGGATCAGCATGTCCGCCAGCTTCGGATCGGTGCGCAGCATCTCCAGCGTGACGAAGGTCTCGAAGTCGGCCTCCCACCTCACGTCCACCATCAGCCAGCGCGGTTCTTCACGCTTGCTGCCGGCGTCGAAGTATTCGGACGAGGGATCGAACTGGGTCGAGTCCGGGTAAGCTTCCTTCACGATCTTCACCACGCCCGCGATGCCTGGCACCGCGCAGCTCGAATGGTAGAAGAAGCCGAGATCTCCCTGCGCCATCTCATCCCGCATCATGTTGCGCACCTGGTAGTTCCGCACACCGTTCCAGGGTTCCGTCTTCTTCGCCCGCGACTTCAGATCGTCGAAGGAAAACACATCGGGTTCGGATTTGAGCAGCCAGTGATTCATGCAGGCTGAAGCGAGCACGGTCCCGCAACAATTCCACGCCGATTTCCCCCGAACGCAGGAAAAAGCAGGGGTTGCGCACCCAAACTCCCACCGCGGCCGCAAGGTGCTGGATGCTGCAGCCGGCCTCAAGGCCTTCAACTTGGCAGACACGGCGGCGGGTCGGCGAGAGATGGCGGAGCGACTGGACAAGCGGGCGGTGAGCGAGGAGCTCAAGAGCCGCAGGTTGCCGCCGCAGACGGAGGAGGTCGATCATCGGGCGAGCCACCTGAGGCGATGCGCAAGCTGGGGCAGGGAAACGGGGAAAGGGTGCAACTGGCTGACAAAATGGGCGGTCCGAATTTATAAGCTAGTGAGTGGCGCACGAGCAAGGGCCCGCCCAGCGCATGCCGCTGGGCGAACTCGACAGTGAAATCCGCCGCTCTAAATGCCTCGGCGTCACGCTCTCCCGCACGTCCCTGTCGCTCCACAGCTTCATGAAGAAGGCCCACGTCATCCGACAATCGTGGCAAGGCTGCGAAGGGGCAGGATCACTTCATCGGATGCTCCTTGAGCAGCTCGTCGGTCGTGTAGAGCATCATGCGGCCTTTGCTGGCGTCGCGGATGGCTTTGACTTCGGCTGGCGTGATCGGGTCGGCTTTGTTGCCGAAGTGATTGCGAACGAAGGTGAGGACGTTGGCGATTTCCTCGTCCTTGAGCATGCCGCCGAAGGGCGTCATGGGCACCTGGCCGTTGTATTCCTTGTCGCCGACTTTGATGGGGCCCATGAGGCCATACATCGCGATCTTGATGAGCCGGTCACGGTCGCTGGTGACCCATGGACTGTTCACGATGCTCGGGAAGGCGGGATCAAGGCCGGCGCCGTTCGGCTGATGGCAGGTGACGCAGTGGCCTTCACGGAAATAGACTTCCTGCCCGGCGGTGAACTGCGCTTTCGCCACAGCGCTGAGATGCGCGGGCGGTGGCACGGCGGTGTATTCAGGTTTCACCACTTCGACGATGCCGGCGAGGCGATCGGCGGCGGTTTGCGCGGCGGCCTTGTTCCAGTCGTCGAGCGGGAGCTTCGAGGCGATGGCGACGATGTTTTTCGCGGCAGGAATGTTTGGCAGCCAGCTCGCGGCGACGATGGCCTCAAGGCGCACGCGACCGTGTTCATCGGCAGCGGCTTTTTCCAGCAGCGCCACGTGATCGGCGATGACGTGGGTGTTGTAGCGCAGCACGCGAACGGCAGCAGAGCGGGCGTGGAAGTCGCTGGAGGCGAGCATTTCGCGCAGGAGGCCTTCATCGACCTGATTCGCGCCCCAGGTGACCCAGAGGGCTTCGAGTTTCGCGTGCGTGTCGTTCTGCTTCGCGGCCCAGGCTTTGACGGCCGGAACAACTTCTTCTGCGGAATGACCACGCAGCTCACGACGCGTGCGGTAGCGCTGACGAAGCTCAGGAGCCTTCAGGTTTTCCAAAAGCGCCTCCACCGGCGCACCGGCGACAGGCGCTGGCTTCACGAGCGGACGCGACGGATACGTGATGCGGTAGATGCGGCCATGCACGTGGTCGCGCAGCGGATCGCGCGCGTTGTGCTGCATGTGGCCGATCAGGACGTTGTGCCAGTCGATGACGTAGAGGCTGCCATCGGGTGCGAATTCGAGATCGACGGGGCGGAAGTTGCCGTCCTTGCTGACGAGCAGGTCGTGGCGGTGATCCGTCTTCCAGCCGGTGCCTTCGTCTTCGATTTTCACCTGCTTGATGCCGAGGAAGCCGATGGCGTTGCAGTAAATGAGGTCGCCCTGCACTTCGTCGGGGAAGTGGCGTGAGGAAACGATCTCCAGGCCGCTCGTCGGACGTACTTTGTGGTCTTTCGGCACGAGATCGGCGGCGGAAGGCGTCTTGCTGCCGAAGGCGGGCTTCACTTCGACAGGCAGCGCCCAGTTCATCGTGGTGCCGGAGGTGTGGAGGAGGAAATCCTGGCCCCACTGGTCAAACACGAAGCCCCAGGGGTTCGGGATGCTCATCTGGATGGTGCGCTCGAGCTGGCCGCGCTGCGGGCTGTAGCGGAAGAAGCCGCCATCGACGCAGCGCACGGGGCCGTAGGGCGTTTCGATGTTTGAGTGGAGGAAGACGCCCTCGCACATCATGAACGCGCCGCTCGGATCGGCGGTGTAGGCGCTGACGGCATGATGCGTGTCGTGCGTGTCGAAGCCGCCGAGGATGATCTCCATGCTGTCGGCCTTGTCGTCGCCGTTCGTGTCGCGAAGCAGCACGAGGTTAGGCTCCTGCGAGACATAGACGCCTTCAGGGGCAAATTCGAAGCCGATCGGCAGGTGCAGCTTGTCGGCGAAGACGGTTTCCTTGTCGGCTTTGCCGTCGCCATTGGTGTCTTCGTAAATGAGCAGCTTGTCGTCCGGCATCGGGTCACCGGGCTTGTAATGCGGATACGCGGGCATCGTGGCGACCCACAGGCGGCCTTTGTTGTCAAAGCTCATCTGCATCGGGTTCGCGAGGTTCGGGAACTCCTTCTCGCTGGCGAAAAGCTGCACCTTGTAGCCTTCCGGCACGGTCAGGGACTTCTCAGCTTCTTCGCCGTAGAGATACTTCTCGCTGCCGTTCTTCACGCTGGGCACGTAGTTCGTCGGCACGGCGGGCAGAGCGTGCGTCTTGCTGTCATCGACCTTCAGTTCGGTCGTCTTGCCAGCCGTGACCTGGTGGATCAAATCATCGCGCAGCGCGGTCATCTCGCGGGTCTTTTTGACTTCGTCAGGATAGTTCTGCGGGCCATACGGATTGTAGCGGCGGCCGTGCGCGTGGACGCCGTTGAGGATGTTGTAGTCGTTGTTCCACATCCAGTCCTTCTCCTTCACCGCCGCGTGGACCAGGGCTGGATCCGCCCTCGATTCGCGGCTCTGGTGGCCATACATGCCGGTCGCGAGCAGTTCGGCGATGGTCTCGTAGCCCTTGTCCGTCGGCACGAAACCGCCCGTGGTGAAGAACTCGCCGCCCTTCGAGTAAATCGCCTGCGTTGGCGAGAAGAGGTCGATGTAGGTCAGCTTGTGCTTCTTCGCGACTTTCTCGATGGCGGCGGCATAAAGCAGCAGGTTCGAGTTTTCCACGTCGCCCTTCGGCAGATCGCGTTTCGCGCTCTGATTTTCATAAGCGACAGGCGAGACGAGCACGACGCGCGGCGCGGTCTTGCCGTTGTAGGCCTTGCTCAGCGTGTGAACGACCCAGGCGTCGAGTTCCGCTTCGAAATTGCCGACTTTGCTCGGGCCGTCGAAGGATTCGTTGTAGCCGAAGAAGCCGACCACGGTGTCCGCCTTCAGATGCGTGAGCCACTGATCCGGCGTGGCGTAGAAGCCCTGGCCGTTGTGGATCGTCTTGTCCGGATGAAACTTTTCCGCGCCGGGGAAGGCCCACTGAGACGTGCGTGATGGATGCGGACGGAAGCCCGGCGTGTCGCCGACATGGCCCATGTTGCGGAAATAGAGATCGCGGTCGGGATAACGAAGCTGCAGCTCCGTCTCGATGCGGCTGTACCACGTGTCGCGCTCGGCGAGACCGTTGCCGACGAGCACGATGCGTTCGCCCTTCTCCGGCGGCGCGACGCTTTGACTGCGTGCCGAGGTGGCTGCGGGAGCCTCGACGGCGGGCTGATGCGGCGCACCCGCAGGTTGTTCATCTTTCTTTTTCTTCTCGGCGCTCTTTTTGGCGACCACCTGCTTCGGCTTGTCTTCGGGAAGCCCCATCGAAGGACTGCTACCCGTCGCGAAATCACCGGGCTTCAGATTGCGCTGCTTGAAGTAGTCTGCGTTCTTGATGAAGCCGTAGAACGTCGGGTTGAAGGGATCGATGAAGGCCACATCCGCCTTTTCCGGCACTGGCAGGCCGAGCAGGTGATGCGCTGCATTGACGATGAGCCGACGCAGGTTTTCATCCTGATAGTCCACCGATGCACCCATCGTCGTGCAAAAGGACCGGCCCTTCGTGGTGCCGTTCGGTGCTGTGTAGTTGTGCAGCCAGGCGATCGGTTGCATGGGCTCGTTCTTTGCGCCCGTCAGGTTCTTCGACTTCGGATCCAGCGACTCCGTCACCGCACCGCGCAGGAGGATCGTGGAATTTTCAGGCTTCACATCCGGGGCTCCATACACATCACTCAGCGCGAAGATCTCACCCACGCCGCGCAGCACTTCGTTCGAGCCGTTCGCGGCTTCGACCACCGAGCGCGTGCCTTCCTTCTTGTGCTGGCCGTGATGGCTGACCCACTTCTCACCGAGGATTTTCAGCCCGAACTCGCTCCATTTGAAATCGCCCGTCTTCGCGCCGCCCGTGAACGCATGCGTCGCCGTGCGGAAGCCGATCACCGGCTTCCCGGCGTTCAGAAACTTCGCGAAATGAGCCAGGTCCGCGTCCGGCAGTTGGCGGAAACGCGTACCGATGATGAGCAGGTCGGCGTCATTGAGCTTTTCAGTGCCCCGGATGTGCTTCTGGTTGTTCGGGTCGATGTAGCCCGACTTTTCGTCCGTGGAAAAGAGCACGATGCAGTTGAAGCCATGCGTCTTTGCCAAAATCTTCGCCAGCATCGGCATCGACTCCTCCGTGCGGTACTCCTCATCACCCGCGACCAGCACGATCGTCCGGCCTTTGCCAGCGCCCACGGGATTCGCGGCCATTTCGAGATATTCCTGCGCGGACGCGACCGAACTGAGGAGTGCGAGTGAGAATAGGAGGTGCTTCATGGTTGGAGAAAACGGGAGGGGACCGATATACCGCACCAGAAGCCGGAACCGGACAAGAAAAATCCCCTCCCGGACGGATTTTTGACGAATCCCGACAGATGCCCGATGATCAGGCCACAATCTCCTTGAGCACGCCCGAGCTGTCGCCATGGCGCTCGGCATTCACGCCGATGCCATGGAGCAAGGTCAGCCACGCGTTGCAAAGTGGGGTGTCCTTCGGTGCGACGATGTTGTGGCCGAGCTTGATGCCCGCGCCGCCGCCGGTGAGGAGCGTGGGGCAGTTGTCGAGGTTGTGCTCGGTGCGGATGTTGCTGCCGTAGGCGAGGGCGACGTGATCGAAAAGACGGCTGCCATCGGCTTCCTTGGTGGCTTTGAGCTTGTCGAGGAGTCCGGCGAGCAACTCGCTCTGCACGAGATCGCGCTGCTGCGAGGCGGCGAGCTTTTCGCCCATCGTCGAGTGGTAGTGGCTCATGTCATGTGGCGCGACTTTGATGCCGATGCTCGTCAGCAGCGTGCTCACCGGCTGGCGATACGTCAGCACGCGGGTGCTGTCGGTCTGCATCGCGGCGAGGATGATGTCATACATGATCTTGATCTCCTCCTTGCCCGCCAGACCTTCCTGCGGCTGAGGAATCGGTGCCTTCGGCTGCGGCACACCGATCCATTGCTCGTCCTTCGCGAGCCGCGTCTCGATGTCGCGGATGCCTTGGAAGTATTCGTCGAGCTTCGCCCGGTCGTTCTTGCCAAGACCTCGCTGCATGGCCTTCGCGTTCTCCATGACCGTGTCGAGCACGCTGCGCTTCTGCGCGAGCATCGCCTTCTGCTGCTCGATGGGCGTTGTGTCCTTCGAAAAGAGCCGATGAAACGCCTCCACGGGGCCTTTGTGACCGCCGATGGGCTTGCCGCTCACATCCCAAGCCATCGAAAGCCCCGGCCCATGCCCCGAAGCCTCCGCGTTCTCGCTGCCATTGAGCTGTAGCGACGCAAAACGCGTGTCCATGCCCAGCTTCGCCGCCGCGACCTGATCCGCCGAGATGCTATTGTGAAACGTCTGCCCCGGTTCCGCGAATCGGTTCGCGCCCGTGAGCCACATCGTGCTGCCCCAGTGCCCTTCGTTCGAGTATTTGTTCCAAAGCCCCTGCACCACCGTGAAGTCCGCCTTGTGCCTCGCCAACGGCCTCAAGCCCTCCGGCAGCGTGTAATCCTTCCCCGTCTGCTTGATGTCCGGAAACCAAGTCTCCGTCGTGATCCCCCAGCCAAAGCCAAGAAACACCAGCCTCTTCGGCGGCACTGCCGGAGCCGCTGCGGAAGCAAATCGACGGAAGCCCAGCGACTCCAAAGCGGGCAGAGCAATGAGCGAGGTGCTGGACTGGAGAAAGTGACGGCGGGTTTTCATGGGGAAGTGCGGCGGCAGTGAAACGCTGTTCGTGGCGCTATTTGCGGCGAAATTCTTTGCTGGCGGCTAGCGCGACAAAGAACTCTTTCATCGCAAAGCCTTTCGCCTTCGCGAGCTTCACGACATCATCCGCGAGCGCGGCATCGGTGAAGCCATACGGCCTGCCGAGCGCATACTCGATGAGGGCTTCGGTGAAGCCTCGCGCGAAGTCTTCACTCTTGGCGGCGATGAGGTCTCGGAGCTGGAAGTAGTCTTGGAACGCGGGGCCGTTGTAGAACTGGCCGCTGGGGTCGATGGGCCAGGTTTTCTTGCCGACGCCGCGCTTCTCGTAGGTTTCCTCGGTGCGCCATTTGCCGGCGGCGTTGAAGTTTTCGAGGCCAAAGCCGATGAAGTCGATCTTGCGATGGCATTGCAGGCACTGCGGCTCTTCCTGATGCGCCAATAAGCGCTCGCGGGTGTTGAGCAGCTTGTTTTCGAGTCGCGTGATCTGCGGGACATTGGGCGGTGCGGGCGGAGGCGGGTTGTGGAGGAGCTTGCGCAGCACCCAGGCGCCGCGTTCGACCGGACTGGTGCGCTCGCCGTTGCTGCCCATCGCGAGAATGGCCGCCATGCCGAGCAATCCGCCGCGAGGCGAGCCGGCGGGCAGTTTCACTTTTTGAAACGCATCGCCGCTGATGCCTTCGATGCCGTAGTAGGTGGCGAGCAGGCCGTTGACGTGGATTTCGTCGCTCTTGAGTAGGCGCGTGAGGCTGCCGTTGTGCCGCAGCAGATGGGCGAAGGTTTCAT
>CAMAZK010000013.1 GCA_945863205.1 Akkermansia muciniphila | reverse complement strand
GCTGCCGCCACGCCGCCCCAGTGTCCGTAGGCCAAGACCAGCTCCAACTCGACTTCCACCTTTGCCGGCAGGCGCACCTGCGAGATGCCGTGAAACCACTGGCCCGCATACACGCCGCCTTCGGGTTCATTGTGCCAGTTTTTGCTCAGCTGCACCGGGATCCCGGTGGGATTGCCATCCTGGTCTCGAAGCACCGCTGACACACCGGTGATCGGCGTGCCGATGCGCTGGAGAAAGCCACGCGCTGTCTTCTCAAACATCAGCCGTGCAATCTGCTCGTGATCCGTCGGATTCGACAGCTTCAGTTTCACCCGTTCGATGGCGTCATTGCTCGGGTTCTTGCCGCCGGGTGGGGCGATGGGCTCGATCCCATCCAGATTCACCCGATGCCAGCCCAGTGTCGCGTCAAAGTCCACAGGCCGCACCTTGCCCGTTCCGAACTCCGACGCGTTCACGACCACCGGGCTCTTTTCAGCCGCCGCAAGGCTCCGAGGATCAAAAACCAGCGACACTTCCTGCCAATCGCTGCCCTGCGGTCTTTCCACGCGTTGCTGCAGCTTTCCCTGACGAGAGGCTAACTCGATCTGCATGTCGGCAGACTTCCACTCCTCGCGCAATCGAGTCATCGATGCGGTGCCGCTTGGATTGAAGGTCCACTCGCCGACCGGTTTCAACTCAGGCCGCTCCGCCTCCGGCTTGTTCCAGCGCAGCCGCAGCTCCTCCAGCGTCAGCGCCCGATCGTAGAGCCGAACCTCATCCACAACTCCGCGAAAGTGATAGCCATCGCCCGATCCATCCTGCCGCCGACCGATCGCCAGGCCATCCCGGCCCGGCACACGCTTCTTGCCGATCTTCGTTTCGCCCGCCCACGCGCCGTTCAGGTAAAGCCGCAGCACGTCACCATCGTAGCTGATCGCGAGGTGATTCCATGCATTCATGTTCAGCTGGTGTTTCTTCGTTGCCTTGAGCGTCACAGCATTCGCCGGACCGCCACCGATGTTCAGTCGCGCCTGCGGGCCGTCTCTGGCCAGATAGATGCCGAAGTTTCCATCCACCACCTCGTTTCGATTCTTGCAGACCAGCCATGGCGAAACCCTGTCTGAAGCCTGATAGTCGGACGGCACAAAGGCCCACAGCTCCAAGGTAAACCGCTCCGGATCCAGCTCGGGACGGTGCCGAATTTCCAGATAATTCGCGCCATCCAGCCCGAAGCCGCCGCGCACCCGGCCAAAGGAAGCCTCACCCGCCACCACGAGACGTTTGCCGGGGCGAACCGCCAGGGTCATGGCCAGGCGGTCTGACCATGCCGCTGTCTCGAACCTCGCATCGGCATTCAAGCGGCTGCCATCCTCTGCTGTGAAGACGAGATCGGTGACATCGCCCCGCTGGAAAAAGCGCCCCGACTCGACCAGTCGCGGTCCGGTGAAGCGGGTCCACGGACCGCCCGCAGTGCAGCGGTATGGCTTTCCATCGACCACCATTCTAAGGGCGAGATCCGCAGCGGGCAGTTGGCGCCAGTCCTCACCCGGCCCGGCCAACTCACCGAGATGACGAAGGCTCATCGCCTCCGTGTCCAGCACCATCGCATAGCTTCCCGTCTGCACGACGCGGAGCCAGCGAGCCTCCGGGAGATTTCCGGGGAATCCCTCGGCCCACCACATTTGCGTGTGGTCTTCGGGGCGGGGCATCAGGGACAGCAGGTCGCCAGCAGGTGCGCTGCCCGCTCCGGACAATCCCAGGACGATCAATAATAGACGAAAGGCACTCATTCGATCCAACAGTGGCACACGATTCCGACACCGAACTGACAATCTGATCGAACAAGCAATCGATCTGGCAAACCACTTCATCAAGGCCACGGCCATGTCGGAAGGACCAACAACCTCGCCGCAGATCCAGATGTCGGAACGACGCCCTTCTGCACCTGCGGACAGGGTGAACGCGTCGTCAAGCACTTGCCACCAAATGCTTCGGCAGATCGGTCACGCGTTCGCAGCCGACCTGCTCCATGACCTGCCGGAACTGACGCTTGAGCATCGTCATCGTATGATCGCCGCCGTCTTTGCCGAGCGCGGCGACGCCATACATCCACGAGCGGCCCATGAAGGCGAACTTCGCACCGCTGGCGATGGCGCAGGCCACATCGGGTCCGGAGCGCAGGCCGCTGTCGATCATCACGGTGGTGCGCTGGCCGAACTTTTTCGCAAGCTCGGTGAGCGGCTTGATCGTGGACTGTCCGGCGTCGAGCTGGCGTCCGCCGTGATTCGAGACGATGAAGCCATCGACACCGAGTCCGAGCGCGGTTTCCGCATCTTCTTCGGTCACGATGCCCTTCACGACGAGCTTGCCCTTCCACTTGTCACGGATCGCGGCGATCTTCGCCGGATTGAGGCGACCGGAGAAGGTCTTGTTCATGAACAGGCCGAGGTGCTTCATGTTAAGGCCCTTCGGTAGATAGGGCTTCATTGTTTTGAACTCCGGCGCACCGGCGGCGAGCTGGCTGAATGACCACGTGGGATGAAACATCATCTGGACGATGTTGCGCAACGTCATGCGCGGAGGAATCGACAGGCCATTACGAATTTCTTTTGGCCGATAGGCAAAAGTGGGCGTGTCCGCGAGGATGACGAGCGTGGGAAAGCCCGCAGCGCGCACACGTTCGATCAGCTTGTCACGCAGCGCTTCTTCGGTGGGATGGTAGAGCTGAAACCAGGCCTTGCCCTCGGTCAGTTCGGCCACGGTTTCGATGCTGGCCGTCGCCACGGTGCTGAGAATGAAGGGCAGATTGTGCTTGTGCGCCGCCTTGGCGAGGATCTCCGTCGCCTTCGGCCAGATGAGGCCCTGCAGACCGATGGGTGACACGCCGAAGGGCGCGTCGTAGGTGGTGCCGAAGAGTTCCGTCTTCAAATCCGAGCCGGGATAGTCCCGCAGATACCAAGGGCGCAGTTGCACCTGCCGGATCTCGTCCGTGTTGCGCTGGATGTTGAGGTTCGAGAAGCAGCCGCCCTCCAGATACTCAAAGGCGAAGCGTGGCACACGTTTGCGGGCGCGTTCGCGCAGATGCTCGATGGAGGGGTAGTTGGAATTGAAGACTTCGGACATGGGAGGTAGCTCGGACGCATTGAAATCGGCAGCGGCTGACGATCAACGCCGCCGGCCACACTTCTTCATCACCCAAAAGCACCTGGACCTCAAGCAAGCCCTTGGCGCACGCTGCCAAAGCAGGTGCTTTGCATGGAAAGGACGAGGCCCGTGCTCACTCGCGCGCCCGTGAGTCGATGCAGATGGTCACCGGCCCGTCATTAACGAGCGCCACCTTCATGTCCGCGCCGAAGATGCCGCGCTCGACTTTTTTGCCCATCTCGGCCTCCAGCATCGTCAAAAACTGCTCGTAGAGTGGAATCGCGTGCTCGGGACGCGCCGCGCGGATGAAGCTGGGGCGATTGCCCTTCTTCGTGCTCGCATGCAGCGTGAATTGACTGACGACAAGCAGTCCGCCGCCGATGTCCTTCACGGAGAGGTTCATCTTGCCCTCCGCATCGCCAAAGATGCGCATCTGCGTGACCTTCTGCACCAGCCACGCCGCGTCATCGATTGTGTCATCATGCTCGATGCCTGCGAGAATCATCAGCCCGGCGCCGATCTGGCCGGTGATCCGCCCCTCGACGGTGACGGAGGCTTCGGAGACGCGTTGGAGGACGAGGCGCATGAGAGGAATGACGAAACCAGAATGGCGAATGACGAATGAATTGAGTTACTTTCGCTCGATCCAGCGATAGGCGGCGAGCGAGTTTTTCCAGAAGTACTTCTCGCAGGCTTCGGGGCCTTTGGCGCGGAAGTATTCGTCCACGATCTTGAAGACGACATCGTAGGAGGCGCCACGGTCGGAGACGGGCCAGTTGCTGCCGTAGATGAGGCGGTCGGGGCCGAAGGTTTCCCAGAGGTGATCGAGAATGGGCAGGTAGTAGGCGGTATCGCTCGGGGCCTGGCCGGGCTCGCACTTCACCTGCTCGGCCAGTGCGGAGACCTTCATGAAGACGTTCGGCTGCTTCGCCACGGTGCGGATGTTTTCCTTCCACTCGGGGCGCAGATTCTGCGGATCGCCGGAAGCACCTAAGTGATTGATCACGATGCGCAGGCCGGGCAGGTCGGCGGCGAGCTTGGCCGCACGGGGCAGCGTGTTGGGCGGGCCGTTCAGATCGAGTTCAAGCCCGTGCTCGGCGAGGAGTTTGGCCCCGGCGAGGACCTTGTCGTTCATCGACTCATCGAGCAGGAAATTCCCGCTCCAGCGGATGCCGCGGAAGATTGGATTCGCGGCGAAGCGCTGCAAATGCGCAGCAAACTCCGCTCCGGGATCGAGATGACCGACGAAGCCGACGATGGACTTCTCCTTCGCGGCGAGATCGAGGATCCACTGGTTGTCCTCCACGAGCTTGCTGGCCTCGACGATGACGGTTTCCTTGACGCCATGCGGCGAGGCGACGGCGAGCCAGTCTGCCGGCAGCACGGTGCGGTAGAGCTTGGAGCCCTGCGCCGGCCACGGCACGCCGCCGGGGCGCGTAGGATCGTAAAAATGCGTGTGCGTGTCGATGATGCGCATCGCAGGCGGTGCGGCTTGCGCGATTTCGGGAAGCAGGGCGGCGGCGGTCGTGGACTGGAGGAAGCGGCGGCGGTTCATGGGGAAAGAAGATGCTAAACAATCTGAATGTGATCAGGCAGGGCGTCGAGGGCGCGGTGGAGGGCGGCTTTGGTGCGGGCGTGGACGCGGAGGAGGGTGTCGCCGGTGCGGACCTGGGCGCCGGTTTTGGCGATTTGATCGCAGCCGACGGCGAAATCGACGGGGTCGGCGGCTTTGGAGCGGCCGGCGCCGAGTTCGAGGACGACCTGGCCGATGCCGCCGGCGTCCATCTTTTGGAGGAGGCCGCTGGCGGGGGATTTGAAGTCGCCGATGAACGGGGCGCGGTGGACGGTGGTGATTTTTTCGAGGGATTCGACGCTGCCGCCCTGCAAGGCGACCATCTGCTGGAATTTGGCCCACGCATCGCCGCGGTGGAGCATCTGGCGGAGGTCGGCGCGGGTGGAAACGGCGACGGCGGAGGCGAGGTCGAGGACGATGTCTTCGAGGTCCTGCGGGCCTTGGCCTTGGAGGCAGCGGACGCATTCGGCGACTTCGAGGGCGTTACCGGCGGACTCGCCGGTGGGTTCGTTCATTGGGCTGAGGCGGACGCTGGAGCGCACGCCGAGGGCGTTGCCGACGCGGACCATGCTCTGCGCGAGTTCGTGGGCCTGCTCCTCGGTTTTCATGAAGGCGCCGGAGCCGTATTTTACGTCGAGCACGAGGCGGTTGAGGCCTTCGGCGAGTTTTTTGCTCATGATGCTGGCGGTGATGAGCGGGATGCTGGGGACGGTGCCGGTGACATCGCGGAGGGCGTAGAGTTTTTTGTCGGCAGGACAGATGCCCGCCGTTTGGCCGATCATGGCGCAGCCGACCTGGTCGATGACGCGGTGGATTTCGACTTCGTTGAGCTGGGTGCGGAAGCCGGGGATGCTTTCGAGCTTGTCGAGGGTGCCGCCGGTGATGCCGAGGCCACGACCGGAGATCATGGGCACCCAGACGCCGTCGCAGGCGAGGAGGGGGGCGAGGACGAGGGAGGTTTTGTCGCCAATGCCCCCGGTGCTGTGCTTGTCCACGCGGATGGGGTCGTCGTCGTTCCAGGCGAGCTGGGTGCCGCTGTGGAGCATGGCGTCGGTGAGCGCGGCGGTTTCCTGCGGGGTCATGCCCCGGAAAAAGACGGCCATGGCGAGGGCGCTCATCTGGTAGTCCGGCATGTCACCACGGGTAAAGGCGCCGATGACGGCCTGGATCTCGCCAGCGGAGAGGGAGCCGCCGTCGCGCTTGCGCTCGATGAGGGTCGGGATGTGCATGGGCGGACGAACGGCGGAGGGTTCGCAGATTTGGCTAGGTTCTTGCAGGCGGCGTCATGCGCTCTAGTCTGGGTGCATGGACCGACCCGCCGCCATCGCACAGATTCGTGAAGCCTGCAAAAACATCGCCCTTCAATTCATGAAGATTCATCCCGCCGTACCGGGGCTGGGTGACGAGGAGACGCAGAAGGAGTGCCTGCGCTGTGCGCATGAGATGACGGTGCTGCTGGAGACGATCAAGAAGCGCATCGGGAAGCTGGAGCGCAGCGATGACAGCACCCTTCTCTGACATTTGGCTTACTTGCGCCACAAAGTGCCTCAATTGATGCTGCCCGCTATGAAACGATTTTTCTGCTTTCTGATCCTGACCGTCTCCGGCCTGCAGGCCGAGGTGAAACTCCCGGCGGTGTTTTCCGACGGAATGGTGCTGCAGCAACTGCAACTGGTGCGCGTCTGGGGCACGGCGGACGCGGGGGAGGAGGTGAAGCTGACCTTCGGGGAGCAGGCGCACAGCATGCTGACGGCTTCGGACGGAAAATGGTCGATCACGCTGAATCCGATGAGCGCGAATGCGACGCCGACGGATCTGGTGGTGGCGGGAAAGAACACGATCACGGTCAAGAACGTGCTGGTGGGGGAGGTGTGGATCTGCTCCGGGCAGTCGAACATGCAGTGGACGGTGAAGCAGGCGGGAAACGCGGAGGCGGAGATCGCGGGGGCGAATCACCCGCAGATCCGCATGTTCAACGTGGAGCGGAGCCCGAGCATGACGCCGCAGGAGGACTGCAAGGGCGCGTGGAAGGAGGCGACGCCGGCGAATGCGGGTGATTTTTCTGCGGTGGGTTATTTCTTCGGCAGGCATCTGCACCAGGTGCTGAAGGTGCCGGTGGGGCTGATCAACACGTCATGGGGCGGCACACGCATCGAGGCGTGGACGAGCCGCGAGGCGCTGGAGGAGCGGCCCTGTGCGAGCGAGCTGCTGACGGACTGGGCGGATCATGTGTCCAAGTGGGATGCGGCGAAGGAGCAGGCGGCTTTTGACCAGCGGAATGCGGACTGGCGGGAGCAGGTGAAAAAGATCGACGCTGAGAATGCGAAGCTGCCTGCGGGCAAGAAGAAGACCAAGCCGCGGGCGCCACGCCCGCCGGATGATCCGACGAAGACGCCGCACCACCCGAGCGTGCTGTTCAACGGCATGGTGGTGCCGCTGGTGCCCTACGGGATCAAAGGAGTGATCTGGTATCAGGGGGAGTCGAACCAGCGCCGGGCGTTTCAGTACCAGGAGCTGATGCCGACGATGATCAACGACTGGCGCAAGCAGTGGGTGGATGTGTTTTCATTCTACATGGTGCAACTGGCGAGCTTCGGGAACAGCCGGCCGGTGACTAAGGATGCCGGCGTGGCGGACACCTGGGCGGAGCTGCAGGAGGCGCAGACGCTGACGGCGCAGACGATCGACAAGAGCGGGATCGCGATCACCAACGACATCGGCGAGCAGAATGACATCCACCCGAAGAACAAGCAGGAGGTGGGCCGGCGGCTGGCGCTGTGGGCGCTGGCGAACGACTATGGGCGCACGGGCACGGAGTACTGCGGGCCGCTTTACCTCTCCTCCGTGGTGCAGGGGGACAAGGTGCGCGTGCAGTTCACGCATGTCGGCGGCGGTTTGAAGACGCGGGACGGCAAGGAGCCCGGGCACTTCCAGATCACCGGCGCCGACCAGAAGTGGGTGTGGGCAAAGGCGAAGATCGAGGGCAACGAGGTGGTGGTCTGGAGCGAGCAGGTGCCGGAGCCGGTGGGAGTGCGCTATGCATGGGCGAGCTGGCCGGAGGGTGCGAACCTCATGAACGCGGAGGGGCTTCCCGCTTCCTGCTTCCGCACGGACGACTTCATTCCGTCCACGCTGGGCGTGGTGTCTCCCTTCAAGGAAAACGTCGCGCCGCCGACGCCTGCCAAACCGTGATCGTCCGCCGCGAACGTGCATCTTTTTCCCGCCGAGCCCGATGTGACGCCGTTTCTGGCGGATGAGCTGCGGCGGACGGCGCCGGGCGTGGTGCTGCGGGAGCTGGAGGGCGTCGGGATCGGTGCGGATGCAGATCTGCAAGGGTGCAGGCTGGCCTTTGCACGGCAGACGCTACCGAATGCGGTGGCGGTGCAGGCGGTGTCGATCAATGCCTGGGCGGACCGGATCATCGAGGCGGTGGCGGGCGTGTTCCCGGATGCCGCCCCGTGGCGTCTGCACGTGTGGCCGGGCTATGGAGAAGGCAGGGCAGGGGAGAACCGCTGCGAACTGATCCGCACGGCGGTGGTGGAGCGGCTGAAGAAGCGCCGCCGGCATCTGCTGCGCTCGCTGGAGGATTCGGAGGCGGTTTTCGATGAGGAGACATCGCTGGTGCAGTGTTTTCTGACCGCGCCGGATGGCGGCTGGCTCTCCGCGTGTCGTGCGCCGGAGCTGCACGCCTGGCGGCATCTGGTGTCGTGTTTTCCACGCGGGCATGTGCCGTGGGCGGAGGACAAGAGCGCCCCCTCACGCGCCTTTGCGAAGCTGGTGGAGGCGGAGGCGCGCATGGGCCGCCGGATCGAAAAAGGCCAGAGCTGCGTGGATCTGGGCGCGTCTCCGGGCAGTTGGAGCTACGTGGCGCTGCACCGGGGAGCACGGGTGACAGCGGTGGACCGCTCGGAATTGCGCGAGGACCTGATGCGGCACCCGGGACTGCGGCTGGAGATCGCGGACGCGTTCAAGTTCAAGCCGGAGGAGGTCGTGGACTGGCTGGTGTGCGATGTCATCGCCGCGCCGCAGCGCAGCATGGACCTGCTGCTGGAATGGCTGCGGGAGGGGCGGATGCGGAACTTTGTGGTGACGATCAAATTCAAGGGGCACGACGAGTACGCCCTGCTGGAAACGCTGAAACGCGAGGCGCCGCCGCTGTGCGCGGATTTTTACCTGACCCGGCTGTGCGCGAACAAAAACGAGGTCTGCGCCTTTGGCGTGGTGTGAGCGTTACGGACGGGTGCGGATGAGGAAGAAACCGTGGAAGGGCAGCAGACGGGGCGTCCCCGGCTTGGAATCAAGGGTCTGCGGACGCCATGCCGGGGTGCCGGCGCTGTCGTCGAGGTAGTAGCCGGTGTATCCGCTGACACCGGCTGCGGTATCGCCATTCCAGAGGCGCAGGCGGTCAGCCTGCTCCGGCGTGACGGCGGCGTGCAGGCCTGCGATGGGAGCGGCGAGCGGGGCGGGCCAGCCAGTGCCGATGAGGCGGGTGCCGACACCGGAAGGCAGCGGCAATGACGCGGGGCGGAGTTCCCCGGTGTAGGTGCGGATGACGGTGGCGCCGCGTGTCTGGACGAGGAGCGCCTCCTGCGGCGGGAGCGGGCGCGCATTCATGCCGAGCACGTCGGCGGTCCACGCACCTGCCACGGGGGCGAGGCTGGTGTAGGCGGAGGTGGCCGGATCGAAGAGCTGGAGCCTGTCTTCAGCGGCGAATTCATCCGGCGGCAACAGGGCGGCGAGCGTCCAGTGCGTGCGGAGGGCGATGCGGGCGCCAAGGATGCCGGAAGGGACGTTTTCCGTGAGCGTGATCACGCTGCCGCTGCTGGCGGCGGCATCGATTTCAAAATGACGACCGGCGAGAGCGCCGTCGAGGACCTCCAGGTAGTGGGAGCCTGCGGGGAGCGTGAGGGCGACCGGCAGGGTGATTTCCCTGCCGATGAGGCCGGCTGCACGTCCCGTGAACAAAGCGTGCGGCACCAGCGGCATGCTGAAGGTGCGTGTGCCGGGTGCGAAGGTCTGACGGCTCCAGCCGAGGACCGTGGAGACGGCGGCGGCTTCCGGCGTGCCGTCGCGATCGGCGTCCAGCTCCACTCGGATCCGGAGGAAGCCGGTCTGAGGGCTGGAGGACGCGGCGATGTCGGCGTAGCGGCGGGTGACGGTGCCGTCGGCATTGAAGACGGCGGCGGCGGGCAGGGCGCGGCGCGTCCAGGCAGCGGCATCGAGATCGCCGGTGGTTTCAATGGAGACGGTGATGTCTTCCTGCGGCGAATTCGGCCGCGTCAGGACGAGATCGATCCGCGAGCCGTCCGCAGCATGTTCGAGCTTCATGCGTTCGACGCCGAGGCCGCTGAGAGGATCGGTGCCGAGGGCGTATTCGAGGAGGTTGGCGGCGCCGTCGGCGTCTGGATCGTCGAGAGGGCCGCCAATGTCGCGTGTCTGGCTCCATTCCAAAAGGGTGGCGGGCTGCGTGTTGGCGGCGCTTTCCGCCTTCATAGAGAGGATCCGCCCGGCGCGGGAAGAGGATGCGAAGCCGCTGCCCAACGGGGAGGCGAAGCCGAGATCGCGGGTGAGGTCCACGCGGTCGTCATCCTGCTCGTCGTCAAAGCCGCCATCGGCCCCGGATTCCGCCGCACCGACGGGCGCGAAACCGGCGCGCACGGAGAAGACGCCGGTGCTGGCTCCGTTGGTGGCGGGCGCATTGTTGAAGATGAGATCCTGTCCGGCGTCGTCATCGCCCAGAGTCACCGCCGCCATCGGCACGAGTCCCTCCAGCGGCATGCCGGGTGCGAACTGGGAGGCGGGCACGTGCAGGAAGTAGCTGCCGTTGTTGATGTTTTCGATGAGGTAGCGGCCTTTGCTGTCCGAAATGGCCGCGCCAACGGGCTCATCAACGCCGGGCGTCGCATTTTCCGCATAGAGCAGGACGAGGACGTCCTGGATGCGCTCTCCGGGATTGAGCACGCCGTCGCCGTTGATGTCGAGGAAGACGAAATTGCCGATCTTCGAGCTGGCCCAGAGGCCGAAGTCGAGGCTCAAGTTCGTGTCGGGATCGTTGTCGCCGTCCGTGATTGGTTCGGTGCCGCCGGCGAGGGTGATGACGGGGCTGAAGAGAGGCGTGCCCGGACCGCCGGGCTGGCTGCCGTCGTTGTTGCCATTTTCGTCGTTGTCCGTGAGCGCAGGCGTGCCTCCGGTGACGTGGTAGGCTTTCGTCGGCGTGACTTTGACGTAGTACCGGCCGGGCGGGACGCTGGTGAAGAGGTAGGCGCCGGTCGCGGGCGTGAGGATGTCACTTCCGGTCTGAGTGTCGGCGGCGGAGCCGGAGCCGCCGATGGCACCGTCACTGCCCGCGGCGAAGAGCTGGACGCGTGCGCCCGCGAGACCGGGCTCACCGGGGTCGAAGCGGCCGTTGTTGTTGAAGTCTTCGAAGACGAGATTCCCGATGGAGATCGTGCGCACCGCCAGCGAGTAATCGACCAGGGCGAAGCAGCCGTAGGAATCCTGCGCCTTGACGGTGAAAGTGAAGTCCCCGACGACGGAAGGAACGCCGCTGATGATGCCGTTGGCGGCCAGGAAGAGGCCGGTGGGGAGTGCGCCCTGCTCGATGATGAAGGTGTGGGGTGCCGTGCCGCCGGAGGCCGTCAGGGTCTGATCGTAGGCGCCGCCGAAGTAGGCAGTCGGCAGGGTGAGCGGTGTCAGGCTGATGGCCGGACAGGCGGCGGAGAAGGTGTAGCTGCGGGTGCCGGTGCAGCTGTTCGCATCCGTGGCGCGGAGGGTGACGGTGCGAGAAACGGCCTGCGTGGGGATGCCGCTGATCACGCCGGAGGAGGTGTTCAGATTGAGTCCGGGCGGCAGGGTGCCGCTGGTGATGGCGTAGGTGTTGGGAGCCGCGCCACCGCTGGCGGAGACGGTGTGGCTGTAGGCCGTGCCGACGGCACCGGCAGCCGGAGCGGAGGTGCTGAGGGAGACGACCGGGCAGATCTGGAGGCTGATCGATTGTGAAGCCTGGCAGCCGTAAGTGTCAGTGACGCGGACGGTGAAACTGGTGGCCGGGCTGGCGGGGGCGGTGGGAGTGCCGGAAATGACGCCCGTGCCGGTATTCAGGGTGAGCCCGGACGGCAGAGCGCCGCTGGTGACGGTCCAGGAGCCGTAGGGGGCGGTGCCGCCGCTGGCCGCCAGCGCACGCGAGTAGGCGGCGCCGACAGTTCCCCGGGTCAAGGATGCGGGCGTGATGCCGATCACAGGGCAGAGCGGCGTGAGGGCATGACTGCGTGAAGCGGTGCAGCCGTTCGCGTCCGTGGCGGCGAGGGTGAAAAGCGTGGGCGCACTGCTGGTCGGCGTGCCGCTGATGACGCCGGTGGCACTGTCGAGCGTCAGTCCGGCCGGCAGGGCGCCGCTGCCGACGCTGAAGGTGAAGGGCGGGTGAATGCCGAGGGCGCTGATCGTCTGCGAATAAGGCGTGCCGACCGTCGGGACGGGCAGCGTGGTCGGATTCACGAGGAAGGGCAGACAGGCGAACTGGGCCATGTGATCCTCCACCTCGCCGAGGCCGCCGGTGCCGGTCGGGGTCGCATTTTGATCGGCGGTCAGGCGGAAGCGTGTTCCCCGGTTGCCAGGGATGGCGGCGGTGGGTGTGACGAAGGAGAGGGTACGGGTCTGCCCGTTGGTGCCGCTGGCGACGAGCACGTTCGCGGCGACCTGCTCCCCGGCATCGGCGAAGGAGCCGTTGCCGTTGAAGTCGATCCACGCGTTCAGGTAGCCGGGTGCGCCGGTATTGTTCGTGACGACGACGGTGGCCTGGCCGCTGGTGCCAGGCGTGAGCAGGGGCAGGGTCACGCCGTCTTCGTCATCGCTGGCGGTGATGTCGTCACCGGTGGCGTTGGCGTTGCTGGTGGGGAGGTATTCGGCGTCCGCCAGAGCGCCCATGCGGAGATTGGAGCTGGCGATGTTCGATGCGATTCCCGCCGGGCTCCAGTCGCCGAAATCGGTGACGGGCACGGCGATGTTCACGAGGTGATCCTCAACCTCGCCAATGCCGCTGTTTCCAGTGATGCCGGGTGAAGCGACGCTGGTGAGGCGGAAACGGGTGCCGAGGCTGGCGCCCGTGATCGCGGCAGCGGGGACGGTGAAGGTGACATTCACGGTGCCACCGACGGTGCCCGAGGGCACGAGGATGTCTGCTGCGATCTGTTCTCCGGGATCATTGACCGCCTTGTTGTCGTTGAAGTCGAACCAGGCGTTCAGGTAGGCCGGAGCGCCCGTGGTGTTGGTCACGACGACGGGGATGGTGGCCGGTGCGCCGGCGATCATGGAGGGCATCACCACGCCGTCTTCATCGTCGAGTCCGGTGGAGTCGTCTCCGGAGGCCATGCTGTTCCGGGTGGCGGCGTACTCGGTGTCGGCCAGGGCTCCGAGCCGGAGGCGCGAATCGACGGTGGAGGAGGCGTCCGGGAGGGCGCTCCAGTCCCCGAAATCGAGCAGCGGCGCCGCGATGACGGTGGTGTAGTCCTCGACTTCGCCCGTGCCGGCGGTGCCGACAGGGCCGGGGGAGGACGTCGAGGTGAGGCGCACGCGCACGCCGACGGGCAGTCCGGAGACAGCCGTGGCGGGAGCGGTGAAATTGACGTTCCTGACGCTGCCACCGTCCCCGGAAGCGATGACGACGTTCGCGGCGATCTGCTCACCCGCATCGGTGAGGACACCGTTGTTGTTGAAGTCCACCCAGGCGTTGAGGAAGGCCGATGCGCCGGTCGTGTTGGTGATCGTCACCGGCATCACGACCGGGCCGCCTGCGGTGATCGTGGGAAGGGTCACGCCGTCTTCATCGTCGAGGCCGCTGGTGTCGTCTCCCGTGGCGGTGGCATTCAGGGTGGCGGTGTATTCGGCGTCCACCAGTGCGCCTATGCGCAGCGCGTTGCTCGCGGTGCTGGCGGCTGCGGCAAACCTCGAGAAGTCACCCTGATCGAGCGTGGGGACGGCGATGTTTACCACGTAGTCTTCCACCTCCCCGAAGCCGCCGAGGGCGCCCGTCGGACCCGGCGTGGCCGTGGCGGTGAGGCGGAAGCGCACGCCGAGATTGACGCCGGTGACGGCGTTTGCCGGCACGGTCACGGCCGGATTGAGGACTCGTCCATTGCTGGCGTTTGGAACCGTGAGGTTCGTCACGATCTGCTCGCCAGCATCGGTGAAGACGCCGTTGTTGTTGAAGTCGATCCAGGCGTTCAGGAACGCCGAAGATCCCGTGTTATTGGTCACGACGACGGGAGCATTGAAGACCCCGCCGGCGACGAGTGCAGGCAGCGTCACGCCGTCTTCATCGTCGATGCCCTGAAGGTCGTCGCCCGTGGCGGAAGCGTTGGCGGCGGCGAAGTACTCGGCGTCCACGGCGGAGCCCATGAGAAGATTGGGACTCACGCCGTTGGAGGCACTGGCGGCGCCGCTCCAGTCCCCGAAGTCGTTGGTGGGAGCGGTGATGGTGACCGTGTAGTCTTCCACCTCTCCAGTGCCTGAAGCTCCGGCTGGGCCGGTAGCGGAGGTGCTCGTCAAACGGAAGCGGGCGGCCCGGTGGGAGCCGGGACTGGCGGTGACAGGCACGGTGAAAGAAACCTCCTGGACGGATTCACCGGGAGGAGCGGCGGATGCCGTCCACGGAGCCAGATACTGGCCGTCAATGACCACGGGCCCGGTGGCCGTGCCGGGGAGTTCCCAGGCCGCGGCCAGATTGTCCCCGCCGCCGCCTTCCTTCATCAGCGCCTCAATGTAGTAGGGGCGGTCGGCTTCGAGGGTGATTTTCACGGACTTTTGTTCCGGGAATTTTGTCCATTCCAGGGGACCGCTCCAGAACGGCACGCGGGCGATGAGCGAGGTGTTCGCGGGAGACGCGTCCGTGCTGAGGTAGAGGTGCGTCTCATCATCACCAGAGACCCAGAAGGTGTACTCGCCGCTGACCGGGGGATAGACCCAGCCGCGCACGCGTTGGCCCATGTTGTCCGCCCAGTTCGTCGGCGTGCTGAATTGCGTCCGCAGGTCTGATCCCGTCGGGCTGTCAGGATAGGCGGCGTGGCCGGTCAGGTTGACGACGCTCGTGCCGCCGATGCCGGTCCAGAATTCACGCAGGATGGTTCCCTTGCTATGGCTGATGATGAGTCGCGGGGCCTCCAGCCGCTCGCCGCCGTCGGCGATGGTGGCGTCGTTCAACACGCCGTCATTGTTGAAGTCGATCCACGAATGGAGGTAGGCGCTGCTGCCCGTGGCATTCTTGATCATGACCGGGATGACGACGCCAGATCCGGGCTGCAGGCTCCCCGGCATGACGACGCCGTCTTCGTCATCGATCCCGGTGCTGTCGTCCCCTGTGGCGTCTGCATTGGTGGTGGCCGAGAATTCCACGTCCACCACGGCTCCGAGCGTCAGGTTCGTGTCGGCAGTGCTGCTCGCGTCGGGCAGGCCGGAGTGGTCGCCGAAATCAGTCGTGGGTGCGGCGATGATCACGGCATAGTCTTCGATTTCGCCTGCCAGAGCATTGTTTCCGGTCGGGCCGAGGCCGCTGGGGGCGGAAAGACGGAAGCGCAGGCCGATGTGCGTGCCCGTCACGGCGCTCGCCGGCACCGCCGCAGTGAGATTGACGACGCCGCCGGTCGTGCCCGTGGGAATCACGATGTTGGAGGCGATCTGCTCCCCGCTGTCGGTGAGGACGCCGTTGTTGTTGAAGTCGAACCACGCATTCAGGAAGCCATTGCCGCCGGTGGTATTGGTGATGGTGACCGGAATCGTGACTGTCTGGCCTGCGGTCATGCCCGGCAGAACGACGCCATCCTCGTCATCAATGCCGGTGCTGTCGTCACCGGTGGCCGTCGCATTCCGCGTGGAGACGAATTCCGCGTCCAGCAGTGCACCGAGGCGCAGGGCCGGATTGACGCCCTGGGATGCGTCCGCGAAGCCGCTGAAGTCCCCGAAGTCCGTGGTCGGCGCATTGACGACGACGACGTAGTCTTCCACTTCGCCATTCCCACTGGCGCCGATGCCGCCCGGGCCGGCTGTGCTGGTGAGGCGGAAGCGGGCGCCGAGACTGACGCCGGTCAGGGTCGTGGCAGGGATGGTGACGCTCACGTTTTGCAGCGCGTTGTTCGTGCCGGTGGCGACCCGCAGGTCGGTGGCGATCTGCTCCCCGGGGTCGTCGATGCTGCCGTTGTTGTTGAAGTCGATCCAGCCGTTCAGATAAGCGTCCGAGCCGGTGAGATTGGTCACCCGGACCGGGATGACGGCAGGAGCGCCGGCGATCATGGAGGGGAAGGTCACGCCGTCTTCGTCATCCTGCGCGGTGATGTCGTCACCCGTGGCCGTCGCGTTTTTCGTGGGACTGAACTCGGTGTCCACGAGGGCACCGATTCGCAGATTGTTGACGACCGTGCTGCTGGCATCGCCGAAACCGGCCAGATCGCCGAAGTCCGTGGTCGGCGGACTGATGACGGCCACATAATCCTCCACTTCACCGATTCCGCCAGCCCCGGTGGAGCCCGGAGAGGTGGCCGTGGTCAGGCGCACCCGCACGCCCACGCCGACGCCTGTCACCGCGTTCGGCGGCACGTTGAGATTCAGATTGCGGGTGGCGTTGTTCGTTCCGGAGGCCACAAGGACATTGGACGCGATCTGTTCCCCTGGATCGGTGAAGACGCCGTTGTTGTTGTAGTCGATCCAAGCGTTGAGGTAGCCGGTGGCGCCGGTATTGTTCGTAACGCGGGCGACGACTGTGACCGGAGCGCCCGCTGTCAGCGGCGGCAGGGTGACGCCGTCTTCGTCGTCCACGCCTGTGACGTCATCCCCTGTGGCCGTGGCATTGACGGTGGCGGCATACTCGGTGTCCACCAAGGGGCCGAGACGGAGGTTCGAGCTGGCCGTATTCGAGACATCCGGTGCGCCGCTGAAGTCGCCGAAGTCCGTCAGCGGAGCCAGGATGATGACGGAGTGGTCCTCCACTTCGCCGATGCCCGCCAGACCGGTGGGGCCGGGATTCTGGATGTTGGTGATGCGGAAGCGGGTTCCCAAGCTGGTGGCGGCCGTCACGGCATCGGTCGGGACGGTGAAGTTGAGGGTGACGGAGCCGTTCGTGGTGCCGTTTGGCACGGGGACGTTCGTGGCGACTTGCTCGCCCGCGTCCGTCAGGAGGCCGTTGTTGTTGAAGTCGATCCAGGCGTTGAGGTAAGCTGCGGCCCCCGTCGTGTTCGTCACCGTGACCGGAAGAGAGACGGGTTGGCCCGCCGTCAGGGACGGGATGACGACCCCGTCTTCATCATCGGCGCCCGTGACGTCATCACCTGTCGCTTCGGCGTTGGTCGTGGCGCTTGTTTCGGCGTCAACGAGGGAGCCGATTCTCAGGGCCGCATTCACGATGCTGCTTGCCGCAGCGAAGCCGGAGAAGTCGCCGAAGTCGGTGTTCGGATCAGGTGCTACCGTGTAGGTGCGCGTGCCCGTGCAGCCCCGTGCATCCGTGGCGCGCACGGTGAAACTGGCGCTCACCGTGCTTGTCGGTGTGCCGCTGATGACGCCGGTGCCGCTGTTGAGCGTCAGCCCGGCGGGCAGCGTGCCGCTGCTCACGGTGAAGGTGTAGGGTGCAGCGCCGCCGCCGCCGGTGATCGTCTGGTTGTAGGCGGTGCCGACCGTGCCATTGGCAAGACTTGCGGGCCCGACCGCGATGACGGGGCAGATGATGATCGTGTAAACACGCGTGCCCTGGCAGCCATGGGTGTCGGTTGCGCGGACCGTCACGTTGGCACCCGCGCCGTTGCCCGTCGTGGGTGTGCCGCTGATCGCGCCCGTGCTGCTGTTGAGGCTCAAGCCAGCAGGCAACGTGCCGCTGCTTACCGCATAGGTGTAGGGCGTAGCGCCGCCGCCAGCGCTCACCGTCTGACTGTAAGCGGTGCCCACGGCGCCGTTGGAAAGGCTCGTCGGACTCAGGGTGATGACCGGACAGATCTTCAAGGTGTAAGCACGCGTGCCCACGCAGCCGTGGGTGTCAGTAGCACGGATCGTCACGCTGACTCCCGCTCCATTGCTGGCTGTCGGTGTGCCGCTGATGGCACCGGTGCTGCTGTTCAGCGCCAGCCCGGCGGGCAAGGTGCCTGTGCTCACCGCGAAGGCGTACGGCGCCGTGCCGCCGCTGGCGCTGGCGGTCTGGCTGTAGGCCAGGCCCAGGGTGCCGTTGGCCAGACTGGTCGGATTGACGGTGATCGTCGGGCACACCGGCGTCACCGTGTAGGCACGCGTGCCGATGCAGCCGTTTGCATCCGTCGCCGTGATCGTGAAGGCTTGGCTCGTGGCGCTCGTCGGCGTGCCACTGATCGCTCCGCTGGCCGTGTTCAGGCTCAAGCCCGTCGGCAGCGTCCCGCTGCTCACCGCATACACATATGGCGTGGCTCCGCCGGAGGCTGTCGTCGCCCCGAAGTAGGCCGTGCCCACCGTCGCGCTGGTGGAGATGGCGGCCAAGTTGATGACCGGGCAGATCTTGATCGTGTAGCCGCGCGTGCCGAGGCAGTTGAAGGCGTCGCGAGTCTGCACGGTGATCGACACCCCCGCTCCATTCCCCGCCGTCGGCGTGCCGCTGAGCACTCCCGTGCTGCTCAGCGTGAGTCCTGCGGGCAGCGTGCCGCCAATGATGGTGTATTGATAGGGCGCTGTCCCGCCGGTCGTCGTGAAGGTCGTCGCCGTGTAAGCCGTGCCCGCCAGCCCCGCAGGCACCGAGGCAGGGTTCACGGTCAGCGGCGGGCAGCTCATGGCCAGCGTGTAGTTCCGCGTGCCCTGGCAGCCGTTGGCATCCGTGGCGCGGATCGTGACCGTGGCGCTGATTTCCACATTCGGCGTGCCGGTGATGGCTCCGGTGCTCGCGTTCAGGCTGAGTCCGCCGGGCAGAGAACCGCTGGTGACGGCATAGACATACGGCGTGGCACCGCCGCTGGCGGTCACCGTCTGGCTGTAGGCGGTGCCCACCGTGCCGGCCGTCGTGATGGAGCCCAAAATGACCACCGGGCAGATTTTGAGCGTCACGTTCCGCGTGCCGATGCAGCCCAGCGAGTCGGTGGCGCGGAGGGTGAGGCTAGTTCCAGCTCCGTTGCTGGCTGTCGGCGTGCCGCTGATGACGCCAGTGCTCGCGTTGAGCGTCAATCCGGCAGGCAAGGTGCCTGCGCTCACCGCAAAGGTGTACGGCGCAGTTCCGCCGGTGGCGCTGGCGGTCTGCGTGTAAGCGACGCCCAGAGTGCCGTTAGCGAGGCTGGTCGGATTGACGGTGATCGTCGGGCACACCGGCGTCACCGTGTAAGCGCGTGTGCCGATGCAGCCGTTCGCATCCGTCGCCGTGATCGTGAAGGCCTGGCTCGTGGTGCTCGTCGGCGTGCCGCTGAGCACACCGGCACTGCTCAAGGAAAGGCCGGTCGGCAGAGTGCCATTGCTCACTGCAAACACATGCGGTGTGGCTCCGCCCGCTGCCGTCATCGTTTGGCTGTAGGCTAGGCCCACGGTGCCGTTGCTCACGCTCGTCGGACTCAGAGCGATGACCGGACAGATCTTCAGCGTGTAAGCACGCGTGCCCACGCAGCCGTGGGTGTCAGTAGCACGGATCGTCACACTGACTCCCGCTCCGTTGCTGGCTGTCGGCGTGCCGGTGATGGCACCGGTGCTCGCGTTGAGCGTCAAGCCGGCGGGCAAGGTTCCTGCACTGACGGCAAAGGTGTAGGGGGCCGTGCCGCCAGTGGCGCTGGCGGTCTGGCTATAGGCCAGGCCCAGGGTACCGTTGGCCAGGCTGGTCGGATTGACGGTGATCGTCGGGCAGACGGGCGTCACCGTGTAAGCGCGTGTGCCGATGCAGCCGTTGGCGTCCGTCGCACTCACGGTGAACGTGCGGGCCGTCACCTGCGTCGGCGTGCCGCTGAGCACACCGGCACTGCTCAACGAAAGACCTGCAGGCAACGTGCCGCTGCTCACCGCATAGGTGTAGGGCGTGGCTCCGCCGCTGGCGCTCACCGTCTGACTGTATGCGGTGCCCACGGTGCCGTTGGAAAGGCTTGTCGGGCTCAAGCTGATGACCGGACAGATCTTCAACGTGTAAGCACGCGTGCCCACGCAGCCATAAGCATCGGTGGCGCGGATCGTCACGCTGACTCCCGCTCCGTTGGAAGCCGCCGGTGTGCCGCTGATGGCACCCGTGCTCGCGTTGAGCGTCAATCCGGCTGGCAAGGTGCCTGCACTCACATCGAAGGCGTGCGGTGCGGTGCCGCCTGTGGCCGTCACCGTCTGGTTGTAGGACAGGCCAACAGTGCCGTTGGCGACGCTCGTGGGATTGACGGTGATCACCGAGCACACCGGCGTCACCGTGTAAGCACGTGTGCCGACGCAGCCGTTGGCTCCAGCGGCTCGAATGGTGAAGGTGCGTGCGGTGGACTGCGTCGGCGTGCCGCTGATGACGCCCGTGCTCGCGTTCAAGCTCAACCCGGCGGGCAGCGTGCCGCTGCTCACGCTGTAGGTCCAGGTCGTGGCCACGCCGCTGGCGCTCACCGTCTGGCTGTAGGCCGTGCCCACGGTGCCGTTGGCCAGGCTGGTGGGACTCAGCGTGATCGTCGGGCAGGATATGACTGACATGACGTAATCCTCCACTTCCCCATTGCCGGATGTGCCGGTGGGACCGGGGCTGCTGGTGCTCGTCAAACGCACGCGCACACCTGCCGTGCCGGGGCTCGCGCCCTCAGGTGCCGTGAAGTTCACGGTCCGGTTCGAGTTAGAGGTGCCGTTGCTGATGGTCACATTGCCGGCCACCTGCTCGCCCGCATCGGTGAGCACTCCGTTGCGGTTCCAATCAATCCACACGTTCAGAAAGGCCGTGGAACCGCTGGTGTTGGTCACGTTCACCGTCATCGAGCCGGAGCCGCCCTGCGGCACGCTGGCAGGCAGCGTCACTCCATCCTCATCATCAATGCCGGTGATGTCGTCACCTGTGGCAGTGGCATTCGTCGTGGCGGCGGTTTCGGCGTCAATCTGGGCGCCCATCCGCAGACCGGTCACGATCACACTGTTCGCATTTCCAAAGGCCGAATGGTCCCCGAAATCCAGCGCCGGCAGAATGCCGAAGTCAATCGTGTTGTCGAAGGAGCCGCCACCCGAGCTGAGGTTTCCCGGCTCCGTGCCATCGGCAAGTGTCACCACCGGGCCATTGATCAGGGTTCCCCAGCCGCCTGGCTGGGAACCGTTGTTGTCTCCATCGACGCCGTTGTCACCGGCGGAGATGCTGCTGGCGCGCAAAAATTGAGCGGGCGGAGTCACGGTCACGAAGTACCTGCCGGAGGCCAGACCGGTGAAAGAATAAAAACCCGCGCTGTCAGTGGTCGAGGTGGACAGCAAACTGTCTGCCGCCGTGCCATTGCCGCCGATGGCGTTGTCGGAACCCGGAGACCAAAGCTGCACGGTGACGCCGCTGAGACCGTTTTCTCCCGGGTCTTGGATCCCATTGTTGTTGGCGTCATGCCACACGAAGTCACCGATGGACAGCGTGCGGGTGATACCGAAGGTGGCATTGACGATGCCGGTATTGCCGATCGAAACAGAAAGCCGCCCGTCCACAGTGCCGTCGCTACCCGAGCCGGAGCCGAGGAATTCCCCCACATTCAACCAACCGGACGGCAACTCCGCTGGAGGCGCTGCCGCGCCAAGGCTGCCGAAAGAGGTGCTGAGCACCACCCGGTAGCTTGTGTTGGCAGAAGCTCCGCCGAGGATGAACGTGCCGTCTTCCTTGACCGGGAACGAATCCACCAGATTGCCGGCATTATCCACCAGCATGGCAAAAAGCGTGCCGCCCGCGTTGGTGCCTACACCATTGAGCCGACCGTCCGAGAGCCCGTTGGTATCGTGATAGATGATGCCCTTGACGCCAAGGGACGTCACCGAAGTGGAAATGCCCTCGGAGAGGTCCGTGTAAGTGGCGGTCGGGAGAGGCCCCACCCTCACCGCTGCGGGTATCGTGGTGTCGTATTCATCAATCCGGAAGACGGTGCTGCCAGCGGCGCCCAGCGCATACAACCTCGTCACCCCCCCCACCCCCGCGATCTGCACCGAGCTATGAGTGCCAAAAGGGATCTGGGCGTTGATATCCACAGCAGATGCCGCCGGGCCTGAAGGGTTGAAGCCGTTCGTCAAAAAGTGGGTGATCACGTTATTCGCACTGCCAATGACCGTGGAAGTCACCAAAAGCCCGTCCTGCGGGCGAATGACAAAGTCCCCGCCGTTGAAGGTGAGAGGCAAGCGGAAAAAGTCCCTGTAATCGGAGATGGGTGGCGTTTTTAGCCCCAGGCCGCTGGCGTTCAAACGCCAGATCGCCACGTTGTTGCTGTGCTGGCCGCCGGCATAGTATTCACCACCGTAAAAGGCAGCGCGCGGGAAGGCTCCAGCGCCAGCGGAGGCGGAGGTAGGCGTGCCCGTGTTAAAGGGGATGTTGGAGAGAGGGGAGCCAGTCACAGCCTGGTAGCTCCATGTCTTGCTCACATTGTCGTAGGCCGCCGTGTACAGGGTGGAATTGTAGCCGCTTGATCCAGAGGAGGTGGCGTTCCAGTAAAAGCGCCGATTGAGCCAGTCGAGAGCCAGCCCGTTCATCGCGGCATTTGAGGCGCTGGTGTTGAATCCTGGAGACGCCACATTGAGGTCCAAAATGCCAGGGACTACGGAAACCGTCGGCGTGGCGGAGTTGGGATTGTAAACCGAAATCTCGTCCAGATAGTAACGCGTGCCCACAGCGCGGATCGCATAAAAGTAATCCCGGAAATTGGCGGAGGGAGCCACGATGGTGGTTGTGTAGTCCTCCACCTCGCCAAAACCACTGACTCCCGTGCTGCCGGGGGAACTCGTCGAGGTCAGGCGGAAACGAGCGCCCACCACACCGAGAGTGGCATTATCCGGCACATCGAAAAAGAAGTTCTGGTAGTCCTCCGTCACTCCATTCTCCACCAGCACATTCGAGATGATTCTCTCATCTTCGGTCAGTACTCCGTTGTTGTTGAAGTCCACCCAGCCGTTCAGGTAGGCCACCCCTGGGCTGGTGTTCTTCAGCTTCACCGTGACGGTCACACCTGCCTGCCCCTGAACGAGAATGGACTGAAGGGTCACCCCGTCCTCGTCATTGATGTTGGTGATGTCGTCTCCCGTCGCCGCCAGATTGGTGGCTGCGGAAATCTCCGCATCAATGAAATCACCCATCGTCAGATCGCTGGAGACGATGCTGCTGGCGCTGCCAAAGCGGGAAAAGTCGCCGAAATCGTAGGTGGGGCTGTTGATGACCAGAGTGTAGGCGCGGGTGCCGATGCAGCCGCTGGCATCCGCAGCGCGGATGGTGAAGGTGAAAGTGCCGCTGGCGGCGGCAGTGCCGGAAAGCACGCCTGTGGCCGAGTCGAGGCTGAAGCCGCCCGGCAGGCTGCCGGAGACCACCTGGTAGGTGTAGGGTGCCGTGCCGCTGAAGGCGCTGATCGTCCGGCTGTAGGGAACACCGACGGAGCCGCTGGAGAGGTCGGACGGGCTGGGGGTGATGTTCGGGCAGATTCTGAGCGTGTAGGCCCGCGAGCCCTTGCAGCCGCTGGCATTCGTCGCCTCGGCGGTAAAGGTGAAGGTGCCGCCGGTGGAGGGCGTGCCGCTGATGACTCCGGTGCCGCTGTTCAACGCAAGGCCCGCAGGCAGGCTGCCGGAGCGCAGCGCCCAGGTGTAAGGCCCGGTGCCGCCCGTGGCCGTCACAGTCTGACTGTAGGCCAGGCCCAATGTGCCATTGGCGAGGCTCGTCGGATTCACCGTGACCGCCGGGCAAACGACGTTGGTGATGGTCGCGGTGGACGGCGTGCTCTGCTGCGTGCTGGTGACGGAGGCCGTGTTGGTGATGCTGGTGCCGGAGAAACCGGAGTTCACCGTGAAGCGAAAAGACAGCGTCAGACTGGCACCCGGCGCCAGGGTCCAGCCGGAGGCCACGGAGGGCGCGCTGCCGGTGCTGCCGCCCGTTGCAGCCTCCGCGCCGACACTGAAAAGGTCTCCCAGGCCGCTATGGTAGCTGGCCTTGAGCCAGGCGTCGGAGCGCGGGGCGTTCGAGATGCGCAGCTCGTCGAAGCGGCCATTGAAGAACCGGTTGTCATAGCGCCTGCCGAGAAGCAGGTCATTGCTCGTCGAGGTGATGTTTCCCGACGCTGAGATGGAGTTCACCTGCGCGGCATTCTTCCATGCCTGCAGCGCGGAGCCGGTGTAGCGCCCGGCCAGGTACTGCCACTGATTGTTGACCACGGTGCCGGAGGTGCCGTCCAGACGACTGAGCGAGCCGGAGAAGCGCCGGACATTCAAGCCGCCGTTCCAGTTCCAGCCGAGGTGATAGCGCTCCTCATTGGCGCTGCTTTCCTGAGCCATGCTGATGATACCTTGGTCATTGGAACTGACATTGTGCGGATAGACCCAGGCTTCGAGGGTGTACTGGTTGCCGGTGATGTTCAGGTTCCCCGCCGTGGGCACGCGAATGAAGCCTGTGCTGCCATTGAGCTGCACGCCCTGCCCGTTTTGACCGGCCACGCTGGTGACGCCGCCGACGACGGTACCGTGGCGGGCATTGGCCGTGCTGTCGCGCATCTGCGGTGCGCTGCCGCCGGGGTTCTGGTGCATGTGATAAACCGCCAGGTAGTTCGAGTCCCAGACATCGCCGCTGGTGTTGGCAGCGTTAGGGGCGGCGGGGTTGCCGTAAAATACCCGGAAAACTGTGCTGGCGCTGGAGCTGACGGAGGGCACGCGCACCCAGTAAACCGCCGTGGCGGAGGCCGCGTCATGAGACTCGCGCTCGAAGACGAGATCGTTGCCGGAGAGATCGCGGAAGCGGATGTCATGCCCGTCGGACCGCGCTTTGGCGAAGCTGAAGTTCCCGGAATTCAACGCCACGCGCACGGGGAAGTTCGTCAACGCGGCATCCACAAGAGCGGCGTTGATGGTGATGTCCCGCGAGTGCAGCCAGCCGCCGCTGAGGCTGGCGTTGACACTGCCGGAGACGAAGGTGGTGCCTGCGGGCGCGGGGTCGCTCACGGTGACATTCGTGTGCGTGGTGGTCGTGGAGGGGTTGTGGACGTTGACCGTGTAGGTGATGGTTTGACCCGGAATCAAGGCCAGGGAGGCGTTGGAGGTCTTTGTGATGGCAAGGGTCCCGCCCCCTCCGCCACCTGTGCCGACAGTCACCGTGTAGCTGCGCGACACGGTGCATCCGAGCGCGTCCGTGGCTCTGACAATGAAAGTGGAGTCCCCCGTGGCGGAAGGCGTGCCGCTGATGAGGCCGGTGGAGGCATTCAGGGAAAGTCCGGCGGGCAGGGCACCGCTCGTCACCGCATAGCTGTAGGGGGTGGTGCCTCCGGAGGCCGTGACCGTTTGCGAATAGGAGACGCCCTGCGAGGGGGCGCTCAGTGTCGTCGGACTTAAGGCCAGAGTCGGGCAAAGGTAAATATAGAGGATGGTGATTTCCCCAAAGCATCCGTTCGCATCCGTGGCGCGCAGGGTAAAGGCCTGCTGCGGCTGCTCAAGGAGCGTGCCTGTGATCTGGCCGGTGGAGCTGTTCAGCGTCAAGGCCGAGGGCAGACTTCCGGCGGAGACACTGTAAGTGTAGGGCGCCGTGCCGCCGGAGAAGGAGTAGGTGTCTCCAGGCGTGTAGTTTTGGCCGCCTCCCGCCCGAGTGGTGGTGATGGTCGGGCAGTTTGCCGGCGCGATGTTGACGGTGTAGTCCTCAATCTCCCCCGCGCTGCTATGGTCACCCGTCGGCCCTAGCCCGCTGGTGCGTGCGAGCCGGACACGCAGCCCGGCCACCCCGGATGTGGCCGTGGAGGGCACCGTGAAATTGTAGGTCACGGTGGAGTTGCTCGTGCCGGTGGCGACGCTGACGTTGTTGATGATCTTTTCGTTCGCCTCGGTCAGTGCGCCATTACGGTTGAAGTCGAGCCAGGCATCCAGATACGCGGTGGCGCCGATGGTGTTGGTGCGGGTCACTGTGATGCTCGCCGTCTGGCCCGGAACGACGGTGGCAGGCACCACCACGCCGTCCTCGTCATCACTGCCATGAAGGTCATCTCCCGTGGCGGCAGCGTTGGTCTGCGCTGCGGCTTCCGCGTCCACCAGCGCACCGAGACGCAGATTTTGATTCGCCAGATTGGAGACGCTGCCAAACCCGGAAAAATCCCCAAAATCCCGCGTGGGAAGGCTGAAGCCAAAGTCCACGGTCAGGTTGCCATTGTCATCATCCGTGTCGTCCACATTCGACATGAACCCCGTCTCCCCCTGCGCAGCGGTCGGCTCGCCATACCCGGCAATTACAGTGGACGGGCTGAGGATGCCATTGGCGGCGGGGTTCGCGTTGTCCACGCCGCTGTCACCCGTCGCATCGCTGTCGTCCTTGGCGTCATCCGCCGGGCTTGCCGGGGCGATGGACTGCGCACCGAAGAGCGGCCTGCCGCTGGCGAATTCACTGGCAGGGATGCGCACTCTGTAAGTACCTGCGGAGAAGCCCTCAAACAAATAGTACCCTACCTGCCCGCTGACGGTGGAGCTGGTGGTGGTCCGGATGACCTGGTTGCTGCCGTTCAGGAGCTCCAGATTCACCCCCCCCACGCCCTCGCCAGTGTCAAAGCGCCCGTTGTTGTTGTTGTCGCGGAACACCAGGTTGCCCAGGCGGTGGTAGGGCGGGTTGTTGTCGAACGATTCGTCGCTAAGGCTGAAGAACTTCAGGTCAGCATCGCCGTCGTTGTCAATGCGGAAGCCATAAACGGGCTGATTGTCCGGCAGGCCGAAGCGCGTCACTTTAAAGACCGTCATGACAAACGCCTGCCCGTTTTGGTAGCTGGAACTCGCAAAACCCGTGTTCCAATCATAGCCTTCATAAGGGTTGGACCAACTCGTGGCGCTGGGGCCGCCGACGACGACAGTGTTGGCCGAGGTGATCACATTGCCGAACCTGTCCAAGGGGCGCAGCACGAAGGGGGAGTTCCCCCAGCGCTCGGAGACCAGCACAAAGTCCTGATTCGTCAGTGCTTTGACGAAGCGGATGTCATAATCCGCCGTTCCAGCCGGAGGCAGGTTCGTCGGGTGGTCATAGAACATGTAATTGTTCAGGTTGTTGTTGCTGACCATGTTCGTCATCGCCGAGACGAAGTTGGTCATGTTCGAGGTCGTGGTGATGCTGCCGTTGTTGATGACGCCCAAGTTCTGAGTGTTGCTGGTCAGGTTGATGTTGTGCATCGTGGCACCCGCCAAATTGAACAGCGGCAGATCCCGGGTAACGCCGCTGTCATTGATGCGCACCGAGATCAACTCCACCGCGCTGTCGGTGTTGATGTGCACACCCGGACTTGGCTCCGTGGTCTGCGTGGTGAGATTGCCGTTGATCCGCAACTGCACGCGCGAAATGGGCGTGTTGTTCTGACCTGGCAGCACCACAACCGTCGTCTGGCTGACAGCGGTGGAATTTGTCAGCAGGAGCAGCAACAACGCAAACCAACCGCAGAAATCCGCTCTGTACAGGCGGCTGCATGGCAGGGCGGACAGCGAAGTCTTGCTGGCAGGGAGGAAGGGCACGCGGAAGATGGATGCTATGGAGTGATCCTTTTATTATGGTTATTATAGTGAGATTTGATAATTTTCAAAGTCGAAAGGCGCAACCGGTAAGTTGAAATTTAATAAAAATTAAATTTTTGAAGCCTCTGGCTCACTTTTCGTCTGCCCGTGCAGGTCTCACCGGCGACGCCGTGCCAACCATGGGAATGCCAACAGCAGCAAAGCCGCCGACCCAGGCTCCGGCACTGCGGCGAGTTGCAAGACAAAGCCCGGATCTGCCGCCGCATGGATCTCCCCGCCCCCCGTGATGCCATTGACGCCACCGACCACGACCGAGTCAGCCTCGATCAAATCCCACTCGACGGAGGTGGGATTGAGCGGATCTGAAGACGGCAGCAGCCATGCGGGCGAGCCGACACCAGCACTGCCATCCCGCACCAGCGCCCACTGGCTGCCGAATTCAACGGCCTGGGAATTGAAGACCCAGAGGTACATCGTCTCCCCTGCGCTGAAGATGCCGGAACCGCCAAAGCTGGAGGTGCCGTCTTCGAGAAAAACGGCGGAACTGGTGAAGAAGGAGTTGCCCGCATTCCAGCCGTCACCATCCACCGCACGGTCAAAGACCTTCCAGTTGGCCTGCCATTGATCGAAATTCGAGGTAGTTGGGGCGAAGGCGCCGAAGCTGCCCAGCTCGAAAACGAAACTTGAGGTGAGCGCCTGATTCGAGGCATCCACCAGCACGTCCCCGTCCGCATCGAACCAGTTGATGGTTCGCGCAAGGAGACTGGCGGGGGAAAGCAGCAGAAGGAAGAGCAGCCGCTTGATGACAGAATTTCTCATGAAGTTCATGGGGCAAAAGCTTCGCGGAAGGCTGCAGGCGTGGGCATGCGCCAGGAATCCAGCTCTCCACCCGTGACAAAAAAGACGGCGTCAAAAGGCATGAGCAGAATGTTGTCGGAAAAGCTGTCCAGGCTGGCGTCAGCCTCCAGCACCCACTTTTCCTGACCACCGCCGGGGTGCAGAAAGAATCCGGTGTAGCTGCCGCCCTGCTCGCCGCCGCCGCCGCGCTGCCAGAGACGCAGGCGGTCGGCCTGCTTTTGCCGGTTGCTGGCGCGGAAGCCGGAGGCCGTGCCTGCCTGGATGTCGTTCATGGACAGCGGCAAAGGCCAGCCCGCGCCGACGAAGCTCGTGCCGGGGCCCAGCCGCAGGCGGAAATCATTGACCCGCACACGCCCGGCGTGACCGGGGGCGGACGCCCCTGTGCGCGGACGCAGAAACACACCCTGCCCATTGGCGATGAGTGTCCCGCCCTGGTCTGCCAGGGTGGCATCACCCGCCTGCACCCATGTTTTCTGCCCGCCCGACTGGCGCAGCCAAAAATCCGTGAAGCCGCTGGTCGAAGGCTCAAAGCGCTGCACGCGGTCCGCATCACTCTGGCGGCTGCTACCGCTGAAAAGCTCCGGCGGGGCCACTTCATCCAGCCGCCAGTGCGGACGCAGCGCCAGCAGCGCCCCCGCCAAGTCTGGCAATGCTGCGGAGGTATTGAGGGCCGAGGCCATATCGAGGGCGATGCCGCCCGCCGTGCAAGCCGCCTCGTCCACTTCCCAGCGCCCGCCCTCATGCACGCCCTCGAGCACCTCCACGTAATAGGACCTGCCCGGCTCCAAGCTCGCGGACAGAGACGACTCCGCACCGACTGCCGCAGCCACATCCAGCACCGCACCCGCCACAGCCGTCACCGGCCCGGCAAAAACCTCCGGCAGCACCAGCGGCATGGAAAACGCCGTGGGGGCGCCCGCCTCCACCGTGCGGCGGTGCCAGGACCACGCCGGAGTCACCGAGCTGGCCTGCCCTTCCACCACCACGCGCAGCCTGACGAAGCCGTTCGTGTCTCCGAGTGCGGACGCCTGCTGCTCCACTCCTTCAAAGACGACCTTTTCCAGCCCGCCGCTCGCCGCAGTCACCACCGGCACAAGCGCCAGCGGCGCGAAACCCGCCTCATTCGGACGCCAATGCTCCAAAATCACGGACACATCCTGCAAGCCTCCCAAGCGGCGGTGAAATTCGAAGTCGAACCGCTGCCCGGCAGAGTTCCAAACCAGGCGCGGTGCCGTCTCCGCCTCCAGCGCCGTGTCACCGGGCAGCGCCAGCGCGTATTCGAGCAGATTCGCGTAGAGATCCCCGTCAGGATTCTCCAACGCCCCGCCCAGTCCCGTCTCAGCCTGCCAAGCTAAAAAACTACGCGGGCGCGCACTCAAAAAGCCGAAGTCCCGGGTCAAATCCACCCGGTCATCCTGACCATCATCCGAGGCTGCCGCGCGCCCGGTCTCCCCTGAGTCCGCCGTCGGCGCCTGACCCGGCATGAGCACCAGGACATCCGTCTCCACCCCGGTCGCACTCGGATCTTCCGCATCATGCCCGTCCTCCCCCACATCATCGTCGAAGCCGCCGTCCACGCCCGTCAGTGACTTCATTCGGTAAAGCGGAGCCCCCTGGGCAAACATCGCCGCAGGCACACGCAGCAGGAAGTTCCCTGGTGACAGATTTTCGAAGAGATAGTGCCCGTCCTCCGCAGAAACCGTCGTGCTCGTCGGCTGCCCCTCCAACATCGGTACCAAAGCCACAGTCACCCCAGGAACGCCCTCACCCGCATCGTAACGACCATTGCCGTTGAGGTCCGCGAACACCGTGTTCCCCAAGGCGAGATTCGCTGGCGGCTCGGTCACCGTCAGCGTCACCTCCAGCGTCCCATTGCAGCCCATCGCATCCAGGGCACCCACATAAAAAGTGAACTCGCCCAGCTCCTGCGGCGTGCCCCAAATCTCCCCCCACTCCTCAAACACCAGCCCCGGCGGCAGATCACCCACCAGCGCAAAGCTGTAAGGCCCAGTGCCACCCTGCGCACTGAAGAAACGCTGAAAATCCACATTCCGCCAGGCTTCCGCCGACTCCAGCGGCTGGATCGTCACCAGCGGACAGCCCTCCACGAAGCCTAGGTCCAGCGTCACGTCGCCATTCGCATCTGCAAAATCATCCATCTCCGCGCCGATGCCCGTCTCCGTGCCCGCGTTCACCGGCTCCGAACCCGCAGCCAGCTCAAAGACCACGCTCTGCACACCCGTCACCGCCGGCTCCGGCGCGTCCGCGCCATTGTCGTCATCATCCACGCCATTGTCTGCACCGGCCCCCGTGATGGATTGCGCCCCCTGCAGTGCACCGCCCGACTGGAACTGTGCAGGCGGCACCCTCAGAAAATACCTCCCCGGCGCTAGGCCGGTGAACTGAAAACGCCCCTCCGCCGCCGTCCCCACCTCCGCCAAGGGTGACACGACCGCCGGGGCATCCCCCTCACGGAAAAGCTGCACCGTCACCCCGGCCCGGCCCTCTCCTGCATCTGCCGAGCCGTTGGCATTGGCGTCCACAAAGACAAGATTCCCCACGCTCAGGGAGTCCCCGCGGAGAAAGCCCAGGTCCACCGTCAGATCCACATCCGCATCCTGCGCGTCATCCGCTGCCGCGCCGACGCCCGTCTCAAAACCCACAGCCGTTGGCGCCGTCCCCACTGCCAGAGTGAAGTCTCCCGTGCGCACACCCGTCTGGTCCGGTGCAAGCGCCGGCAAAGCATCCTGCCCGGCACTGTCATCCGTGCCTGCCGTCACCGCCAGCGGCGTGCAACGCGCCAGCACGCCTGAAGGCAGAAATTGGTAGGCTGGAAGAAAGAGAAAGTAGGCCCCAGGGTCCAGATTCCCGAAAAAATAGCGCCCGCCATCGGTCGTCATCGTCTCCGCCACCGGATCATCACTGGCCGGGTCACTCCCCGCCTCATAAAGGCGCACGATCACCCCATTCCAGCCCTCTCCCGGCTGCGCGAAGCCATCGCCATTGTCATCGACATAGATCAGGTTCCCCACGCCTACCTTCCCGGCGGCAGGCACAAAGCCAAAGTCCCGTGTCAGATCCGTCCGGCCATCTTCCGCGTCATCCGCGTCCGCTAGGAATCCCGTCTCCCCCGCCGCCTCCGTCGGCGCACCATCCCCGCCCGGCAGGGTAAACACCGCCGTGCTCACCCCGTTCACCGCAGGCGTGCCCGCGTCCAGTCCGTCCTCGCCAGCGTCATCATCCGCCACGCCAGCATCCGCCCCAGAAACACTCAGCGCGCCCTTCAAAGGCCTGCCCGGGCCAAACTCCGAAGCCGGGATGTGCAAAAAGTAGCCCGCATCGGGGAACAAACCATCCAGCAGATAACGACCGTCCGCCGATGTCACCGTCTCATTCTCCGGGGCATCCACGCCAGGCGTCTGCCCGGCGCGATAGAGCCGTACCTGCACGCCATGCACACCCTCGCCCGGATCAGCCCGACCGTTGCCATTCGCATCCACGAAAACCAGATTCCCAACTGCCATCGGGCGGTAAAAGCCCAAGTCCACGGTCAAATCCACATCCGCATCACGCCCCGCGTCCATGTTTCCTCCCAAGCCGGACTCGGCCAGTGGCGCCCCGCCCTGCTCCACGATCACCACGCGCGAGTTCAGCCCTGTTGCCGCCGCATCCAGCCTGTCTGCGCCATCCTCGCCCTGGTTATCATCCGCGCTTTCGCGGCTGTCCACGCCCGGCACCGACTGCAACCCCGCCAATGCGCCCCCGGCCTGGAACTCCACCGCTGGCACATGCAGAAAATAGGGCGTGCCCGCAGTCAGCCCATCAAATAAGAAAAAACCATTCTCATCCGTCTCCATCTCCGCCGTCGGGGCGGCCACCGTGGGCGACTGCCCATCCTGAAAAAGCTGCACCGTGACTCCAGCACGGCCTTCCCCCGCATCTGCCACACCATTGCCGTTGGCATCCACGAAAACCAAATTCCCAATCCCCACCTCCCCGAGAGCAGGTGCGGCCACACAGCACCACAATGCCAGCAGGCCCGCTCGAACGAAGCCGGAGGAGGGGTGGCTAGGCAAAGAAGGGGGGCGTCTCATTGTATGAAAATTATGGAAAAACGCGATTATTTCAATTCAATTTTTGGATAATATTTAAGGACCTTGAAATATCTGTAGCGTCACTGATTGCCCGGATCGACGCCCTCCCAGACGCTGGCGAGGCTTCAGCGCCTTCCGCTTGGATCGGTCGCGACCACGAGGCGGAGCAGCTTTGGGCCGGCTTTTTCGCCGCGAGTTCACGCGCGGATCGGACCATGCACGATTCCCACAGCGGGCGACTACGGAAAACAGCGCCACTCACGTCCTCCCACCGCAGGCGGGCCGTCTTTGGCCGCATCAGCCGGACGGGCGACATCATCAAACAGCAGCGCTCAATGGGCCTGGCGGGTCAGCCGACGGGTCCTGCGGATGAAATGGGCGGCGAACGCGGCAAAGAGCAGGAAGGCAGAACCAGGCTCCGGCACCACCGCAGTCTGCAGACTGAACGTCGGCGGAGTCGCTGAAAACTCGCCACCATACTGGACATTGTTCACGCCGCCGATAACGGCCTCGTCCGCGTCTTCCAACTGCCAGGTGAAGGAACCCGCCGCATCGGCCGGGTCAGGGATGAGCCAGTTGTTCGAAAGGTTGGCGGCAAAGTTGGAATCCGTCACCAAAGCCCACTCGCTGGTGTACGTGATGGCCTTGGAGTTGTAGGCCCAGAGATAGACCTTTTCGTTCTCGGCGAAAACATCTGTCGGATCGGCGTCAGGAGAGTCGGAGAAGCCGGACGTGTCATGGGTTTCGCTGCCCACGAAAAACTGATCGATCACGTTCCAACCATTCGGATCGCCATCGTTGGGATCGAGGGGGGTGGGGTCATACGCCCGGTCGAACACCTTCCAGTTCGCCTCCCAAAGGGCGATGTTGTGCATCGTAGGCACGAATGCGCCGAAAGTGCCGACTTCAAAGGAGTAGGTGCCGGTCAGTGTGTTCCCGTGGCTGTCATAGAGTGTGTCCTGGAACACGCTGCCCCAAGCGATGGTGCTCCCCTGGGCGGAGCTGCACATCAAGGCCAGGGCCAGAAATCCGGCGCGGAGGGCAGTGAGGGTCGAGAATTTCATAGAAAGGGGCGTTTCGGGGGGGGGAATTGTCGAGAATGGAGCCATGTTGGAGGCTCTTTAGCCTACAATTCATGTTATATACTATAATTATAATAATCAAAAGCGCGAATACAAGCCCCTTTTGGATATTCTTTTCTCTTTAACTATCCAGTGCCGCGCCTCCGCTCTGCCGCTTTTCACCCCGCCTCGAAGAACAGGGTGAACTCATGCCGGTTGTAGGTCAGGTGCGTCTGCGCGAAGAGCTTCAGCCCCGCCGCCTTGGCCATCGAGAGGATGAGGCGGAACAGTTCCTCCGGCTCCTCCACGTTCTCCACACGCGGCACTTTGAGGGTAAAAACGACGAGCCCGCCCGGCTTCAAGCATTTTGACAGGCGGATCACCTGCTCGATGGACTCCTCCGGCGGGCCGTTCATGTCGCAAAGAAGGGCGTCGTAGGTCGTTCCGGCTCGCGGTTCAAAGGCGGCGACGTCTTCGAGGTGGAACTTCAATCCCGGCCGTCCACTCAGCCGCTTGTCCAGCGGCGCACGGTCGATGGCCGTCACGCGCTGGCGGCGGGCCAGGAGCTCCGAGGTCATGCCACCGGGGCAGGCACCCAGCTCCAGCCAGTGGCCGCCTTCCGGCAGCGGTGGGCGATGCAGCAGCAGGTAGTGCAGCGCTTCCGCGATCTTTGCGCCGGCGCGACTGATCGTGTCCGGCGCGTCCTGGTCGATGAACTTGCTGCCGCCAGGATAGAGGCCGTTGCAAGCACGCGGGCTCTGCATCCCGCAAAAAAGGCCTTCCTTTCCCACCAGGCAGAAGAGCGTCTCCGCCGCCGGGTCCTGCTCCTCGACAGTTGCGACGGGCAGTTTGGGAAACAACTGCAGCACCCTGCCCCGCAGGTTCGAGGCGAGGCCCTTGTAGTACTTGTCTGGAGACGTCGGATTCAGCGTGCCGACGAAAATTCCCTGCGGATTCCGAGCACCAAACTTCGTCAGCAGCGTCTGCGCCGCCTTTTCGATGAAGCCGTCCATCTTCTGCGGGTTGCAGGGCCAGCTGTGGTCCAGCGGCAGGTTCCACCGGGCGAATTTGGCCGCGTCCGAATCGCGCACCGCCTCCGGCGTGCCCGTCTTGATGGAATAAAAGTCCAGGCCCAGCCGCGTGGCCGTCTGCGCGCCGAAGCGCCGCAGGATTTCCTGCGCGATCGCTGCGAAAATCTCCGGGATGCGCACGAGCCAGGGGCGCGATGCGGGTGGGATGTCGTCATTCATGAGGCGGCGCACCTCGCCCGGCGCCGGGCCGGGCGCAAGCAGACGTGAAATGCTCTTGCGTGTTCGCGTGGCTCGTTACCCTCGGCACCCCTCATGTCCGTCAAACTTCGCCTCAACACCGCCACCGCCACCAAGGCCGTCCTTGCCAAAATCGGCAACCCTCAGCGCCAGGAGCCGCTGCAAACCTCGAAGGAGCTCTTCGAAATCGCCGAACAGGAGCAGGAGCCGCTGACCGCGATCTTCTTGAAGCCCTTCAAAAACGTCATCGGCCACCGCTTCACCCACCACGCGTCCCTGGACCAGCACGAGATCAGCAACTGCGCGAAGGCGATCTTTGCCGACGAGGACATGCTGCTGACCAAAGGCGTCGAGATCGCCCAGCGCCTCTACGCGAAGTCGAACCACCCGAACATCAAGGCGGGCGACTTGTGCATCGCCCTGCTGAAGGAAATCCACATCGAGGGCGAGCTCGTGAACGGCCTCTGCATCCTCAAGTCCGACAGCGTCACGCCCTTCCTGACCATCACCACCCGCAACGGCGATCTCCGCCTGGCCACCGAGCACGGCATCAATCCCGACAAGATCGACAAAGGCTGCCTCATCCTCGATTTCTGGCAGGAGAAAGGCCACTACGTCCTCACCTTCGACCGCGGAGGCGGTGACACCCGCTTCTGGGTGCGCGAATTCCTCGGCGTCGAAGCCGTGCCGGACGCCGCCTTCCTCACAAACGCCTATGCGAAGATGGCGGTCTCCTTTCTCGAGGAGCAAAAATCCGCCGCAGCCGCCGCCGAGGATGACACGCCGCCGTGGGAAACGGCCAACGCCGCCAATGCCGCGCTCGACTACTTCGAGGACCGGGAAAAGTTCGAGCTCAATGAGTTCGAGCAGGAGGTGCTGAAGGACCCGGAAACCATCGCCCAATTCGGCGAGCATCGCGCCCGGATGGAGGAGGAGCAGGGGCAGCCGCTGGACACCAGTTTCGAGATTTCCAAAAAAGACCTCACCAAGGCCAAAAAGCGCATCGCCGCCGTGCTGAAGCTGGACACCGGCGTCGAAATCCACATCAAGCCCGGAGTCGGCGCCGCCGATCCGCAGCTCGAGCGCGGCTACGACGACCAGAAGGGCATGAAGTATGTGAAGGTCTTCTACAACAAGGATGTGAACGCGGTTTGACGCGAAATGCGTCAATGCTGGCATGGGAGCGGCGGTTGACTGTCCGAAACCCTGCTGCACTCTAATCCGCCAGTCACGATCGACTCCCCTATGATCAGACATCTCCTCGCAGGATCGACGATCCTGACATCCTGCCTCGCAGGCCACGCCGTGAATGCGGCGGACATGCGCCATGCCGATGTCACGGATTTTGCCAGTCTCCAGGCTCTCGCCGCGCAGATGGCGGCGCAGCCCTACAAAGCCCCGTCGCAAAAGCTCGATCCCTTTTTCGAAGGCCTGACCTACGACGGGCACCGGCAGATCCGGTTTCGGGAGGACAAAGCGCTCTTCGGCGGCGGGGAGGGCAGCTTCCGCGTCGAGTTCTTCCATCCCGGGTGGATGTTCAAGAAGCCCGTCGGCTTCTTCACCCTGGGTGAAAAAACGCATCCGGTGCCCTTCGACCGCGGCCAGTTCGACTACGGTCCGCTGGAGGTGCCGGAAAAGGTCATCAATCCGCCCGGCTATGCCGGTTTCCGAGTTCTGGCGCCGGAGTCATTTCTGAAGCGCCGCTTTGAGTTCATGGTCTTCATGGGCGCGAGCTACTACCGGGCGGTGACCACGGAGCTCGGCTACGGCATCTCCGCCCGCGGCATCGCCGTGAACACGGTCGGCGGAAAGCCGGAGGAGTTCCCCGACTTCACGCACTTCTGGTTCGAGCCGCCGAAGCCGGGAGACACGGGCTTCAACCTGCTAGCCCTGCTCGACGGGCCGAGCATCACTGGCGCCTACCGTTTTGAATCCACGCCGGGAAAGACCACCACGATGCAGGTGAAAGCGGCCGTTTACCTGCGCCGGCCGGTGACGATGCTGGGCATCGCTCCCTTCTCCAGCATGTTCTGGTTCGGCGAGAACTCGCATCCGAAACCCTATGACTTCCGCCCGGAGGTGCACGACTCCGACGGCCTGCAGGTGGAGATCGAAGGCGGGCCGTCCATCTGGCGTCCGCTCGATGTCGGCCGGGATCTGCGCCTCAGTTTCATCCAGGTGGACAAGCTCAAAGGCTTCGGCCTGGCGGAGCGGGATCGCGATTTCGGCAACTTCGAGGACCTCGAAGCCCGCTACCACCAGCGCCCCGCTGTGTGGGTGGAGCCGGTCAGCGGCTTCGGCAGCGGTTCCGTCGCCCTCGTGGAACTGCCGACCGGGGAGGAGACCTGGGACAACATCGTCGCCATGTGGCAGCCGGACAAGCTGCCTGCCTCCCCTGCCGAGCCGCTTGCTTTCGAATACAAGCTCTCCTGGCTCGATGAGCACCTGCCGGGCGATCTCTGCCGCGTCGCCGCCACGCGGCGCGGCTTCGTGATGGACTCCGACGATCATCTCTACGTCATCGACTTCGCGCCCGGTGCGGCCACGGCAGGCCATGACGAAGCGTGGCTCCCGCAGATCGAAGTCGCCCACGCCGCCGGCGAGGCCAAGGTCATCGACCAGCGCGTGATGAAAAACTCCGAGACGGGCGGCTGGCGCGCCTTCTTCAAGCTCGACGTGCCGGAGAGCACGAAGCTGCTGGAACTGACCTGCGAGCTCAAGGACGGAGCCAAAGTCGTCTCCGAACGCTGGATGTATCAATGGAGGCACTGAACATCCAGTTTGCCCCGGAAACGGGCACCGAGGAGGAATGGAACGAGGCCTACGCCCGCCTCGCCGACTACTTCCGCGCCTACAATCTGCACAACCGCATCCGGCGCACCCAGCTCATCCTCGAAACCCTGCGGAAGGCCGCCGAAGCGCACGCCAAAGATCCCGGCCGCGCCCCCACGGCGCACGCCATCGAGCAGGCGCGGCTGATGCTGCTGGAGTGGTTCGGCAGGATCTACAGCGACATGAACCTCAGCGAGGCGCAGCTCGAAGCCACCGGCCGCCTCGGCTTTCACCTGGCCGGCGGTCCCGTCCGCTGGCCGCAGTTCTTCCTTGATGAGGAAAACATGCCCGAAGACATGGGCGAGGCCATGCGCTCCGCCCTGCGCACCTCCGGCCCAGGCATGCAGGTCAGCAAAATGACACCGCGAGACATCGACCTCGGCCTCATCCCCGACGTCGCGGAGGACACCTTCGACCGCCTCGGCCGTCATCCGATCCTGCGCTACTCCGTGCTGCTGCTCATCATCTTCGGCGTGCTCGGCTATCTCTACTCCCTCTTCGCATGAGCGCCCCCATCGGCAGCCAGACCGCGAACATCGCGATGACCGCCGGCATGCCGCCGAAGCGCATCTCACGCACGCGGCGCGCCACCTTCTTCTCCCTCGTCGGCCTGGGAACCATCGTCGGCGCGTGGCTCTCCTTCATCTTTCTGTCGGAAAACGGCATGCGCCTCTCCGAGTGGGCGCTGCTGCTGGTCTTCATCCCGCTCTACTACCAGCTGAACGTCGGCTTCTGGACGGCGCTCTTCGGCGTCTGGCTGATGAACCGCTCCAAGCCCGACCCGCTCGATCTCTGGCTCACCCTCAGTGTTGACGATCACGAGCAGCCCATTGAGGCCAGCACCGCCATCATCATGCCCGTCTTCAACGAGGACGTGACCCGTGTTTACGAGGGCCTGCGCTCCATCTACCTCTCCCTGGAGGCCACCGGCCAGTCGGCGAACTTCGACTTCTTCATCCTCAGCGACTCCGACAAAGCCAGCCAGTGGATCGAGGAGGAAACCGCCTGGCTCGAGCTCTGCCGGCAGCTTCAGGCCTTCGGTCGCATCTTTTACCGCAAACGCCGCAAGCCCATCAACCGCAAGAGCGGCAACGTCAGCGACTTCTGCCGCCGCTGGGGGAAGCGCTACCGCTACATGGTCGTGCTCGACGCGGACAGCCTCATGTCCGGCGCCTTGCTCACCAGCATGGTGCGCATCATGGAAAAAAATCCCGGCATCGGCATCATCCAGACTTTTCCGAAGCAGATCGCCGCTGACACGCTCCTCGGACGCGTCATGCAGTACGCCCAGGCACTCTACGGTCCGCCCTTCATGGCCGGGCTCGACTACTGGCAGTGCGGAGAGGCGAACTTCTGGGGGCACAACGCCATCCTCCGCCTCGCCCCCTTCATCGAGCACTGCGCCCTGCCTCCGCTGCCCGCCAATGCGCCCTTTGGCGGCCACATTCTGAGCCACGACTTTGTCGAAGCCGCACTCATGCGGAAGGCAGGCTACGCCGTGCGCCTCCTGCCCACCACCCGCGGCAGCTACGAAGAGGGGCCGCCCACGCTCGTGGACATGCTGAAGCGAGACCGCCGCTGGTGCCAGGGTAACATCCAGCACCTCTGGCTCGTCTTTGCCAAAGGCTGGCACCCCATGAGCCGCGTCAATTTCATCCACGGCATCCTCAGCTACGTCAGCTCCCTGCTCTGGTTCCTCTTCCTCGCGCTGGCCACCTTCCTCGCCGCCACGCCCACGCCGCACGGAGATCCGCAGGCCGTGCTGGCGGAGGAGATTCTCCTGGGCCTCACCGCCATGCTCATCTTCCTCCCGAAGACCGTCATCCTGCTCGACGAGGTCATCACCGGCCGCATGTTCAAGCCGCTGAAGCTCCGCCTCCTCACCTTCGTCAGCAGCGTGCTGGACACCGTCGTCTTCACCCTCATGGCGCCCGTGCTCATGGTCTTCCACTCCCGCTTCGTCATCTACACCGTCATCGGTCGCAGCGTGAACTGGGTCACCCAGCGGCGGAAGACGGATGGCGGCCTGAACTGGGCTGAAATCCTGATCACCTTCTCCAGCGTCACGCTGCTCGGCATCGCCTGGGCCACACTCGGCTGGTTTGTCTCGAAGGCCTTCCTCATCTGGATCAGCCCCATCCTCTTCTCCCTCGTCGTCTCCGTGCTCGTCGCCGCGCTGGTCTCCGGCTCCCGCAGCGGGCGGCGTTTCGGCCTCTTCCTCACGCCGGAGGAGCACGAGCCGCCCACCGTGCTCAAAACCATGCAGGAGAACCTGGAGGAGATCAAAGACCGCATCCAGCTCGCCCCGGAGCTGGAGCGCCACTACGGCCTCCTGCAGGTCTGCCTCGACCCCTACGTCAACGGCCTCCACGTGAGCCTCCTGCGCCGCCGCCGCACCATCGACGTGTCCCGCAGCTACCTCGACCGGATCGGCCACCGCCTCATCACCGAAGGCCCGCAGGCGCTCAACGCGCAGGAGTTGAAGGCCCTCATGCACGACACCGACACCGTCACCAATCTGCACTACCGCCTCTGGAGCGCCGCCGATCACGAACTCGCCCCCTTCTGGGCCACCGCGATTCGACAGTACAATCTCGCCTCCACCAGCCCCTTCGCCCACACCCTCGCCAGCCGCGAGGTGCCCGCGGCGTAAGGTTCGACTGCAGGCCTCCACCGCCGTCCCGCAAACTCGGTCGCACCCCCAGCGAGAGCTACGAGACCTATCGCCAGGCCATGGACACCCGTCCACCCGAGGTCCTCGCCAACATCGCCCTCTGCCTCATCCATCAGCCCAACTGCCTTCTCGACCAGCAGCGCCGGAGATTGGAGAAGGACTTCGTCAAAAAAAGCGGCATCCGCGAGCAGATGACCAAAGCCCGCCTCGACTACCGAAAGAAGCAACCGTCCCAGCCCCCCGAAGCCCCCTCATCGCCCAAAAGACTGACACCACCCGTTGCCTGATGCCTTTCGCCCACTACGTCGCACAGGCCCCGTCAGTCCGATCCGTTTCCACCACCCCACGCATCGCTCCCAGGCCCCATCCGTCGCCTCAGCCCTCTCCGACCTATATAGCTACCTCCGCAAACGCTACCAGGGCCCCATCCCCCTCTTGAACCCCGCCGACTTCGTCGTAGCCTCCTTCCAACAAACACCATGAGTGCCGTCATCGAAACCGAACAAGAGCTCACCGGGGAAGCCCTCCGCATCCTCCAGCAGAATCTGCCTCCGCACAAAGTGGCCCGTCTGCTCTCCATCTGGCACGTCGGCCAAGGAGACTACACCCAAGAACGCCAAGCCCTCTTCGCAGGCGAAACGGTGGATTCGTTGTTTGAGCAGGCCACTACCTACCAAACCAAGTAACCACCGGCTTTTCCATGTACTTCCCCCACTTCCTGCACCATGCGCCGAGCCGAGGGATCGGAGGCGAGGCAGCCAGCCGCCAGGCTGCCCGTAGGGTGAACTTGCCGAGTGGAGGCAGGTTCAGCAACATCACCGAAGACGTCCGCAAATACGCCGCCGAACAAGCCATCTCCGAGGAAGAAGCGCTTCAGCGCGGGATGGAAGAGAAGTCGAAAGAATTCGTGGAAGCTGGGGCGGAGGTTTACACGACAGCTTAGTCGGGGCACACCGACAAGATCGCCATGAGCCGCAAAAAGCAGCATCGATACTCGTCTGACAAACCAATAACCAAACTACCCGAAGACAAATTGGGTAGAAATGAGTTTGCCAAGCGCTTGGCAAATGACATTTCCGCTTGGGATGGAGAGAGTTCCTTGGTGATCGGTCTCTATGGAGATTGGGGAACGGGTAAAACCTCGTTAAAGAATCTTGTTTTGGCGACCTTGAAGCAACGCCGGAGGAAGTTGCCATTACTTGAATTCAACCCGTGGCAGTTGTCAGGCTCCGGTGGAATCTCGCAAACATTCTTCGATGAGCTACGAATCGCCCTAGAGTCTGAAACGGTTTCTCACGAGAAAAACATAACGGAAGCACGAGAGCGCCTATCG